>JBGAOD010000147.1:3184-8233 GCA_044221955.1 Phycisphaerales bacterium | reverse complement strand
ACGCCGCAAAGCCCTTGTATTCAGGCAGCTTCTTCGACAGTCCCTGCTCGTTCACGAACGCCGCAGCCGGCGACTCCAGCGGCCCGTGGCACGCCACGCACCCCACCGAGTGAAAGTAATACCTCCCCTGTTCGATCACGTCTTCCTCTTTCGCCGCCGGCTCAGCCGATGCCGAAGCCAAGTGCGGCGCAACCAGATACTGCACGATCGCCTCCGCGTCGGCCTTGTCCTTGGGCGAGTCGCCCAGCACGTCGGGCATGTGCGAGCCCGGTTTCACCGCTTGCGGGTTCAAGATCCACTTCAGCAACCACTCCGGCCGCGCACGACGACCAATCTCCCCCAGCAACGGCGCTTGCCGGAGCTCGACCGAAGTACTCGAACTCTTCCCGTCCGCGCCGGTGTGACACGCGGTACAGCCGAGTTCTCCCAGCAGCCCTCTGCCGTGCAAAGCCGTCACACTCGCTTGCGCCGCCGCCCTCCCGAACTTCGGAACTTTCGTCAAGCCGATTGGGATCGCCTCAGAGCGGAAACCCTGATCGCGGACCTTCTCCTGATCCCACACCGTGCGCAGCCGGACCGCCGCGTCGCCCTTGCGCGAGAACTTCACGATCACCTGCACGTCCCCCTTGGGCAGCACGACGTACGGCGTGTTCGCGCTCCCAACCTTCGCTGACCCGTCCACGTTCACCGACGCCAGCTTCGCACCACCCTTGGCGTCAAACAGCGTGACGCCCGCCGTCCCCCCCTCGGCCTCGATCCCAAACCGATACTTCCCGGGCTCGGCGATCGCGATCTCCGCCGTGTACTCCGCGGCGAACCCCGTCGGCACAATCTGCGGGTCAATCGTCGCGCCCGAGGGAAGCGCAAAGCTCGCCGCCGACGCGTGCGACTTCACCTCCGCTTTATCGCTCCCCGTGTAGACCGCGTACCAGCCGCGCAGCACTTCCTCGGCAGGTGTCTGCCCGCCCGCGGCAGGTTGACCCGCGCCAAACACCAGGGCGGCGGGTGCCGCAGCCTCCCCTTGGCTCCACGGACGCGACACGCCCCACGCGATCGCGAGCAGGGTCACGCAGACAACGCCCCACGCGCGGTCAACTCTGGGAACTTCTCCAACAGAACCAAAAACTACTTCGCGTTTCATCGTGCCGGCTCCCTATGGGGTCCGACAGCCTACCAAGAAGCGCGAGCCCAGCACAGAGCCAAACCGCGACGCTCGCTCTATGCGCGCAAAGAAATGGCCCCGCCGCAGAGGGCGAGGCCGAAGAAACGGACTCGGAAATCGTCATCCCAGACTCAGCAGCCTCTAGCGCGGACCCTGCTCGCCCACCGCCGCGTTGCTGCTCGGCGTCACACCGGGTGTCTCGCTCTGCGGCTTGCTCGTCACGGCCGCCTGCAACGTATCTACCCGCGTCGGCGCGATAATGTTGAGCATCAGCGAGCGATCAATCGACGCATCGCCAACCACCCCCACCACCATCCCGACCTTCGTCTGCAACTGCAAGGCGTCCGCCGGACGCAGATACCCGATCGTCGTCGGGCTCGCCGATCCAACCGACTGCAACCGGTACATCAGCGGCAACCGCTTCCCGTCGTACACCGTGCTCGGGACCAGCATCCCGATGATCGTGTACACCCGCTGGGCCTCAAGCTCCGCGAGCCGCTGGTTGACCAGCTTGCCCTGGTTGTCGATGTCCTGCTGGGCCTTGCTCAACGCGACCTTCCGATCGCGAGCTTCCTTGATGATCTTGAGCGCCTCACGCCGACGCTCGAGCTGCTTCCGCTGGAACTCCTTCTCCGGGTTCCCCGACGCGCTCGCGATCGAGCGGTCAAACTCAATCAACAACGCATCAAGCTCCGCCTGCTCGATCGGCTGACGCCGCACGGCCTGGAACGTCGCCTCCAACTCATCCAAGGTGCCGATCCGCAAGGGCTTCTTGGGGTCGGGCGTCTCCACCGCGCCGGGCTGGGCATCAGCCGGTTGAGCCGACACCTCAGCCGCAGGCGTGACCGCGGGTGCCGTCCCCGACGCCGACGCCGCGGGCGTCGCCCCGTTCGGCACGATCGGATCGGCAAGGTTTGTCACTCCGGGGCTCACCCCGGCCGGCTTGATCTCCGGTGCCTTCGCCTCCGAAGGCTTGGACTCAGCAGGCTTCGCTTCCGCAGGTTTCGCGGCCTCACGCGAGACCGCGAGCCCCACGCGGGCCGCCTCGTCCGCGTTCGCCTTCCGCAGCGATTTGTTCTCGACAAACCCCTTCGCTCCCGCCGGCGCAACCACCTTGTACCCGACCACGACTCCGTTTTCCTTCACCGTCTCGAGCCACTTGAGCGTCGTGCCCTCGTTGATCGGGGTGGCGAGCAGGGCTTTCCAGCTCGAACCGAACCCCGCCGCGACATGCACAGCCTTGAGCGCGCTCGGTGACTTCAATCGGACCGTCGCCGTCGCCTCGTCGGCCGTCGCTTCCTCGGCCTTCACATACGCCGGAGTCCCAGCTGGGTACGAAACACGGGACCAATTCGCGCTCTCGGCATCAAACCAATTCGCGCTCTCGGCATCAACCTCCACAACCTGCCCGCGGCTCAAGTCCGCCACACGGTAATACAACCCGTCGCCGCAACGCAACGGCGTATTGTCCGCCGTAACGACCGCCGCGTACGGCGAAACATCTTTCACCTGCGCGACGCACGGCACGGCGGCGGCCAGCGCGACCAACACCGCCGGACCCGCGAGCATGGTCCATGACAACCGAAGCGAAAGAACCCCCGCCGATCCGAGTGCAACGCGCATCTTTGAAACTCCCAAACTTCGGGCCTCGACTTCCAGGCCAAGACCAAGTGTTCCATCCAGAACGATCCGGCACCAAACTTTCGCGGCACCGGGGTATCCACCGGGCAGCTCCCGCGAGCCAAGCGTATCGCCGCCTCCAGCCCAAACGCCATCGGCTCGTTCAAGTCTACGCACCCAGGATCGGCTTTCGTCTCACGCCCCCTACATCGTTTCCCCTGGGGCACTCCCAAGCCCTTCCTTTGACCCAATGCTGCCCGCAAGCTACGTTCTCTGCACCAATGAAGAACGCGTGCCGAACGTCTGCCGTCCATCCGCGAGCGCTGGGCGCGGCGTTGACCTTGGCTCTCTTGGCCGGAGGGTGCGAAACCCCGGTCGCCATCGATACCAACCGATCCCTCCGCGATTCAGCCTTGGCGACTGCAAAGCGCGAAATGGCCGACGCCCAACACCAACCCGCACGCCGAATTACCGACCGCGAAGACCAGCTCAAGGAAATGGGGATCAAGCCCGAGCTCATGCCCGAGCTCGAAAAAATGGCCGGCCCCAAGGCCTACGTCTCGGGCTCGCTCCCCCCGGACACCGACCTCCTGGGAGAGCCCATCCGAGCCCGAAAAATCAGCCTCGAACGCGCGATCTCGACCGCCGCCACCAACAACCTCAGCATCCAGTTCGCACGCCTCGCGCCCGCGATCAGCGAAGCACAACTCGTCAACGCCCAGGCCGCGTTCGACTGGGTCTTCTTCTCCAACCTCAACTGGAACAACACCGACCAGCCACGAAGCTCCACCTTCGGCTCGGCCTCGCCCTTCCAACAGCAAACCACGCAGTGGAACACCGGTCTGCGCCGCCCGCTGACCTCCGGCGGACAAATCACCGTCCAGCAGGAACTCAACTACCTCGACGACACCACACGCAGTTCCACCGTCCGCCCCAACCCCAACAGCCTCGTCGGCGTCACACTCCAGATCGACCAGCCGATCCTCCGAGGTGCCGGATCGGACGTCGCGCTCGCCGAGACCCGTATCGCCCGCAACGCCGAACGCAACAGCATCGCCACACTCCGCCGCGACCTGATCAAGAACATCACCGACACCGAAAAGGCCTACTGGCAGCTCTTCCGTGCCGCCCGCGACGTGCAGATCCTCAAGCAGCTCCTCGACCGCGGCACGCTGACCGCAAACCAGGTCAAGGGACGCGTCGATCTCGACGCAACGCCGTCTCAGATCGCCGATTCAACGGCCCGCGTCGAACGCCGCCGCGCAGACCTCCTCCGCGCCCAGTCCGCCCTCCGTCAGAGCAGCGACCGTCTCAAGGCCCTCGTCAACGATCCCGAAGTCCCCGTCGGTTCCGAGATCCTGCTCCTCCCCTCCGATGAGGCCGTCGATGCGCCGCTCGAGTTCAGCCTGCTCGACCTCATCCAGGCCGCCATTAGCGATCGACCGGAAATCGAGCAGGCGATCCTTTCAATCGACGACACCGCGATCCGCAAGGTCGTGGCCGACAACGCACGCCTCCCCCGCCTCGACCTCCGCCTCCAAACCAAGTTCAACTCCTTCGGCAGCAACCCCGGCCCGGTTTACAGCGACGTGTTCAACGGCACGTTCGTCGACTACCTCGTCGGCGTCGTCTTCGAGCAGCCCATCGGCAACCGCAAGGCCGAGTCGGAATACCGCCGCCGCAACCTGGAACGAACCCAGGCCGTGCTCTCCTACCGCAACACCGTCCAGCAGATCATCAACGAAGTGAAGGGCGCACTCCTCAGCGTCACCCTGAACTACAAGCTCATCACCCAGACCCGCGATTCGCGCCTCGCCGCCAGCGACGTCCTCCGCTCGCTGCTCGTCGAAAAGCAACTCACCAAGTCCTACACCGTGGAACGCCTTGACCTCGAACTCAACCGCCAGGAATCCCTCGCCGCCGCAGAACGCGAAGAAGTCCAGGCCATCACCGACTACAACTCCGCCGTCGCGGACCTTTACGCCTCAGTCGGGCGGACCCTCTCCCGCAACAAGATCAATTTCAACGTCCAGCCCGTGCCCGTCTTCGATCCCTACATCCTCGGGCCCGACAACCCCCAGCCCACGCCGCCAACGGCCAACCCTGCCCCGGTCGAACCCAATACCATCCCCCAGTGACCGCAGGCCCCGAAGAAATCGCCCTAGCTCTCGCCATGCTCGAACGAGGCGGGCTTGTCGCGTTCCCCACCGAAACCGTCTACGGCCTCGGCGCCGACGCCTTCGACCAGCCCGCCATCGAAAAAGTCT
>JBGAOD010000147.1:2477-3136 GCA_044221955.1 Phycisphaerales bacterium | reverse complement strand
GGCACCTGGCCTACGGACGCCCAGCTACTCGCCGAGGCCTTCTGGCCGGGACCTCTCTCCATCGTGCTCCCGAAATCCCCGAAGCTGCCGAGCATCGTCACCGCCAACGGCCCCACCGTCGCCGTCCGCTGCCCCGACCACCCCACCACGCTCGCACTCCTCGAAGTCGCCAACACGCCGCTCGTCGGCCCCAGCGCCAACCTCTCCGGCGGTGTCTCCCCAACCCGGGCCGAGCACGTCTACGACGTCTTCCCCGACGACGAAGTCTTCGTCCTCGACGGCGGCCCGTGCCGCGGCGGCATCGAATCCACCGTCGTCCTCCTCCCCGCCCCCGGCTCGCGCGGCCCCGCAACCGTCCTCCGCCCCGGGCTTATCACGCCGGAGCAGATCGAGAGAGTCTTGAAAATTCCCGTCAAAGTCGCGGCGCAGGAACCACCGAGCGCAGTGCACGCCGCGCCGCTCCCGAGCCCCGGGATGCTCGATCGCCACTACGCGCCCACCACACCGGCCATCCGTTTCCTGGACTCGCAATGGGCTCAAGTCGCGGCCCACCTCGAACACGCCCAACGAGCCGTCGTTCTTGCCTTCCACCCACGCACGCTCAGCTCAACCCAACACTCCCTCGTGATCCTCCCCAACGAAGCCCCCGCCTGCGCCGC
>JBGAOD010000147.1:0-2441 GCA_044221955.1 Phycisphaerales bacterium | reverse complement strand
AATCACCCAGCCCCGCGCGTCTGGCGGCCGACTCGCGCTGGTTCGCCGTCGCCGACCGGATCAGCCGCGCCGCAACTACCATTAGCGCATGACCACGCCCACCACCGCCGCGCCCACCGCCTCGCCGCTGACGCGCATCCTCGACGCGCTGCAACTCCAAGACCGCTCGCGCATCAGCCTCACCCAAAAGCCCGGATGGATCCCCACCGACAACCCCTCGACCGGCCTGCCTCTCGCCTGGATCCGCCCCGACGACGCCGACTCCTACGAACGCACCGTCATCGAATCCAGAGCAACCTTCAAATTCTGGCGCGCCGTCCCCGCCCCCGTCCGCGGCCAAATCATCCGCGCCATCGGCGACGAGTTCCGCGCCCACAAAGCCGCGCTCGGCGAACTCATCTCCCTCGAAGTCGGCAAGATCCGCGCCGAAGGCCAGGGCGAAGTCCAAGAGACGATCGACATCGCCGACCTCGCCGTCGGGCTCTCCCGCCAGCTCTGCGGCATCACCATGCCCAGCGAGCGCCCCCTCCACCGCATGAGCGAGCAGTGGCTCCCGCTCGGGCTGGTCGGCGTCATCTCCGCCTTCAACTTCCCCAACGCCGTCTGGGCCTGGAACGCCATGCTCGCGGCCGTCTGCGGCGACGTCGTCCTCTGGAAGCCCTCACTCTTCGCAACCCTCACCGCCATCGCCACCAACCAGCTCGCCGATCGCGCCGCCACGAAGATGGGCCACCCCGGCGTCTTCCGCCTGCTCATCGGCACCGACCCCGTCATCGGCGAACGACTCATCGCCGATCGCCGCGTCCCGCTCATCTCCGCGACCGGTTCAACGCGCATGGGCAAGCACGTCGGCCAGGTCGTCGCCGCACGCCTGGGCCGCTCGATCCTCGAACTCGGCGGCAACAACGGGTGCATCGTCGACCAGACCGCCGACCTCGACCTCGCCCTCAAGGCCGTGGTCTTCAGCGCCGTCGGCACCGCCGGGCAACGCTGCACCACCACGCGCCGCCTCATCCTCCACGAATCGATCGCTGACCGTTTCGTCGAACGACTCGCCGCCGCCTATCGGACGATCCGCGTCGGCGACCCGCTCGCCGAAGGCACGCTCGTCGGACCGCTGATCTCGGACGTTGCTGTCCAAGGCTTCGAGCACGCGATCAAACTCGCTACCGAACAGGGCGCGACGGTTGTCGCTGGCGGGAAGCGTGCGCCGGGCTTCCCTGAAAACTCCCGCTTCGTCCAGCCCACCATCATCCGCGCCCCCGCCTCCAACCAACTCCCCATCGCCCGAGAAGAAACGTTCGCCCCCATCGTCTACGTCTTCACCTTCCGCGACCTCGATGACGCGATCGCCCAGCACAACAGCGTGGAGCAGGGCTTGGCCTCCTCCATCTTCACCACCGACCTCCGCGCCAGCGAACAATTCCTCAGCGCCGACGGCTCCGGCAGCGACTGCGGAATGGTCTACGTCAACATGGGCACCAGCGGGGCCGAGATCGGCGGGGCCTTCGGCGGCGACAAGGAAAGCGGCGGCGGACGCGAGTCAGGTTCCGATTCCTGGAAGGCCTACATGCGAAGGCAGACGGCTACCATCCACCGGGGGAAGGAGCTCCAGCTTGCACAGGGGATTCGCTTTGAATGAGCCAAAACTCATAGACCCGCTCGCGTCCGCAGGAGTCGCACCCATCGAGTCCGGCATGATCGTCGGCTTGGGCACCGGACGCACAGCCTCCCGCGCCATCCTCGCCCTCGCCGAGCGAGTCCGCAACGAGCACCTGCAAATCCACTGCGTCTCCACCAGCCACGTCACCGACACCCTCGCCCGCGCCCACCAGCTCAACCTCGTCGACTTCATGCTCATGGAACGCGTCGATTATCTCTTCGACGGCGCGGAAGAAGTCGACGGCGAGATGCGCATGCTCAAGGGCGGGCACGGCGCGCTCGTCCGCGAGAGATTGGTGGCCCGCGCCGCCGCCAAACGCGTCTACCTCGTCGATGAGCCCAAGCTCGTCGAACGCCTCGGGCAGCGATCGTCGCTCCCCATCGCCATCCTGCCCTGGGCCTTCTCTTCAATCCGCGCCGACCTGCGCGACATGGGGCTCAACGGCGTGGTCCGCCGCGAGATGAACGGCGCCCACTTCCTCACCGACAACGCCATGATGATCCTCGACGTCATGATCGGCGACCGCAACATCGAAGAACTCGCCGACACGCTCGACCACGTCCCCGGCGTCGTGGACCACGGCCTCTTCCTCACCGAAGCCGACGA
Source organism: Phycisphaerales bacterium (assembly GCA_044221955.1). Taxonomy (GTDB): domain Bacteria; phylum Planctomycetota; class Phycisphaerae; order Phycisphaerales; family UBA1924; genus CAZCPB01. The sequence continues at coordinate 172 of JBGAOD010000147.1, read as the reverse complement.
GGTCCTCGTCGGAACCCCCACCGGCGAAGTCCGACGCATGGTCCGCCAAGAAGAATCCGTCTGAATCTGGTAGATTCGGCTGTCCGAGCCGATTCTTCCTCCCGCTCAATCCACCATCCTCCCCGGGCGCAACCGTTCCACAGACGCTCTGCGCTCCCTACACCCCGCGGGG
>JBGAOD010000146.1:3592-8253 GCA_044221955.1 Phycisphaerales bacterium | reverse complement strand
AGCAACTCGACATCTCGGCCAGCAGTTCCGAGTGGGACATCGGCGGAAGGAACTCGCACGTCACGCCGAGATCGCCGGCGAGCATGATGAGGCTCGGGCGGTCGGGCCCGTCGCCGATGAGTCGGAGCGTGACGCCCGAGCGGAGCGAATCGGGCAACCCCGCGATCGCTCGGATCAGCGTGTCGAACCGCTTGCGACGTGTGAAGCGCCCCACCGACAGCACAAGCCCGGGTTGCCGCTCAATCTCAGCGCCCGACTCGCGACTCGATCCGTCGAAAACGTAGTTGGGAACAAGGAACATCGCGGCGGGGTCGAGCTCGTAGCGCCACGCCAGGTCGTCGAGCATGTCCCGGGTCGTCCCCGCCACCACGTCCGCGCACCGGCTGAGCTCGCGCTCGTGATGGGCCGCCTCGCGCGCGGCCCGCGAGTTCGGGCCAAACTCCAGCGCGGTGAACCGTGAGGAAAGCCTCCCGCCGGAAGCCAGAAGCCCAACGCGCCTTCCCGCCGGGCCGGCTTGCCGCAGCGCGTCGGCGATCCGCACCGCAACGGTGCCGCTGGTGAGCATGGTCGTTTTTACCACTATCTCCCTCGCGTCCGACATCGCCTCCACGATGCGCCCAGGGAGAGACTCGGCGTAGGGCGTCGGACGCAGCATCGAGTCGTTGCAGACAACGACCGCCCACGGCGCGACCGTCGCCAGGGCCTCACGCTCTCCCTCGCTCCCGTGCGTCACGATCACGATCTTCCCGACGGCCGGTCGTACCCGGTCATACAGGGCCATCTCACGCTCGAGCACGCCCGCCTCCCGCCACTCGCGCAGCGAAACCGCTGGGGGCAGTACGAGCACAAGAGCGTCGGCGATTGGAGCGAACATCGATCCTCACACGGCGCGCAGGCGATGCCCGCGCGGTTGCCTTGGGTCCCGCTGCTTATCGGCATGGTTTCACGCGACCTTGACACAGTTCCGCGTCGCGGGTCTCTCCACCAGATGCGAGCAGGGGGTCCCCCCACGCCACGCCTGGTCCAGGCTCCAAACCGCCGGGATTTCCACGGGTCTGACCACCGTTATCCGGGTCGTAACGCCCGCGACGGAAGCCCAATCTCCGATGTCCAGCGGCATGAGCCAGACCGGGCCACGCACCGCCGTGACGAGCAGCGATGAAAAAATTCTTTCGCTGCCCGAGCTCGCCCCCCTGCGAGACGCCGCTCGCGCTGCAGGGAAGAAAATCGTCCAGTGCCACGGCTGCTTCGACATCGTCCACCCCGGGCACGTCCGCCACCTGCGCCAGGCCAAGGCCATGGGCGACCTGCTCCTCGTCACGATCACCGGCGATTCGCTCATCTCCAAGGGTTCGGGCCGCCCGCTCATCCCGCAAGAACTCCGGGCTGAAAACCTGGCCGCGCTGGATTTCGTGGACTGGGTCGTCATCGACGAACACCCCACCGCCGCCGAGCTTCTCGAGGTCACGCGCCCCGACCTTTACGTCAAAGGCCGCGAGTACGAGACCAACAACGACCCGCGCTTCCAGGCCGAGCGACAGACCGTCGAACGCCACGGCGGGGCCGTTGTTTTTTCTTCCGGCGACGTGGTCTTCAGCTCCACCGCCCTCATCGCCGCGATGGATCACTCGGTCGATCCGTTCCACAAGCGTTTGAGCCAACTCACGCGCCAGGCCGAGCTGCAAGTCCCCGCGCTCAACCAGCTCGTCGCGTCCTTCGCCGGCAAGCGCGTCGTCGTCGTCGGCGAAACCATCCTCGACACCTACGTCATGTGCGACCGCCCCGAGGTCGCCGGCGAGAGCCCGATCATGACGCTCCGCCCCGTCGAGCGCCGCCAGTACGACGGCGGGGCCGCCATCATCGCTCGCCACCTCGCGGCACTCGGTGCTCGCCCCGTGCTCGTCACCGCCCTCCCCGACACCGACGAGGGCACGGCCCTGCGCCACCGCCTCATCGCGCAGGGCATCGAGGTCCGTTCGATCACCGCCACCGCAAACCTCCCTGAAAAACAGCGTTTTCTCGTCGGCAGCCAGAAGGTCATGAAGATCGACCTCGTGGAGAGCGTGCCGCTCGACGCCGCGCATCAGGAACGCCTGCTCAAGCTCGCCGAGGAAACCGCCCGCGCCAGCACTTCCACGCAATCGTGCCACGCCGCGATCATCGCCGACTTCGGACTCGGCCTTCTCACACCAACTCTCCTCACCAAGCTCTGCCGCACCCTCCGCAAGCACGCCAACATCATGACCGGCGACGTCAGCGGCCGACGCTCCAGCCTCCGCTCCATGCGCAGCATGGACCTGCTCTGCCCCAGCGAGTCAGAACTCCGCGATGCCATGCGTCTCTACGGCGAAGGCTTGCCGCTCGTCGCGTGGAATCTCATGCAGGAAACAAGGACCCGCAACACCATCATCACCATGGGCGCCGACGGGCTCATCGGCTTCGACCGTCTCCCCGACCCCGCCGCAAACCAGGACGGATGGCAATCGAGGCTCAAGGGCGAGCACGTCCCCGCGCTCTGCCCGCTGGCCCTCGACCCGCTGGGCTGCGGCGATGCGCTCCTCTCCACCGCGACCGTCGCGCTGGCGTCCGGGGCTTCGCTCTTGCAGGCCTCGTTCCTCGGCGCGTGCGCCGCCGGGATCGAGGTCGAGCGGCTCGGCAACATCCCGATCAGCGCCACGGACCTCCGTCGCATGTTCACCCGAGTTCACGGCGCGCACCTCACCTACGCCGCCCCGGAAGTCATCGCTTCACACGGCTCGCTCCTCCGCGCGTCGTAGGGCCGATCTCATCCCATGTTCAGCTTCGTCCTCCCAACCCGGGACCGCCCCCACCGTCTCGCGGAAACACTCGCGGCACTGGGACAGCTCAGCACTCCGGCCGAGATCATCGTCATCGACAACGCTCCTACCTCCCCCGCCCGCGCGCCCACCACGCTCGAGAACGGCTCGCACGTCCGCGTCCTCCGCTCGCCCACCAACCTCGGCGCGGCCGCCCGCAACCTGGGAGTCCGCGAGAGCGACCCCGTCTCACGCTGGATCGTCATGCTCGACGACGACTCTCACCCGATCGACGACGGCTTCATCCAGGTTCTTCGCGAACAACCCGCCGATGTCGCCGCCGTCTCCGCCGACATCTCGCTCCCGCTCCAGCAGCGCCGCGAGGACGGCGGGCTCCCCGAAGTCTTCATCGGCTGCGGCGTGGCCGTCCGCCGCGAGGTCTTCCTCGAACTCGGTGGCTACGACCCGAGCTTCGACTACTACGCCGAGGAGTACGACCTCGCGGCACGCATCATTCTCTCGGGCCGACGCGTGCACTTCGATCTTCGCTTCAAGGTCGCGCACTTCAAAGACTCCACCAACCGAGACCTCAACCGCATCATCGCCCGACTGGTCCGCAACAACGGCTGGGTCACGCAACGCTATTCACCCGAGGACCACCGCCGCGCCGAACTCCGCCGCACACGCCGCCGGTACCGCGCCATCGCCGCAAAGGAGCGCGTAACAGCGGGGTACGCCGCGGGCATTTCAGAACTCCGGGCAACGAATCGTGCGCAACTCCGCAGACCGATGCCCAGCGCGCTCTTTGACCGCTTCACCGGGCTCGCCCAAGCCCGGGAGGCCCTGGCGGCCGAACAAGGTACGCTGCCCTTCCGGTCGGCCGCTCTCGTGGATGAGGGCAAGAACTCGTGGGCGATCGCAACGGCTCTGGAGGAGCTTGGCGTTCGCTTGGTGCGGACCGATCGTGCCGATGACGCCGAAGCGCTCGTCATCGGCACGCTCTCGCCGGGTCCGATGCTCGACGCGGCCCAACGCCGCTCGGGTGACCACCGTCGAGTGATCGTTCCGTGGCTTGTCGCGTCAGCGCCGATCACCTCAATCGAAAACGGGCGTTGTGGCCGGGCTTACACACCAGCCGCAACGCCCGCGAGTTCACACGACTGACTCGATCGCCGCGTGTTTACCACGACAGCACGAGGTCAAACGTGATCCGCTGGTCCATGATGTCCGCGCGGTGGTTGGTCAGACCGATCTCGTAGGTCGCGCCGGTGGACAGATTCGGCGTCAGCTTCCAGCGAGCGCCCGCCCCCGCCCAGATCACCGTACTCCCCGAAACGTCTTTGGACCCGATGTTCGAGTAGTCGAGACCGCCCACGCTCAGCCCGAGCCGATCACCGTCGCTCACATAATGCAACCCGTGAAGCTCGACCAAGGGCGCGAGCCCCGGCAGCACCTCGTAGTCCGCGTGAACGTCCCACTGGATGATGTCGTTGCCCTTGGATTCAGTAGGCAGGCGGTACGTGAAGTTCCCGATCAGGTGGAACCGGTCCCAACCCTTGGCCACGCTCACGAACGGGCTGACCTCGCCGACCGTGTTCTGCAGAACCTTCGATTCCCCGCCCTGGGTCTGGAATCGGAAGCCGGGCGTGATCACGAGGTCCTGCTCACGGTCCACGTACACGGCGTACTTCAAGCCGGCGGCCACCTGGTTCCAACCATCGTCCTTCTTGAGCGCCCCGGCGTTCAGCCAGCTGTATCCGTCCTTTGTGGCGATCAGCCCGAGCCGTTCAGTCAGGGCAACACGAACCTGGAGTGCCGCGACGTTCACCTCGCCGCCCTTGAGCTGCGAGTCATCGTTGAACTCGTGGTGAAGGAACAGGAACC
>JBGAOD010000146.1:0-3531 GCA_044221955.1 Phycisphaerales bacterium | reverse complement strand
GGGCGCTGGTGGTGTTGAACGGGGTCTCGAAGTACAGCGGCTGGCCGACCGGGTCATAAAAGTGCCCGAACCCGCGAAGCCCCGTCAAAAACCCATCCCAAAGGATCTTGGAGTCTGGAAGCAAGTTCTGATCACTATAGGTGTAGCGAGCTTTGGGACTCTCCAGCGTCGGCATCGGCGGTTTCGTCAACTCGGTCGTCTGAGCGAACGAACCGATTCCAAACGACACGAATGACGCTGCAAATGCTGCAAAAGCGGCGAACTGGCGAGGAACACGAGAATGGACTGCACTCATGACCGTCATCTCCTTGAAGCAACCACAGGCCCCCCGCGAACGCGGTGTGCTCGGCCTAGTTCTTGAATTGATGATACGCAAGTCGGAAAGATTTTCCTTCAGCTCCGATCAAGATTCTGTGCTTTTTGTCCGATTCGGGGGCCCGGTTTCTCAATCTGTCCGGTTTGAGCTCGAAAACCCCGCTTGGGCTTTCCTTCTAGGCGCGACTACTCGGTGCCTGCCCCGCGAGCGAGCCGTCACGGCCAACCACCAATCGAACGCGATCGTCAGACGGGACACTTGCCGCAACTCCCGGACCGGATACTATTCCCTCCCTATCCCTGGACCCCCGCGCGATCCATCCGGTTCGCCCGGGGCCAGGCCAATCGCCACGGATATCCGCCACATGCCGACGATCAATCAGCTTGTCCGCAAACCTCGACTCGTCATGAAGGCGATCAACAAGGTCAAGGACCTCGAAGCCTGCCCGCAGAAGCGCGGCGTCTGCTTGATTGTCCGCACCACGACCCCGAAGAAGCCCAACTCGGCCCTTCGTAAGATCGCCCGCGTGCGCCTGTCGAACGGTAAGGAAGTCACCGCGTACATCGGCGGCGAAGGGCACAACCTCCAAGAGCACTCCATCGTTCTCGTCCGCGGCGGCCGCGTCCGCGACTTGCCCGGCGTGCGTTACCACGTCGTCCGCGGCTCGCTCGACTGCCTCGGCGTCGAAGGCCGCAAGCAGGGTCGCTCCAAGTACGGTGCCAAGCGCGGCAAGTCGGCCTAAACTGGCTTGTTTGTCAGAGTTTTTCGAGTTCATCCCACACATTTCGCACGGGCAAGTAATCGCGACCGGCCCTCCCAGGCCACGCGGTGAACGAAGTCCCCGGTTGGCCCCCGTCGGGCCAGAACCAGGGAGCCGAGCCAAAGGAGTTTCGTCATGGGCGGTCGCATCACTCGTTCGAACACGCAGCTCCGCCCTGACCCACGTCACGGCAACATCGTCGTCGCTCGTTTCATCAACTGCATCATGTACGACGGCAAGAAGGCCGTCGCGCAGCGCGTGATGTACGACTGCCTCGACATCATCACCAAGAAGCTCGAGAAAGAAACCTCGCCCGACAAGCCCGCCACGGCCGTCGAGGTTTTCGAGCTGGCGATCGACAAGGTCAAGCCCTTCGTCGAGGTTCGCAGCAAGCGCATCGGTGGTGCGAACTACCAGGTGCCGATGCAGGTCAACAAGAAGCGCCAGCAGTCGCTCGCGTTCCGCTGGGTGATCGACTCAACCCGCGCCGAGAAGGGCCGCCCGATGGCCGAGCGGCTCGCCGACGAAATCTACAACGCCGCCAAGGGCGAGGGTAAGGCGATGCAGACCCGCGACCAGACCCACCGCATGGCCGAGGCCAACCGCGCGTTCGCCCACTTTGCGAACTGACACCGAGCGGCTCAAAGCGGCGCTCTTGCTCTTTTCACCAGAATCTCCCGCCCCGCGATCTCTCGCGGGGCTTTTCTTTGGCCCTCCCAGGTCGGCATCCGCGCCGGCCCCAAGCCTGACACTGCGGCCTGAACGGAGATCCTGCCGATCATGCACCCGGTCGGTTCGATCAAACAAAGCCCAAATTGATGATCCAAAGACCATGGACCGTTCCGTAACTTGGGAACTATGGGAGAAGCCGGCGGCGGCCTCGGGCGATAGAAGGGGAAATTTTCTTGCATTCACAGGCAAGAACCTGTGAGTTCTATCGTAAACGACGCTCTAAGGACTGAGAGAGAATAGATTTACGATCCAGCCGCCCGGGAAGGCCCCGGGCTTCGGAAGGTTGGATCGAGCCGGAGCGAGGCGGATGCGTGCTCGCTCAGGTGGTTCTGCCGGGCGGCCGTTCGGTCGCGTCGGAAGGGGACTTTCGAGACTCTCTGGGACAGCAAGAGGATCGCGGAAGGAACAGGAGAAGAAGTTGACCTGGCTCCAGCGAGTTCGAACTTCCCCAAAGCCGCGGGCGCTGTGCCTGTCCAACCGGGTCATGAGCCCGGTGCTTTCGCGCTGCCTCCGGTTCGAGTTTGAGGACCACGTCGCGGAGTTCGACAATTGCGACATCCTGGCACCGACGCGGACGCACGTCCGTTCTGCGGCGGTGCGATGGGTGGCCGAGCGGGCCGATGCCTTCCTCCCGCTGAAAAAGTGGCTCCCAAACCCGCTCGAGCGGCGCTACGAGCTTTTGTTCTATTTCATCCAGAGCTTTCCCGACCTGTACCCCTTGGTGCCGTGGTCGAGTTTTCACGCCGCGGCCGATGTCTCGACGTGCTACATCGACGAGCTGTGGGCCCGACAGATCCCGCAGAACACGGGCGCGATGAACCTGCTCCGTCGCTTCGACATCATCTTCGTCGCGTTCGAGGGGTCAGTCGAACCGCTCTCCAAGGCCACGGGCCGGCCTTGCTACTACGTTCCGCCGTCGGTCGATGCGTTGGCGCTGTGCCCGTACCCGCACCCCCCGGCCCGTGTAATCGACTTTTACGCGATGGGGCGCCGCCCTCCGCAGACCCACGCGGCGCTCCTGCGCCGGGCTGAACGCGGCGACTGGTTCTACCACTACGACACATTTGACAACGCACGCTTCACGGACCACCGCGAGCACCGCAAACGGTTCGCTGGGCTCATCCAGCGAACCCGGTATTTCCTTGTGAACACCGCGATCTGTAACGAACCGGATCGGACGGCCGGTCAGCGTGAGCTCGGCTTCCGTTACTTCGAGGGCGCGGCCGCGGGCGCGGTGCTGATCGGCGATGCGCCGCAGAACAACGCGTTCAGGACGCTGCTGGACTGGCCCGATGCCGTCGTCCCGCTCCCGTTTGACTCGGCGGACATCGCTCCGATCATCGAAGCCCTGGACGCCGATCCGCAGCGTGTCGAGCGCATCCGGCGAGCCAACATCGTGAACTCCCTCCGCCGGCACGACCATGTGTACCGCTGGGCGGGCGTCCTGAAGGCCGCGGGGCTGGAAGAAACGCCGATGATGAAAGAACGCCGGCGTGTTCTGGAAGGTCTCGCCGCCGAAGTCGAGAAAGGCCCGGCCTTGTCCGGGGCCACGGCGGGCTATATTGGCCCCAGCGGCGTGGTCGGGCCCTCAAGCACCCCCGTCGCGGTGCCGATCACACGTCCGGGCGTCTGAGGAGTACACCGTTGAGCCAGGTGCAGAACCGACCATCGAACGACGCGTTGGCGTCGGGGCCTCAGTCTACCGGTGGGGCGGCACCTCGGT
>JBGAOD010000145.1:0-8310 GCA_044221955.1 Phycisphaerales bacterium | reverse complement strand
CGGAGATGGCGAGGATCTGCGATCCCACCGCCGACGCCGGGTGCAGATCGAGCCACGACGCCGGCGATCCGGTCCAGAGTCCGGCGTGGTAGTTGGAGTTGATGACGGCCCATCCGACCTGCTTGCCGTCGGCAACGCCTTGGCAGGAAGACTGAGTCGCGCCGGCGGGGTGGAGTTTGGTTACAGTCCACTGACCGCGAGCGGCGCTGCACGTCACACACGCAACCCAAACCGCGATCATCACCCCGTAAGAAGCGCGTCCCGCCCGAGTACGCCCTGGTTCCATGGTCAGTCTCCTTGACCAAAGAGCGCCGGGCACGGTGCGGCCAAGGGCAAAGTTCCCGATTTTCTGGTAGATTTTCCCGCGCCCTTCAAGGGCACACCCGGACGGCATACCCGGCCGCCATACGCAGACTCTACACCCACAGAAGAGCGGGATTGACCACCCGCCCCCACCACCCTCGGAGCACCCCGTGAGCACGATCGTCCCAACAGCATCGTTATCAAAGAAGACCCTCTGGATCGGCCGAGTCCTCTCCGCCATCCCCGCCCTCATGCTCCTCGTCAGCGGCACGATGAAACTCGTCAAACCCCCGCAACTGGCCGAGGGCTTCGTCCACCTCGGCTGGCCCGAGCACCTCGCCACGCCCCTGGGCATCCTCGAAATCACCTGCACGATCATCTACCTCATACCGCAGACCGCGACCCTCGGCGCAATCCTCCTCACCGGCTATATGGGTGGCGCGATTGCCACCCACGTCAGAATCGGCGAGCCGTTCATCGCGCAGTCCTTGTTCGGGATCGTGATCTGGCTTGGGTTGTTTTTGCGGGAGAAGAGGTTGTGGGCGGTGCTTCCGGTGCGAAGGGGCGAGGCGTGACTCGCTACTTCAACAACCTCTCCAAATAATGAATATCCACCCCCCCGCGCCGGAAGTCTGAGTTCTCCATCAGCCTCCGGTGCAGCGGGATCGTCGTTTTGATCGGCTCCACCCGGAACTCGCTCAGCGCCCGGGCCATCCGGTCGATGCACTGCTTGCGGTCGTCGGCCCACACGATCAGCTTGCCGATCATGCTGTCATAATTCGGCGGCACGCTGTACCCGCTGACCACGTGCGTGTCCATGCGCACGCCCAGCCCGCCCGGCGGCTCAAACGTCGTCACCTTGCCGGGGCTGGGCATGAAGTTCTTGTCCGGGTCTTCCGCGTTGATCCGGCACTCCATCGCGTGGCCTTTGATCGAGATGTCGCGCTGCTTGAACGGCAGCGGCAGACCGGCCGCGATCATGATCGACGTCTTCACGATGTCGATCCCCGTGATCATCTCCGTCACCGGGTGCTCAACCTGCACCCGCGTGTTGACCTCGAGCATGTAAAAATTGCCCTTGTCATCAAGCAGGAACTCGACCGTGGCCGCCCCGGCGTACTTGGTCACCGTCAACAACCGCGCCGCGGCCTCGGCCACCTTCTCGAGTTTCTTGCGATCAATATTCGGCCCCGGCGCTTCCTCGATCACCTTCTGGTGCCGCCGCTGCATGGAGCAATCGCGCTCGTACAGATGCACCGCGTTCCCGTGCTTATCGCCCAGGCACTGGATCTCGACGTGCCGCGCGTGCTCCAGGAACTTTTCAATGAACACCGCGCCGTTGCCGAAGGCCGCGAGGGCCTCCTGCTGGGCCTTCTTGATGTTTGACCGCAGCGTGGCCTCGTTATGACAGACGCGCATCCCGCGCCCGCCGCCGCCCGCCGAGGCCTTGATGATCACCGGGTACCCGATCTTCGCCGCCACCGCGACGGCCTCTTCTTCCTCCTCGATCGCGCCGTCGGAGCCCGGGAAGACGGGGACTTTGTTGGCCTTGGCCGTGTTCTTGCACGCGACCTTGTCGCCCAGTTTGCTCATCGCCTCCGGGCTTGGCCCGATGAACTCGATCTTGCAATCGCGGCACGCCTCTGAAAAATCAGGCCTCTCCGACAGGAACCCGTACCCCGGGTGGATCGCGTCGACGTCCGCGATCTCGGCCGCGGAAATGATCCGCGAGATGTTCAGGTACGACTCTTTCGCCGGCCCCGGCCCGATGCAGATGGTTTTGTCTGCCAGCCGCAGGTACGGCGCTTCCTTGTCAGCGGTGGAGTACACGCAGACCGTCTCGATCCCCATCTCGCGGCAGGCCCGCATGATGCGAAGAGCGATCTCACCTCGGTTGGCGATCAGGATTCGTTTGAACATAGGGGAAGAGACGAAGAGACGGAGAGACGGAGAGACGAAGTGGCGAGCCAATTCCGTCTCTTACCGCTCTTGTTGTTCGTCGAGGCTCCTAATGAGGGCTTGCAGAACGCGGTCTGTCTCGTCGGTGATTTCCGTGGGCGAATCCGCGAGAGTGATGAATCCCAAATCGACCGCGGGTGTGAATTGGGTCCGAACTTCAAACAACGAGCCACGCGCGATCTTCAGAAAACGGATCAGGTCGTTCTTGGCCTGGCGGCCATACCCCTCCGCGATATTCGATGGGATTGAAACGGCCGCACGTCTGATCTGCGATTGAAGACCGAAACGTTCAGAGTCTGGGAATTGAGCCGACACCTTGTAGGTGGCTTTAGCCAGTGACATCGCTCGCTGCCAAGCGATCAGATCCTCCACCCGCTTGACGCCCGCCATCTCAATCCCCCACTTCGTCTCTTTTTCTCTTCGTCTCCCCGTCTCTTGCCCGTGTGATCAATTCGCTTTGATGAGAAAGAGCTTCTGTCCAAACTCGACCGGCGTGCCGTTCTTGACGAGGCACTGCACCACCGTCCCGGTCTTTTCGGCTTTGATCTCGTTGAAGACTTTCATCGCCTCGACCATGCACACGACGGTGTCGGCGTTGACGGCCTGCCCGATGGAGACGAAGGCTGGGGAGTCGGGATTGGGGGTGGCATAGAAGGTACCGACCATGGGGCTTTCGATGGCGGTGGTGCCGGGATCGGAAGCGGGCGCTCCGGCGGGGGCTGCGAGCGCGATAGGGGCGGCGGGTGGTGCGTAGGCGGTGGCCTGCATGACCGGTTGCACCATCGGCGGGGCGGGCTGGACTCCGCCTCGCTTGAGTGTCACCGTTTCTTCGCCGTTCTGTAAGTCGAGCTCTGTCAGGTCGTTATCAACCATCAGCTTGACCAGTTCTTTGAGTTTGTTTGTGTCGATCATCGGGCTTCTACCGCGCTCGAGGCGGCGCTCCGCAAATGTGTTCAAATCCAAGACCAAGTCCGCCCACGGTCCTTGAGCGTCATACTACTCCAAAGGTCGCCGGCCTTCATGCCCCGGTGGAAGCCCCGGACGTGCCCAACCACCGAGCGGGGATTGGGCTAGAGGTTACGCTCGCCGTCTTCCGAGGCCAACCGGCGGGCTGGACGGGTTGTTTCACGCCAGCGTGGACCATTCAAGGGTTTTGGGGAGCGAGCAGAGGTTTCGGCTGCCGCCTTTGACGATCACGAAGTCGTCCTCGATGCGCACGCCGCCGATGCCGGGAGAACCCCCGGGTTCGTTGGTGACGACGTGCCCGATCTTGAGGGGTTGGGCGGCGGCCATGTGGCTGACGCGGGGGTCTTCGTGGACGTTCATGCCGAGCCCGTGCCCGAGCCCGTGCCCGAAGAACTCGCCGTAGCCGTGCTTGGTGATGTGGGAGCGGGCGATGCCGTCGATCTCGGCGGTGGTCTTGCCGGGTGCGAGGGCGGCGGCGGCCATGAGGTGGGCGTCGAGGACGATCTGGTAGATCTCGCGGATCTTGGGGGGCCATTTGCCCAGTGTGAAGGTGCGGGTCATATCCCCGTGGTAGCCCTTCCATTGTGCGCCCCAATCGATGAGGAGGGGCTGGTTGCGTGTGAGCTTGACGTTGCCGGGGCGGTAATGCGGGAGCGAGCCGTTGGCGTTGGCGGCGATGATGCTGACGAAGGCTGGTTGGACGGAGCCCCGTCGCTTCATTTCCGATTCGAGCGCGGCACCGACGTCGAGTTCGGTCTGGCCGGGCTTGATCGTGGGGAGCACGGCGAGGAGCGATTTTTCCTGTATGGCGATGGCCTTGGAGATCAGGTCGATCTCGTGCTCGTCCTTGATGGCGCGGAGCTGGGCGACGATCCCGGAGACGGGCTTCACCTTGGAGTCGTGCTGGCCCAAGGACTTGGCGATGCCGGCGCGCTCGGCGAGGGTCATGGACTCGGCCTGCACGCCGCAGGAGGCGACGGAGGGGTCGCCGAGGAACTGGTTGATGGCGTCGGACATGGAGCCCTGGCGAACGTGGATGTTGGCGAGGGGTTTGAACTGGGCGAGTTCTTCGACGTAGCGGAAATCGGTGATGATGGTCGGCTTGGCGTCGCCGACGGGGATGAGGACTGGGCTGTCGCCGCCGAGGAACCCGGTGAGGTAGCCGACATCGACGGGGTTGGTGACGAGCAGGTGCGATAGGCCGTGCTGGACGGCGGCTGCCCGGACTCGTTTGAGGCGCGGGCGGTAGAGTGACGCGTCGAAGGCGTGGGCGGTCTTTGCGGCGGGTGATTTCTTGGCGGGTTTGGGACGACGTGCGGTTGCGGTTGGCATCGGCGGATGATACCGGTGGCGTGCCGTCGTGTTGCCGGGTTGGTGCGGGCGTTTCCAAGGGCGTGCGGGCGGTCTACCATTCCGACCACGCCGGAGACCCCCGCTGAGCGAGCCAGAAACGCGAGCTCCGAGGGGTGTTCAAGGCCTGAGATGGCGATCGTAGCTCAGTTGGTTAGAGCACGAGGTTGTGATCCTTGAGGTCGCGGGTTCGAGTCCCGTCGATCGCCCTTCACGCGGCCTGGGCCGCGCCCGTTTGCGAGCGACCGCGCTCGATCCACGTTGCGCACGCGGCGATCAGCGAAATCCGATCGATTGGCTTGGAGGCGAAGTCGTCGCACCCGGCGGCGAGGCATTTGGCGCGATCCTCGGTCATGGCGTGGGCGGTGAGTGCGATGATGGGGGCGGTGAACCCGCGTGCTCGCAGTTGCCTGGTGGCCTCGTGCCCGTCGAGCACGGGCATTTGTACGTCCATGAGCACGAGGTCAAAGGCGCGGCCCTGGGACTGTGCGTCCAGCGCCAGGTCCACGGCCTGTCGCCCGTCTCCGACGATTTCGACGTGGGCACCGGCCTTGCGCAGGAAGAACGCGACGAGTCGCTGGTTGTCTGGTCCGTCTTCGGCGAGGAGGATGCGGCCCGAGAGCCGGGCTTCGGCCGCTGGAGCGCTCGGCGCGGCCGCGGCGGGGTCGAATCGGTCCACCGTGGCAGCGCCCTGGACCGCCCCGGACTGGATGGTGATGGTGAACGTGCTCCCGGCGCCGGGCGTGCTCTGGACGGAGATGTTTCCGCCGAGGAGTGTCGCCAGTTGGCGCGAGATCGCGAGCCCCAGCCCGGTCCCGCCGAAGCGTCGGGTGGTGGAAGCGTCGGCCTGGTTGAACGGTTTGAAGAGCGAGGCGAGTTGAGCCTGGTCCATGCCGATGCCGGTGTCGCGCACGTCAAAGACGAGGACGGGTAGATCGCCGCGGAGCTCGTGCCGCGCCCTGACGCGGACGGAGCCGCGATCGCAGAACTTGATTGCGTTGCCGACCACGTTGACGAGGATCTGCTGGAGCCTGGTGGGGTCGGATTCAACCGAGGCGGGCAACGGCGAATCGAACACGACCTCGAGCGCGACCCCTTTGGTCGCGGCCCGCGGGGCCATCATCCGCAGCACGTCCGCGAGCACTCGCGACGGATCGAAGTTCAATCGTTCGACCGTGATTTTCCCGGCCTCGATTTTGGAAAGGTCGAGCACGTCGTTGATGACGCTCATGAGGTGCAGCCCGCTGGCGCGGATGGTGCGGAGGTGCTCGGCGCGGGTCTGTTCGGTCAACGCCGGGTCGTCGAGCAAATCGGCGAACCCGAGGATCGCGGTCATGGGCGTGCGGATCTCGTGGCTCATGTCTGCGAGGAACCGGCTCTTGGCGTGGTTGGCGGCGTCGGCCTGGGCTCGCGCGTGTTCGAGCTCGGTGAGCATGGCGTTGATGGCGTGGGCGAGGTCCGAAATCTCGTCGTCGCCTCGGTCCGAGACTCGATCCGAGAATCGACGCGAGTCGCCGATCCTCTTGACCTCGCGGTTGAGCATGAGGATTCGGTGCAGGACCAGCTTGCCGATCAGGACGAGGACGATCGTGCCGAACGAGGTGCCCAGGACCGCGAGGACGGCTGCGGCGACGCGCACGCTCGCCACTCCGTGCTGGTAGACCGAGCGTGGCGTGTCGATCCGCAGGACGAGCGCGGGAGATCCTTCGGCGTCGTTGACGACGGTGAAGGCGGAGACCTGGGCGTCGTCGAGGGCTCTCACTTCGGTGCCCCCGCTGGCGAGGATCGCGGCGGACGCGGTGGTCATGTCGTCGGGCATGGCGGGGTCGCCGACGCGGTAGGCGGTGGCTTTGAACGCTCCGAGCCTGCCGATTCGTGACATTGTTCCGGCGTTGACCTCGCGCACGAAGGCGAGATGGCCGTGCGGGTCGCCGGTGCCGTCGCTGGTGAGGATGGGCTCGGAGCTGAACAGGTACGCGCGGTCGGAAAGTCGGAGGAGCCCGCTCGCGGACCCGGTGGGATGTTGTTGGGAAGCGCGGTGAAGGACGGCGATGAGTTCGCCGGGCGGAGTTTCGAGGGCGTCGTGCGCGGGGTTGACGAGCCCCTCCCAGACGGTGTTGCCGTCGGTGCCAAAGACAACGATGGCGGCGAGGTTCATGCGCACGAAGGTCTCGACGGGCATGTTCGCTTTGATGAAGGCCTCGTTGCGGTCGAGGGCGAAGCGGTACATGTCGTCCCAGGAGGACCAGTCGGTGATCTTGACTTTGAGCTGCTCGACTTCGTCGTCGAGGGCCGCGCGGGCCCGCGCGGCCGATTCGACCGCCATTTTTTCTTCGAGCCTCTTGAAGCTCCCGAGCACGACGCGGTCCGAGACGACCACGAGCGCGGCGAGGGCCACGACGAGGCAAAGGATAACGGAGAGGACCGATTTCTTTCTGAGCGTCAAGCTCTGGACTCCACGAGGCTTACGACGACGGCGTGCGGTCGCGGGAGTCGGTATCGACCCGCACGAAGGGGGTGTTCAGCAAACGGGCACATATCCACCCGTTCTGGTGGGAAAAGCAAGAATCCAAACATGGACGGTGCCAGCGTGCCGCGGGGAAGCTTGGGGCAGGTGATCTCTGCGAGGTTCAGGCGATGACCCTGCACTTGGACGCCGACTCGCAGGCCGCGAGGAGGGCGCGGATAGAAACGATGGACTCGTTGACGCTCATGCTCGACGCGACGGCGCTGGCGGACGCTGCCGCGAGTTTGGCGAGGCGATCGAACCCGACCGCGGGGGCGGCGCCGGAGATCTGAAGACAGATTGAACGGACGGTCGCGGCGTCTTCGCGCTGGATAGCGATTTGGAGGCGTTTGCAGTAGTCTCCCATCTGCTCGACGAAGCCGCCGATGAGGACGCGGTTGGGGTGCCCGGCGGGGAGCGTGCTGACCTGCACGTCCGAGGTTCCGCCGACGACGAGGAACTCGGCCGAAGCTCGCAGGAGCATCGACTGGCTGACCGGCTTGGTAAGGAACGCGTCGGCGTTGACCTGCATCCCTCGGTCGCGGGTCTGGGTGGTGGTGTCGGAGGTGAGCAGGATGACCGGGGTGCGGATGGACTGTGCGCGGAGCGCCAGGATCAGGTCCGCGCCGGTCTTTCCGCCCAGATCGAAGTCGCAGAGCACCAGGTCGCAGCCCTTGGCGGAGAGTTCGAGCCCTTCTTCCATGGTGGAGGCCTGTTGGAGGCGGACCTGGGTGCCGCGGAAATAGTGCAGGATGAGCTTGCGGTCGAGGGGGGAATCGTCGACGTGGACGACCGTGCCGCGCAGCTCCTCGGGGTTCACGTGCTCGAGGCTGAACCAATCCGAGAACGGGTCTTTGACGAACAGCTCGCGGGCGTTGATCTGCTTGTCGAAGCGGACACCGATTTCGTGGATCACGCCGCGCCGGTGGGTGCATCGGATGACGGTGCCCGAGACCTCGCACTTTCCCTGTTTGGGGTGCGGGAGCGTGAGGACGCAGCGCGAACCCTGGTAAATGAAGGTGCTGTGGAGGAATGACATCCCGCCACAGGAGATGTTGCGGCACGCCACCAGGATTTCGGCCGCGTTGCCCCCGGGGTGGATGACCTTGCACGGGATGGAGAGCTGTCGGAACGGCCAGCGGACGAACCCGCGTCGGCGGTCCTCGGCCGCGCCCTCGTCGATCTCGTCGAGCAGCGCCCCGAGTTCCTTGGTGCCGAGCCCGACG
>JBGAOD010000144.1:0-8323 GCA_044221955.1 Phycisphaerales bacterium | reverse complement strand
ATAGGCCAGCGCAAGTCGACCGAGGACATCGCTCGCGAGGCCGCGCGGGCCGAGAAAGAACATCCCGGTTCCTACGACGACTACCTGAAAAAAGCGTACCGCCCGACCAAGACCAACTTCGCGCTCGGCTACATGCTCGCGGGCTGCGCCAACTGGGCTCTCGGCGCGCGTGACCGGGATCGCGCGAACGAAGCCGGCGAACAGTTCGCCGACGCCGCGACGGTTCTTCCATCGCTCCGTCCCGTTACCGACGCGATCGTCACCGGCAACGCCAACACCATCCTCGTCGTCGAGTACGGCGCCGGCCCCGAAAAGTCCTACCGCGAAGGCAACACCGCGCTCGCCGTTTTCCGCCAGCTCACGCGCAGCGACAACCAACCCCTCACGCTCCGCGTCAACGGCTCGAACGCAGAGAACATCCCCCAAGCCTGCGACGTGAACTCCCTCGCCGCCGACCACATGTGGAACAACTTCGAGGACATCCGCTCCTTCAAGCGCGTCCTCGGCGACGTGCTCATCGCAGGCGGCGCGGTCCGGGCCGCGTCGCGCCAGAAGATCGACGGGTACGACCTCGCCGCCGTCGCGCTCGGGCTCCTGATCCGCGAGTCCGCGAAGGTTGATCTCCGCTATTGCGACGCGCTCCCGCAGCGCACCTACGTCGCGGCCATCAATGTCCAGAACCCCGGCACCAGCGCCGAACTCTCGATCCCCGGCGATCCCGCCGCCTCAATCATTCTCCACGACCTCGCCCCGCCTGCCGCCAACGAACGCCTGCAACTCCGCACCGTCCGCCTCCTCAGCGGCGGCTCCCCCTCGCCCTTCGCCACCGCAAACCAACTTATCTACGCCAACGATTTCTCAACGCAACAAATCGCGGGCGACGACCTCCCCTACATCCTCGGCGGCACGTCCGTCCGCATACCCACCGACGAATCGCTGACGTACTACCAAAGCCGCGGCCGCCTCACGAACTACACGCTCGTCCAACTCCAAAATCTCTACCGCGAAGAAGGCCTGGGCTGGGACGCCAACAACCCGCGCATCCAGAACGCCGTCCACGTTCTCGACGGCGGCAGCTCGCTCATCCCCCCGCTCCCCGGCACGACCGGCTACACGCGGCTCTTCTATTCACCGCACGCCCCCTACACGCCCAAATCCGCAGCCTTGAAAGCAGCCCGCGCCGAACTCGGCATCACCGATCCGACCACACCCGAACCGTCTCGCACAGAACGCAAACGCACCGAACGATCAAACAAAGGAGCCTCACGATGAACACGAACAACGTCCGCCAGACCTCGGCCCGCGCCGCCGTCATTTCTCTTGTTCTCACCGGCGGCGTCACCGCCAGCCTCCCCCTCACCGGCTGCGACACCGTCCGCGCCCCCGGCTCGGCCACCCCCGACCCGCTCCCCAACGTCGCCTACCCCAAGATCGAAGCTGCGGAAGGCCTCGGCGAGTACCTCTCCTACGGCGACGTGAAAGTCACCAGCCAGAAGCCGCTGACGGTACAAGTCCCCATCCGCCCACGCACCGAATCCGAAGACCTCCGCGTGCAGTACCGCTTCATCTTCCTCGACCAGTTCGGCGTGGCCCTCAACCCCGACGCCGCGTGGACGTGGCGTAAGCTGGCATCGCGCCGGCAGGATTTCCTGAGCGGCAACGCGATGACATCCAAAGCGACGGACTGGCGGTTGGAGATCAGGCCGAGCCGGTGATCACATCACGCGGCAATCGTCTTGAGCTTGATCCGAACTACTAAGCCTAGTGGCACAGGTTTTCAACCTGTGTCTACTTATTCTACTTGCCTTTGGTCTGGATACACCCAGCCCGGCAGATGCGGGCCACTTACGCCGAAGTCCTATCCACCACGCGATAATCCTCACGTTCCCCGCGCCCACGCAGCGGGTAATCCTTCCGCAGCGGGTGCCCCGGGTAGGCCTCCCACAGCAGGATGCGCCGCAGGTCCGGGTGGTTCCTAAATCGAATCCCGAACATGTCGAAGACCTCGCGTTCGGTCCACTCCGCGCCCGGCCAGAGGTCGCACACGCTATCGACATACAACGCCGGATCTTCCACGATGCCGTCGGTCGGCAGCGAGGGATCAACGAACGTCTTCACGAAGAACCGATCGTCCCGCGCGTGCGAGAGCAGGTTGTAGAGCACCGCGAACGAGAGCAGGTTGTAGAGCACCGCGAACCGCCCGATCGTCTTGGTCGGGTAGTTCAGATAGTCCACGCCGATCACGTCCGACAGGAAGTTGTACGACGTGCGCGGGTCGCTCTTCAGGAACGCCATCACCGCGTGCAGGTCGCCTGGCTCGACGATCAGCGTCGATTGCCCGCGGAACTCCGTGCCGCGGAACTTGGCGTTCGGGAACGCCTCTTTCACCATCTTGAAGGTCGGGTGGTCGAGCGTGGGCTGGGCAGCAGCAATTTCTGGCATGAGATCCTCTTCAACGATAACGCGAGCGCCGAAAGAAACCGCAAAAACTCGGCCGAAATCAGACTCCTACCCGACCTTCGGGCACAGGCGTCTCGCCTGCGTCTCCTCGATCGACCGAATGCCCCCCGTGCTCCCACGGGCCAGCCGCCGACTATAGCGACCGCGCCGACGCCCGGGACAACGCTCCCGGGTCATCGCGCCCCGGCCAGTTCTTTGATCACGTCGACATCCGAGCCATCGAGCAAGACAATTGGCTTCCCGATCGCCAGAAGGCGGGCGACTGTCTGATTCAAAACCGCGTGGGGGATCACCCCGCGGCGCAGCGGCCTCTGCTCGGGCCGACCATCAACAAACTCCACATCGCTCGCCACCCATGCCAACACGCCCGGGTGCTCGGCGAAGGAATCCATGATCCGCTCCAGATGCTCGGCCGCTCGCGGCAGCATCGACCCGTCGAGCAACGCCGCAGGCTCCATCAGCAGCCGCAACGCTCCCGATTCAAACCGCCGAAGAAAACTCAGGCACGACGGAATGTCCGAAATCACGTCCCCGACGCGCGGCCAGAGCACCAACTCGATCCCAAGCCTACCCGCGACCGCCGCCAGACGCTCCGCCTCCCCCTCGAACGCCGCCCGCCCGCGTGGGCTCCAACCCCACGGCACGCCCAGCCCTCCGGTTCTCTCATCCAACCGACCCGACCGAAGCACCACTCGGCGACACGCCGGCACACCAACCTGAACGGCAACAGACAGCGGCACCCCGCCGACAACGCCCTCCGCCGCCACGAAGGCCCACACCGACGCCGTCGAATCGTCAAATTTTTTCACCGCGCGATCCGCTTTCAACCCATAGTGGGTAGCCGGATCGATCTCCCCTAGCACATGGATGGTCATCACAGCAACGGTAGTTCCGTCATGGCCCGCGGCCCTCTTCCAGCAACGTCCGCGCCGGTTACACCGTCAACACGACGAGAAACCACGTCCGATACGCCCTCATGTCAGGGTGGTCGGCCCAGAACCGATCGAGCCCGGACCGCGAACCGGAGTACACGATGCCCGCCACGCTTGAACACACGATGGACTCGACGACGCCCGGAGCGATCCGCGTCGCCCCGACCGTCAACATCCCGCGTTCCAAGCTCTCGCGCGAGCACCTCATCGACGGCATCATCGCCATGAACCCGACCGCGACCGTGGCGTTCCTTTCTCGTTTTCCCGACGCGGAACTCCGCGGATATCTCGACCATCTCTTGAGCGCCCAGGAACCGCGCGGACGATCCGCCGCGTGGGTCCGCCCCGGTGATTCACCGGCCATCGTGGTGCGCGAGCCGCTCGACTGAGCAGGCACTTTCCACCGAAAAAACTGCTGATCGGCAACGATCAGCGGAGCAGAGACCGGGGGCTCGTGGTGGGGCCCCTGGTCTGCTGCGCGTTGGGCCTTGACGCCTGCGCGGGCGGATCGTCCGGGATTTTCCCAGAGTTCGCGCGGACCGACTTAGCGGACTCATGTCGCCGCGAGTTACGTCCGATTGTTGTTCCCGAGCCCCGCCGGGGGCACAGGGCCGGACGTGCGACCTTACCCAAGAGATCGAGCTCACACGCCCGGGCCTGTCCGATAAGCCCGCTGGTGGACAGAACGAAGTCTCGGCCGGAAGGGTGAATCGCCGAAGGAGATCCCGACCCCGCAGTCGGGTGAATGTGGCTGGGTTCGACAGGGTGGGCTGTCCGGTGGAACCCGGCTCCCGACAACGTGCAACGACAACGCCGCGGACGGGCGGAGCCCCACCGATCGGCGATGGACGCCGCTCGGGACCGATCCCGCACGGCACGACGGAGGCCGGATTCATGCGCACCGCTTCATCCATCCACCAGAACTCGGCCCGCACCGCCGCTCCTTCAATGGCCCTGGCCGCAGCGCTCCTGGCCTCGGCCGGGTGCGCCTGGGTCGGCGCCAGCAGCTACGAACGCCCGATCACCGAAAAACCCGCCACCTCCGGCGAGTTCGTCAACACCCCCATCGACGACGCGACCGGGCAGTTCACCAACGCCCAGGCCGGCACGGATTCGTCCGGCGCACGCGGGTTCTCGCCGTGGATCACTCGGTCACCGTCGAAATCAGCGAGCAGTGCCGCACCCCCGATCGCCTCGGCCGAGATCGCCGATCGCCCCGAAACCAGCCGTTCCGTCGCGCCCAAGCCCGTCGCCACGCCCGAACAACCGACCGTTGTCGCCGTCAGCGCCCCCGCGCGCAGGCCCGCCAAACAACCCGAACTCCCACGCAGCCGCCCCGTCGCCAGCCCCGAGAGCACCCCGCCGCTCAACCTCAGCCAGGTCACCTACGCCACCGAGGGCGCGGACTTTGACCCCTGCCTCTCGCACGACGGCACGATGATCGTCTACGCCAGCACCCAGCACCGCGACACCGCCGACATCTACGTCAAACCCACCGACGGCCGCGTCATCACGCAACTGACCAACGACCCCGCCAACGACGTGATGCCCGCGATCAGCCCGGACGGCCAGCACATCGCCTTCGCCAGCGACCGCACCGGCAACTGGGACATCTACGTCATGCCCATCGGCGGCGGGCGCGCGGTCCAAGTCACCTCCGACGCCACCGACGAGATCCACCCGTCCTGGTCCCCAGACGGCAAAAACCTCGTCTTCTGCCGCCTCGGCGCCATGAGCGGGCGCTGGGAAATGTGGGTCATCGACACCGCCAACCAGACCGCCAGCAACTTCATCGGCTACGGGCTCTTCCCGAGCTGGTGCCCCGTCAGCGGTACCGGCGCAACGCTGGGCGCGGGCGCGACCGACAAGATCCTCTTCCAGCTCGGACGCGAACGCGGAGAGCGCTCCTTCGCCGTCTGGACCGTCGACTACAAAGACGGACGCACCGGAAACGCCACCGAGATCGCCTCCAGCGGCGAGGCCGCGTTCATCAACCCCGCCTGGAGCCCCGACGGCAGCAAGATCGTCTACGTCTCGGTCCCCAACGCCTCGGAGTGGAACGCCCAGGCCCGCCAGCAGCGCCCCGCGAGCGCCGAACTGTGGATGCTCAACACCGACGGCAGCGGCAAGATCAACCTGACCGGCAGCACCGCCATCGCGCTCATGCCCTTCTGGGGACCTAAGGAACGCCTCTACTTCGTCGCCAACCGCGGCACCGCCGACAACATCTGGTCGATCGACCTCGAACCCGCCATCCGCGCCGCATCGCTCAACGGCACCGCCGGCAACTCACGCACAGCGGTCAAGAACGGCAAGACGGCCAAGACAGCCGACGCCGCCGAGGCCCCTGAAAAAGAAGTAGCCGACGCGCCCGAGAGCAAGTGACCGTCCCAATCGTCCATCACCCCATCACGCGAACTTTGACCCCACACGATGAAGAACAGACCTGCCAAAGACTCCCGCCCCACCCGCGCCGCGCTAGCCGTGGTCGGCATGTCGGCCTTCTTCGCGTGTTCCCTCGCCGGCTGCGCCTCGAAGGGCAACGAGTTGGTCGCGCCCGCCACGCTTGTCGCTCCGTACAACACCACCCGCGGCGACGTGCTCTGGGCCGTCGTCCCTCTCCACAACGAATCGGGCACGACCGAGGCCGAAAAATCCAACCTCAGCGACAAGGTCGTTGCCGCCTGCGAAGAGATCCAGGGCGTCCGCTGCGTGCCGCTCAACCGTACCATGGAAGCCATGCGGGCCCTCAAAATGACGAGCGTCCGCTCCGCCGCAGAAGTCCGCACGCTCGCACAAGCCATGGGCGTGGACGGAATCGTCGTCGGCTCGATCACCGCTTACGACCCTTACACGCCGACGCTGGGCTTGTCGCTCGCCCTCTTCACGCGCGGCTCCGCCATG
Organism: Phycisphaerales bacterium; assembly: GCA_044221955.1. Lineage (GTDB taxonomy): Bacteria > Planctomycetota > Phycisphaerae > Phycisphaerales > UBA1924 > CAZCPB01. Next base: position 2,027 of record JBGAOD010000144.1, on the reverse strand, counting down.
AACCCCGCCGCGCCCCCCACCGTTGATCCCCGAGCGCTCCGGGTGAGCCCCACCGAGGGCAACGCGGCCGCCTCCAGCGCCTTCCGCGACAACCCCGCCTCCACCGCCAGCGAGAACCTCGACGCCAAGAACAACCAGGTCCTCATGGACCTCCAGCAGTACGCCCAGGGGCGCCTCGACGGGCCAACAGCACTGGGCTGGCGTCGCTATGCGGCCAGCATGGACCTGTACAGCGAGTTCGCCGCCTCGCACCTCGTCGGCAGGCTCGTCCAGAGTGAATGGATCAGGCTCGCCGGCGCGGTCCCCGACGGCCGGTCGGCGACGGCACCCCGCCCCCAGGACATACCCCCACCGGCCCGTCACGCCGACGCCGAAAACAGCCTTTCCAGTCCAATTACCGCCCCCGAGGGAACCCCAAGAAAGTAGCCCGACGAAAGTAACAGAAGGACCGAGAATCCGACCGAAGAGTTGTGCTCGAATCGACCGATTGACCCGCCACCTTCGTTCATGGCGCAGGCCAGGAGAAACCCGAATGTCCACCCTTCCGCTCACCGAAGCCTTTACGTCGTACCTCGCTGATGAGCGTCATTTCAGCCCCTACACCGCCCGCTGCTACGGGGCCGACCTCCGCCAGTACATCGAGTACATCGCCCAGGAAATCAACGTCGAAATAGACCTCAACAAGGAACGCGACGCCTACCAGCGCCGCGCCTCCGAGGCCGAATCCCGGTCCCCGGGCACCAAGGCCCCCGCGCCCGCCGCCGGCAAACCGACCACCATCACCCAGGTCATGTGCCACGCCGATGCCGACACCATCCGCGGGTTCCTCGCCCACCTCGGCGAGCAGCAGTACTCCCCCGCGACCATGGCCCGAAAAATCGCCACGCTCCGCTCGTTCTACAAATGGGCCGAACGCCGTGGCGTTTCCGACGTCAATCCCATGACGCTCATCCGCACACCCCGCCAGGGCAAACGCCTCCCCAAGGCCATCACCATCGAGCAGGTCGAGCAGTTGCTCGCCGCCCCGGACGACACCGACGTGCTCGGCCGGCGCGACCGCGCCATGCTCGAAACCCTCTACTCCACCGGTATTCGCGTCAGCGAGCTCATCGGGCTCAACGTCGAGGACCTCGACACGGCCGGCGAGGCCCTCAAGGTCCGCGGCAAGGGCAAGAAAGAACGCATCGTCCCCCTCGGGTCGCACGCGCTCAACGCGGTCGTTCGCTTCATGGAAATGATCCGCACCGACCCACGCTTCGCGCCCTGCTGGGCCGAGACCCAGAAGCAGCGCCCGCTCTTCCTCAACAAGCACGGCGGACGCCTCAGCAGCCGCTCGGTCCGCCGCAAGCTCGACAAGTACCTCAGCCAGGTCGGCATGGACCCCACGATCTCGCCCCACACGCTGCGCCACAGCTTCGCAACCCACCTCCTCGACAACGGCGCGGACCTGCGCAGCGTGCAGGAACTTCTCGGGCACCAGTCGCTGAGCACCACGCAGGTCTACACCCACCTCACCACCCAGCGCATCCAGGACGCCTACCAGAAGGCCCACCCGAGGGCCCAGGCGAGCTGAGCCCGCCGCGCTCGACTCAAATCACGCTCTCCCAACACCGCCCCGCCCCGGGGCGGTTTTTTGCTTCGAGGGAACTCACGAAGCGCCCTTCGGATGTCACGGCACCGCCGCGTCGATCTCCGCGCTGATCGCATCAACTTCGTTCACTCGCCCGTCCAGCCGCACCACCGCCCGGATCACACGATTCGCGCCGACCACGAGCACCACCGCCCGCGCGTCCGGGGTCAGACGATCGAGCCAACTCGCCCCGGTCGGCACCCACAGCAAGCTGGAAAGCTCCGCCGGTGCCCCCACGTCGGACTGGGCCGCGGGAACTTCTTGCGCGACCCCGCCGCGCCACGAGTCAAGAATCCGTTCCAGAGACTCACGCGTGAACGCCTGAAGATCGAACACGACCACTCCGCGCGCAAAGACAAGCCTCGGATTGGGCTTCTCCCCTGCCCCCGGCGCGCTG
>JBGAOD010000143.1:0-8376 GCA_044221955.1 Phycisphaerales bacterium | reverse complement strand
GCGCAGCGGCGCGGCACCGGGCTCGGGCTGGCGATCGTCAAGCACGCGGTGAAGTCGCTGGGCGGGACGGTGAGCGTGTCCAGCGTGTGGAAGCAGGGGACGACCATGACCGTGGAATTGCCGCGGTGCGTGGGACGAGCGACGCAGAAGTTCACCACGGAGTGACACAGAGGGGCACAGGCCAAAGCAGAAACAGGCTCAGAACCGCGAAAAAAACTCGTTCCGGGATTCCTTCTGAACCATTTCTCCGCTTTCTCAGCGCCCCCCGGTGTCCCTCCGTGGTGACGCCCTCTTGGGACAACAGAAAAGAACAACGCACCCGAGGGGGTGCGTTGCTCTTGAAAAGCTCTTGCAGTCTCTCAGCCGGCGGCTCTCAACCGACCATGGCCTTGAGGCCCTTGAGCGGGCGGACCTTGATCGCCTTGCGGGCGGGCTTGGCCTTGAAGACCATCTTCTCGCCGGTGAAGGGGTTGACGCCCTCGCGCTCCTTGGTGGCGGGCTTGACGACGCAGGTGATCTTCATCAGTCCGGGGACGGCGAAGACGCCGGGCTTGCTCTTGATGTCGGCGGCGATCATGCTGCCGAGGATGTCGAACACGTGCGCGACCTGCTTGCGGGGGAGGCCAGACGCGTCGGCGATGGTGGTGTACACCTCGCTCTTGGTGCGGATCTTGCCGGCGGCGGTGATCTTCACGGGCTTGGCGGCGGCGGGCTTGGCGGCGGGTTTAGCGGCTTTGGGGGCGGCTTTCTTCGACATCTTCTTGGCCATGAAATTTCTCCAATGAACGGTGATTCGTACACGAAACTGCGAGAGTTGTAACCGATGCGGACGTGCTCGGCAAGTCCCGTATCGTCAAAATGTGCGATTTTCTCGCGGTTTTTCAGCGCAAGACTCCCGCCGCGACCTCACTCACCGCTCGTCGGACGCGGCATCGACAGGTCCACGATCAGCGCCGAGTGGTCCGACACTCGCTCCAACCGTTCGACGTGCGAGAAACGCGCGTCCGCCACCAGCCCGCGCAAAGGCTTGGAAACAAAGGCGTGATCGACGCGAAAACCCGAGCCGGTGCGGCTGAACCACGAGTACTCGCGCCCCGCCGGAGACCGATCACGCCACGCGTCGCCAAACCCCAGCGTGCACAGCGCGCCCATCAGCCCGGCGCACCCCAGCGTCGCGCCCGCCTCGTCCTCGAACGGGCGGCCCGTGTTGAAATCGCCGAGGATCACCGCGTTTTCTCCCTTGAGATCCCGTCCGCGGTCCACGGCCGCACGCCAGCATCGCGCTTTGTCGTCCGAGCGCGAATCGTCAGGGATATGAACGCCGATCAACGTCAAACCCAGCACCGGGATCGAAACCTCCAACCAACGCCGCTCAAACACAGCGCCGCAGGGCGTCGGGCCGCGCACCACCGGCCAGCGCGACGCGATCAGCACGCCGTTGGTCCCGGGCCCGGGTTCGGTCGAGGCGCGGTGGACCAGCCCGTGGTCGCCCAGCACACCCGCGATCTGACCGCCAAAGGTCCTTCGGAACTCGCACAGCACCACCACGTCGGCCCGGTGTCCGATGAGCCGAAGCGCGATCTCGGGGGTGCGTTTGGGCCCGCCGCCGTGCAGGATGTTCCAGGTCAGCAGCCGGATCACGGGCCAGAGTAGTCACCCCCGACCCCACCCCCCAACCGTCGCAGCGCTACGCTTCGGGCCTGTGTTTCCGCCGTTTTCGATGACCGGCCAACCCCGTGGAAAGGGTCGGCCCCACCCCGGAGAGAGACTCCCATGGACCCGATTCTCCGCAAACCTCGCGTGACCGTCGCCGTCCTCGCCGCATGTCTGTGTGCCCCCTCGGCCTTCGCTCAGTGGAACCCCCCCGCCGCACAGTGGCTCAAGTCCGACGCCACCGACGTCCGCGTCATGAGCTGGAACATCCAGGACAAGATCTGCTCGACCAGCACCACCAAGCTCGAAGGCCTGAACGGCTGGTGCGCCATGGCCCGCATCGTCGCCTCCATGCAGCCCGACGTGCTGGTCATGCTCGAAGTCGGCGACAACTCCGGCAACGGCACCGGGTCGAGTGTTGATACCGTCGCCAACCTCACCACCACCATCAACCTCTTCCTCCACGGCGGGAACGACCCCTTCAAAGCCAACGCACCCGTCACCGCCTACGTCCAGAAGTACGCGCCCAGCTACGACCTCCCGTATGTCTACGTCAGCGATCAGGACGACGGCTTCAACCGCAACGTCGTCCTCAGCCGCTACCCCTTCGCCGACCTCAACGGCGACACCAAACCGGTCATCAGCCAGTTCTCCATGCTCCCCGCCGCCTACGCCCCCGGCGGCTCCAGCGGCATCCGAGGCTTCATCTTCGCCGAGATCAACCTTCCCGACGCGACCTACGCCGGGAACATGGTCATGGGGACCGGACACCTCAAGTCTGGTGGCGCCGCCTCGGATCTGTCCGACCGCCTGAACGCCTCCAAGAACATCGCCTACTACATCGACTCCATCTTCAACGGCCTGGGCACGTCCACCCCAGACCCCAACAACATCGTCTTTGATGCCCCCAAAATCACGACCGTGCTCGACTCTAACACGCCCGTCATCTGGGGCGGCGACTTCAACGAGGACGAGAACAGCAACGGCCGCGACGGCCCCGCACTCTGGATGACCCGCGCCCAGAGCGCCAACCCCGGCGGCACCGACGGCACCGACCGCGACCGCTCCGACAGCTCCTTCGACGACGCCCGCGAGTTCTTCACCAACAACCGCACCACCCAGTCCTCGTCCAAGCTCGACTACATCTGCTGGCAGGACAGCATCGCCACCCCGCGCCGCACCTTCATCTTCAACTCCGGCCTCACCCCCAGCACCGCCTGGCCGCCGCAGACCATCGGGTTCACCGGCAGTCCCAGCCTCGTCACCTCGCAGGCCTCCGACCACCGCCCGGTGATCGCCGACTTCATCCTGCCGCTGGTGGTAACCGCCCCGGGTCCGTTCTCGCTCGTCTCCCCCGCCGACGGTTCCGTCCACACCGTGCTGACCCCAACATTGAACTGGACCGCCGCAACCGGCGCGACAACCTACACGGTCACGATCGCCGCCAACCCAGCCCTCACCTCGCCCATCCTGACCCAGCCCGGCCTCGCCGGCACAACCTTCATCATCCCCGGCGGCCTCCTCGCCACCTGCAACACCTACTACTGGGGCGTCACGGCCAGCAACACCGGCGGCTCCACCGCCTCCACCCCCACCTCCTTCGGCTTCGACACCCTCCGCCCGGCCGACTTCAACGGCGACGGCTTCGTCACCGGCGAAGACTTCGACGCCTACGTCGCGGCGTTTGAGGCCGGAGATATCGCGTCGGACTTTGACGGCGACGGCTTCGTCACCGGTGAAGACTTCGACGCCTATGTCGCGGCGTTCGAGTCTGGGTGTTGATTGCGTGCGTCGATGGGCACCAAACCCGTGCCATCGAAGTCTGCTTTGAGACTTCGATGAGTTTCGCGTGAGATGAAAGGTCCATCGAAGTCGGAGAACCGAGTTCGATGCGACGGGCTACGGCCTGAACTTCGATGCCGCCTTGATGGGGTTTGCGGTCTATGTCCGAAACTACAACTTCAATACCGCCGGAGCCACCCGAAACTCCATTGCAAGCGGCCCGGAGACGGCTAATCGCGTTTGTCGGGCTGGATACAAACGCACTCCGCGCCGCGGGATTGGACCTTGCTCAGCCGTGGTTTGAGAAGGTGCTCAGCGCATGCAACGCCCTAGGCGCGGGGATTCTTGTGCCTTCGATAGTTTTTGACGAGTGGTTCAAGTTCCATAAGGAGCGGCTGGCTCAGAGCAGGTCGAAAGCCCAAGCGGCACTTCGAGAATTGGCGAGTTTCGACGTGCCCGAGCGTATAGCCGACGTTGTTGCAGAACTCAAAGACGACAACACTCGCGACCGGCTCGTCGAGATGCTCGAGAAGCGAGGGATTGCGATCATTCCCAACGTGCCGAGCCACATCGAGCAATACTTGAAGGAGGCAGTCTGGAAAGAGCCACCCTTCGAGAGTGGCGGAAAAGGATTCGTTGACGCTGTAATCAGCGACTCTATCGCCGCCTACGCGGCATCCACAACCCCCGGTTCGCGCACGCTTCTCATTTCTGACGATGCCGCAGTGGTTCGATCAGCCGCGCGCTTCGAACAAAAGGGTTTGCACGCTACGATCGTCTCGAAAGAGAATGCGTATGACGCAATCGTCAATTCGCAGGACGCTGAAACAAAGTTATTCTATCAGCACCGCGACGCAGCGTTGTTGAAGTATGTTCGAGAGTCTGAATCAGCGATCGTGACAGCCGCCCGGGAGCAACCTTATTCGCTATCGATCTTCAACACATTCAAGAGCAAGGGCTTTGATGCTGACGTGCCCACACGCATAGTGGGGCTGCGCCCAAAGTCCGTCGACTCCGTGACGGTATATCACGGCATACCGGAGTTCATTGCGGGCGAAAATCGGTACAGGGTGAGCGTGACGGTGAAATGCGAAATCGATCTCGTGTTCAAATCGTACTTCGACTTGGGCAGCATTTTCGGAATTGGTCCAGGAGAGGCGGGCCGCGCACCATCCACGGTCGGTAGGGACTCGCCTATGTCCATACCTATGGGGCCCATGTTGACCACGCCGAGGGAATGGGAAGAAACACACGAGACCACCATGTCGCTAGAAGGATCGATTGATCGTAAGGAGTACGATGAGGGTATTGCGAGTGGATTTCGCTTAGAACCGCCCCTCACGGACGAGCAGCGAACATCGCTTAGCAAATACCACGAAAATCAGAAGAAAAGCTGAGGCGCGAGTATCGATCAGGCCCTCCGCCCCTCCCTCGATGCTCCCCGATCCATTCGACACCCCGCCCGACTTCTGCTAGAACAGCACGCATGATTCAACCGCGAACGGACCAACAGCCCGCGTGCCAACCCTCTCGCCGCGATTTCCTCGCCGCATCCTCAGCGATCGCGCTCGGAACCTCGCTCGCCTCCGCCCGTCTTCAACCGGGCAACCAACCCGCCGCCAAAGCCGCCGCCTCCAACCCCGGCGACACCCACCGCGGTCCCGTCGTCATCGCCTCCGGCAACGGGCTCCGCTCCGTCAACCGCGCGATGGAGCTCATGAAGCAGGGCTACGACCCGGCCGACTGCATCGTCCAGGGCGTCACCATCATCGAGGACGACCCCAACGACATGAGCGTCGGCCTCGGCGGGCTCCCCAACGCCGAAGGAGTCGTCGAGCTCGACGCCTCCGTCATGTACGGCCCCACCCACAAATCCGGCGCGGTCGCCAGCGTGCGCGGGATCAAAAACGTCGCCGCCGTCGCGCTGCTGGTCCTGCGCCGCACCGACCACGCGCTGCTCGTCGGCGAGGGAGCGACCCGCTTCGCCAAGTTCCACGGCTTCCCCGAAGAAAACCTCCTGACCGAGGCCGCCCGCGAGCAGTGGGTGAAATGGAAAGAAAACCTCGGCAAGGACGCCTGGCTCAACGACGACGAACGCGACGATCTCGTCGGCAAACCGTTCCAGAACGAGCGCCACGCGGCGGTCGAAGCGATGCACCAGATGTACACCTACGGCACCGTCCACTGCTCGGCCGTGACCGAAAAAGGCGACATCGCGTCCTGCACCTCAACCAGCGGCCTGTCATGGAAAATCCCCGGACGGGTCGGCGATTCGCCGATCATCGGCGCTGGGAACTACTGCGACAACGCAATCGGCGCCGCGGGCTGCACCGGCCGTGGTGAATCAGCCATCGCGAACCTCTCAGCCTACTCAATGGTCCGCGCGATGGAGTCCGGCATGACCCCCGCCCAAGCCGCCATGGACGCCGCCAAGCGGGCCGCCGACCACACCAAGGAAAAACGCCTCCGTCGCCCCGACGGCAAGCCCAACTTCAACATCAGCTTCTACTGCTGCCGCAAGGACGGGGCCTACGGCGGGGCGAGCTTCTATCCCGGCGGAACGTTCGCGGTACACGACGGGACCGAAGGGAAACTGCTGCCGTGCGCCTCGTTGTTTGAAAAATGAGAAAGAACGTACTGCAGGGCACGCCCGATGCAGCCCCGCTCGCCCACAGTCTTCCTCCGCACGCGGGTCAGCACCCCTCCTCGAACGCGATCGCGAAAGCATCAAAGTCATCCGCCGTGACAAACCCGTCTTCAATGAAGTCGGCGCTCGCGTCACCAGCGAAGAACTTCTCGACGAACAGGTCGTAATCATCCGCGTTCGAGAACGAATCGCGGTTGAAGTCCGAAGGGCACGCGCACGCAAACCGCGCAATGAACGACGCCGGGACCTCGTCCGCCTCCGTAAAATCTCCGCCCGCGAACAACTCCCCGTCCGAAGTCGCGGCCAGCGCGTACGGAACCGCGTTGAACCCACGCCCGAGCGATGACCAGGCCCCGGCGACAGGGCTGTAGCGGGCGATCGAGCGCGCGTCCACGATCCCCGCGGCATCAAAGTCACCCGCCGCAACAAACGACCCGTCAGGCATGGTCGCCAGAGAAAAGACAGCGTGGCTCAAGCCCTCCGCGAGCGGCTCCCACGAATCTGACTCGGGATGAAAGCACGCGATGTGGGCCGCCGGCGCGAAGCTCGCCTCGCTGAAATCGCCCCCCACCAGAACGCCGCCGTCGGGGCATCGGGCCAGCGCCAGCACGACCCCGTTAACGCCGGTGCCCATAGCCGACCACGCCCCGCTCGCGAGCGAGTACCTCGCAACCGCGTACCCGATCGGAGTTTTTCCCGCCCGCAGAAAATCTCCACCCACGACAACATCACCGCCCGCCAGCGAAGTGATCGCGTACGCCGGCCCGTCCAGCCCCTCCCCGAGCGTCCGCCAGCCCCGCGCGCTCTGGGAATAGCGCGCGACGAAATTCGCACGCAGTTCCCCCGCCGAGGTGAACGAACCCGCGGCCAGGATGTCCCCGTCGGGCAGCACTTCCAACGCGGCCACCCTGTTGTTGGTCCCCCAGTCGAGGTCCGACCACTCCCCGGTCGCGAGCGAGTACCGCGCAACGTTGTGCGCCGCAACCCCCCCGGCCGAATCGAACGAGCCCGCGACGATCAAATCATTCTGAGGCGTGAAAGCCAGCGCGAGCACGAACCCATCGGTCCCTTCCCCGAGCGCCCGCCAGGTTCCCGAGGCACGATCGAGTCGCGCAATGGAGCGAGCCGGCGTGTCCCCGATGCGAGTGAAGAGCCCGCCGGCGATGATGTCGCCGTTGGGAAGCACCGCGAGCGCCCGGATGTCGCGGTCGGTGCCCGCGGGACCAACGTCGGCGAGCCACTGCCGCTGGCACTGAGCGTTCGCGCCATGGGCAAGAAACAAGATCGCCAACGGCACGCCGCGCCGACCAAGCGCCCGCCGATACCCGACAGTGTGGTTGGAATCTCGAAGGTGTGTGATCGCGTTCCTCGGGATTTGCGGGAAGACGGAGCGGGCCGATTCCCCTCTCGCGGATCGAACCGAGCAATGAAAGCCCAGCACGCTACCCAAGCGCGCACGATCGCACAAGAGCAAAGCCGCGCCCAGCGAGCTCCTTCTCGAAACTTGGCAACCCAGGCAAACCGTGCTCAGCGCCGGGGCCCCGACCCGCCAGCCAGCCCCACCCCCAGCCCCGGCCACGGCCACGCTCCGGCACCGAACAACAGGAATCGAGCGAGCGAGGCAACGGACCCAAACCTCGTACTCGATAGGGCTTTGATAGGATCGAAAGTCACCGCCTTGCAATGTCCTCCGCTCGCGCTAAGATCCCCTCCCTCTCGGAGCGGCGATTGACCGGCACGAGCGGATTGGGAGTGGTGGACCATGTACGCGATCATCGAAGAATGCGGCGGGCAGCGGACGGTGGAGCAGGGTCAGGAGATCCTCATCGACCTCGTCGAGGGCGGCGAGGCCGCGGCCGGCAAGGCGATCAAGTTCGACCGGGTCCTCCTGGTCGGTGCCGTCGGCGGCTCGGCCAAGATCGGGGCTCCCTATGTGGCCGGCGCGAGCGTCACGGCCGAGATCGTCGAGCCGATGGTTCAGGGCGAGAAACTCTACATCCAACACTTCCAGGCCAAGAAGACCTGGCAAAAGAAAACCGGCCACCGCCAGCGCTACACCAAGGTCAAGGTCACCGCCATCAACGGCTGAGGCCTTGAAGTAGGTCGGCTCTGGTAGGTCGGCTCTCCGAGCCGACTCTTCCCCCTCACTGAATCGAACTCTTTGAACCAAATGACCGTGTGCCCCGCACACGGTTTTTTCTTGCGCCGCACTCGCGCCACTACGCTGTGCCACCCCTCACAAACGTCGCCCTCGCCCGATCCTTCTTCACCCCCGGGAACGCCAACGCCCGCCC
>JBGAOD010000142.1:0-8510 GCA_044221955.1 Phycisphaerales bacterium | reverse complement strand
TTCGACATGAAGCTGGTGTTGATGCTCACGCAGAAACTCCTTGAAAACGCCCGGCTCCTGCCTCGAAGATCCGATCGCGACCGCGCCGAAACACGATCAATCCACTATCAGCTTGGCCCGCAGCCGCCCCGACTTGCTCAGCATCTGCAGGATCGTGATCTGCTCGGGCACCGGCACGTCGATCTGCTTGAACGCCGACAGCAGGTCCGCCAGCCGCGCGTTCTGCGAGGCCGGCGCACCCTTGTCCGTGCTCACCGCGGCCCACCGCGACCGCGTCACGAGCGGGTCCAGCGGCGACGGCACCGGCGCCGGAAGCGTCGTGGTAATCACCAGGTCCTTGTGCGTGATGATCCCGGGGCTGATCTCCACGTCGCCCGTCACGATGATCGCCCCGCTCCGTTGGTTGCACACAACCTGGGCAGGAAGCCCGAGCAACGCCACGTTCACCGGCGTGGACAGCACGTCGGCGATGAACGCCGCCCGCTGCGGGCGCTCGGCCTCGGGGATCGTCACTCGCACGGTGCGATCGTCCAGAACCATTGCGATCGACGCGTGCTTGGCGTTGGGGTCCGTCTGGTACTGCACGTCGATGCTGCTCGCCACTTGCTGGGCCGCGCGGATCCCGGCGAACGAGGGCTCCAGGATCAGTTCGATCACATCACCCGAGAACGCGCTCTCACGCGTTGTTTTCACCATCCGCGCCCCGCCGCGCACCCGTCCCGTCGTCGGCGACGCCGCGTCCTCGATGTCCACCGCGCCCTCCGCGAACGCGTACACCTCCGACCCCGACTTGGGCCCGGTCAACGGGCAAATGAACAACCGCCCGCCGCGAAGGCTCGACGCGCTGTTGATTACAGAAACGGTGACATCGACGCGGTCGTCCACCAGCGAACCCGCCGCCGGGATCGTGCACGTGACGCTCACGAGCGCCGCTGACTTGGAGCTGCTCAACTCCTTCAGAGAAGCCACGGCGTTCCCGCCGTTCTTGAGCATCTCCGCCAGCGGGCGGGCCAGGGAAAGCTCCTTGCCCGAATCCCCGGTCCCCGGCAGACCCAGCACCAGTCCCAGCCCGTGGATCACCGACTCGCCCTGCCCGCGAATGCGCACCAGATCCTGAACCTCCGTCGCGGATGCAGGAGCTGCGCCCAAGAGCGCAAGAACGGTCAGAAAAATGTTGCGGATTCGAGTCATGCGGTGCCTCCGCGCAACCGAATCGCAACCGCGATGCCACAATCGACCCCTCTACCCGGGATCCCGGGCACCCCCACGCTCCGAGTGGGGCTCCCTGCCTATCTCAATTCCTAAGACTTCCCCGCTCTCAGATCTCTCTTGGATTGTGTCACATCTCCATCCTGTCCCGCAACACCCGGATCTGCTGCACCGTGTAGTGCGTGCCCCGATCAATCCCCGGGCAGCTCTTCTTCGCACGCTCCCAGTGCGCACGGCTCTGAATGATCGAGGTCCAGAACGGCCAGGTCCGGCACTGAGTCGGCCGATCCTCGTACACGCCGCACACCGCCTTCCCCGGGATCTTCTCGCGATCCAGGAAAACGCAGTCATGCCCGAACGAGCTCAGCTTCTCGTTGAGCGAGCGCCCAAGCTCAGTCATCTTCGTAAACCGCCCGAGAAACTCCTCGACGCCGATCCCCATCCGCGCCGCGAGCGCGGCCGTCTCCGCGTTCGTCACCAGCACGTACCCCTCGGGGCCCGTGCAGCAGTTCCCGCACAGCGTGCAGGAAAAACTCAATCCCGTGGTCCCGGATACCGGATCAGGATTCGCGAACCACTCCCGCCCGCCGGACTTGCTCCGTTCTTGCGGCGCGGAGTCCTTACCAGGATTGCTCATCGCCGAGCCACCCCTGCGAACGAACGCGCGACCTCAACGACCGGGTGCTCGCCCCGTCCCACGTACCGAATCGCAACCAGCGTCTGATCGTCCGCCCGCGTTCTCGCGCGCGTGTGCTCGTACAGGGCCGTGTGGACCGAGTCGATCACGCAGTCGGGGTTCCCCGAGCAGCCGGTCAGCGCCGCGTCCAACCGATCCACGCCGAACATCTCGCGCTCCGCACTAAACGCCTCCGTGATCCCGTCGGTGTACAGCACGATCGTGTCGTTGACGCCAAGCGTCAGGCTGCCCGCCTCAATCTCGAAAGGCTCGAAGATTCCGAGAGGGAACGACGCCGCGTCATCGATCCCCCGGACCTCGCCGTCGGTCCCCACCTTGAGCCGGGGAGGGTTGTGCCCGCCGCTCGCGTACTGGATCGTTGCGCGCTCGGGGTCGTAGATCGCCAGGAACGCCGTGACAAAGTTCCCCTCGATCCGCGCGTCGAGCAGCTTCTTGTTGGCGTACCTCAGGATCTCGTCCGGGCCCGTGTTCGGCCCCGCGTAGCAGTGCAGGATCGCGTGGAGCATCGCCATCACCGTCGCCGCCCCCGCGCCGTGCCCCGAAACGTCCGCGATCAAGATCCCCCAGCGCCCGTCGTGCAGCGGGAAAAAATCGTAGTAATCCCCGCCCGCGTGGTCGCTCGTCAGGTAGCTGGTCGCGATCTTCAAACCCGGGATGCTCGGGATGCGGTCCGGCAGCAACGCTTGCTGAATCCGCGCAACCTCCTCGAACTGGGACGTCATCTGCGCGTTGAGCCGACGGATTTCTTCCATGGACGAAAGGTGCGAGTTCGCCATCCCCATGAAATTGGCCGTCAGCAGCGCATGGTGGAAATCCTTTGGTTCCTGGGGCTGAACCTGGTCGCTCAGCGCCACGACCCACTCCGCCACGTAATCCCCCGCGAATACCGGCAGCGCCATGCACCGCCGCGAGCCCGCGAACTCCGACAGCACCGGGTCACCAGACAGGTCCATCTCATGCACCATGCTCGGGTGCGGCGAAGCGATCAGCCGCCCGATCACCCCGCCCTCGTGGATATCGAGCGCTTCAAACTCCTCGGCCGTGGGGTTCCGCGCCGGCACCGCCCACCCCTCGCGCAGACCCTCGGCCGAAACGTGGTAGATGATCCGGTACCGCCCCGGGCCCGACGCGTCCGGGATCACTCCGAAAAAATGCGTGACCGGACGCAACTTCCAGTACCGCTCCATGAACGCCACGAAGACGTCCTGGGCCGTGCGCGCGCCGCTGAGCCGCTGCAGCATCTCGACCAGCGTCGTCATCCCTGGGTCTTTGGAAATATCGTAGACTTGCACGCCCAAAGCGTATGCGGTCGCGCTCCGCCCGGTGGCACGGGCCGCCCCGCCCCTGCGTGCTCAACTTCGGTGGTCCTTCTGAAACTTGCTCAATACTCGCGCACCGCGAGCCGGCACATCAACTCGATCCCCAAGCCCAGCGCGTCGTCGTTGAAGTCAAAGTCGGGCTGGTGGAGCGTCGGGAACGTCTCCGCGCCCGCCGGTTTGAGCCCCAGGAAGAAAAAGCAGGCCGGAACAAGCGCGCCGTAGTACGCGAAGTCCTCTCCCCCCATCGTCGCGTTCTCTACCCGAACCACCCGCGAGGGATCAATCGCGCCGCGCGCAACCTCAAAGAACTCTTCCGTCAACCCCGCGTCGTTCATGGTCACCGGGTAGCTGTCGTGCCACTCGATCCTGGCACGGCACCCCAACGCCCGGCAGGTGTTCTCAACCACGCCGAAAAAACGCTCCTTGGCGAGCTTTCGGGTTTCCGCCTTGAGTGTGCGCACGGTGCCGATGAACCGCACCGACGCCGGGATGATGTTGTTGGCCGTCCCGCCCTCGATCTGCCCGACCGTCACCACCACGTTGTCCAGCGGCCCCACATTCCGCGACGCGATCGACTGCAGCGCCGCGATCACATGGGCCGAAGCCAGGATCGGATCGGTCCCCAGGTGCGGATACGCGGCGTGACCACCGACGCCCTCGACATCCACGATGAAATCGTCGACCGCCGCGAGCATCGCGCCCGCCTTGCTCGCCACCTGCCCCAGCGGGAACTGAGGCCAGCCGTGCAGTCCAAAGATCCGACCGACCGGCGTTCCAAGCCCGCCGCGTCCTTCACCGCCCAGCGCGCCGTCCTCGCACATCCTCTCCCCGCCGCCCCCGCCCTCCTCCGCCGGCTGGAAGACCAGCGTGACCGGGTTGGGCCGATGAATCTTGGAGAGCACCCGGGCCGCGCCCAGCAGGATCGTCGTGTGCCCGTCGTGCCCGCACGCGTGCATCACCCCGTGGGACTTGGACGAATACGCCTTTCCTGTCCGTTCGGTGATGGGCAGGGCGTCCATATCCGCCCGCAGCGCCACCGCCGGCCTGTGTGCGCGCAACGCGTCGCTCGCCGGCAGGTGCGCAATCACGCCGGTTCCCCGCGCCAGCCCGGCCTTGAACGCTACCCCAAGCTCGGTCAGCTCACGCTGCACGACCTTGGACGTGCGCACCTCCTCGAACCCCAGCTCCGGGTGCGCGTGCAGGTCGTGGCGGATCGCCACCAGCGATTCCAGCTCGTGCTCAACCAGCGCGCGAACGTCCGCAGAAGATCGGTCTTTCACCATTGATAATTCTAGGTTGGGGCGAGAGCGAGCATCGGAGCGGCCCAATTCGTTCGCGGCGAGCGCTAGCGCACCCCGGACCTGGGCACGAACGCGATGCGGTGGTGCGTGTAATCGAGCACCAGCGTGAACGGCCTGAGCAGGTCCCCGCCGATGTTCCCGTCCTTGGTGTCGTCCGCGAACGTGCCCTTGGCTTCGAGCGCAAAGGTGACGGACAGGTTCTCGCGGCGCACCCCGCCGAGTTCAAAGGAATCAATCGTGCCGATCTTCGCCGCCACGAACCCGCCCACGCCGCCGAGTTTCTTGTCGGTCACCGGTCCGCGCGATTCACGCCCCTCGAGCAGCTTCCATTTTTCCACGGCCGGTCGATGGAACGTGACCGTCCCGTTCGCCCCCGTATCGAGCCTGAAGAGCCCCTCGTGCCCCTCGAACTTCGCGCGGACGACCGGGATGCGGTCGTCGATCACGAGTTCGGACCATTCGCCCTCGCGGAGCGTGTAGCCCTCGGGGTCGAACAGCGCGATGCGCGGCGTCTCCAGGTCGATCTCCACCACGCACGCCGAGATCAGACCGAACCCGATCACGCCGTAGATCTCCTCGCCCAGGAACTGCTTGAGCATGGTGAAATCGGTGGACATGATGGGCTCGTCGTGGAGAGTGACGGGCCCGAGGGTGAGCGTGCTCGCCCTGAGCAGCGACATCGCCGCCTGTCCCCCGACCCCTTTGGCGTGAACCGAGCCGGCCGCAGAGAGACGCAACTCGTCGGCGTGCGGCGTCGAGACACAGCAGATCCCCGCGCCGGTATCGAAGATGTACCAGCCGGGCGTCACGCCATTGACGACCGGGCGGACCAGCAGGTGCCCCGTAGGCGCACGTTTCACTTCGAGCACCGCGGGCACGCTGGGCGTGAACTCAACACGCCCGGTGGAGAGGTTGGGGTCCCCAGAATCCCCTGAGTCTTCACGCTCTTCTGGCCTGCTCGATGTTCGCAGCGAGTGCTTCGGGTCCGAGCCCGGAGGCTCGTTGCTGCGTGCGATGCTTGACGCTGAAACGGCGGTCAGGGCAAGGCCGAAGACCGAGGCACTCAGCGTCTGAATAGTGATCGGTTTCACGAGTGCTTCTCCTTCTTGTCCTTGCTGCGGGATCGCAGCCCCGAAGCTGAGGCTGAACGGGATGCCTTTGATGGGGACGGAGCGGAAACAGCGGGGTTGATCGAGGTTCGCTTCGCCGCACGCGGAGAGGGTGGGGAGGGCGCGAGCACGAAGCTGAGGCTGAGAGGGCGGGCCGACGGCCTCGGCGTGCCCGCCCGCATGATCTCGGAAACCTCGTTGAGAAGTTCGTTGATCCGCAGGATCTGCGCGGGCGTGACCCACCCTTTGGCGCGCGCTCCCCAGAGTTCGCGGTTCGGTCCCTCTGTGGCGACACCGGCACGATGCAGGGCCCGCCGAAAATCCCGCGTCGCCAGACGCAGCGCGGAGGCGATGACCGCGGCCAGATCGCCCGCCCGCGCCGGCGCCGCGTAGCTCAGCCGCAACGGCCGCGTGACCAGGTCGTAGACCGCCGCGACGTGCCGGCCGGTTTTCCGCCGTTCTCGCTCGACGACCAGTCCCGAGCGTTCCAGGTGACGAAGATGGAAGTAGAGCCCGTCGGGCGCCTGCCCCAGGAGCGCCGCCAGCTCGGCCACCGAGCGCGGCCCGGCGGACTCCAGCGCGTCCACGATCTCCTGACGGACGGGCGAGATCAGCGCGCGGACCTGGCGTGCGGACAGGATGAGCTGGGCGGTGCTGCCCGACGGGTTGGGAGAGGTTCGACCCACGATTGAAAATTATGTCACACATTCAAACGTAAGTCAAGCCCGATCCCCCGGGCGTGTTCGCGGCGGCGCGGGGCGCGGGCCGGGCTAGCAGCCGTGAGCCTTGACGACCGCCGCCCGCGTCGCGGCATCAGCCTCGCCGGACTCCGTGAGCTTGTGGAAGGTCTGGAACGACCTGATCGCCTCGCGCAGAGCGTCGCTCGGCTCGCCGTCGATGGGCCCGCCGTAGAACGAGAGGTTCTGGAGCCGCGCCTGCAGGCCCGTGACCGAGTCTTCCGGGTCCATGTGCCGCAGTTGGATCTCGAAAACCTCTTCGTTGACCGCCCCCGGGTTCAGCGTAATGTCGCCCTGCCGTGCCGACGGCGAGACCGCGCACACCACGCACCCGTCCTCGTCGGTCGTCCCGCGCGCAAAGTGCCCATCAACGCTCACCACGAAGGGCACACCCTTGCGCGGCGAATCGTCGCCAGCGTTGGCAAAGCGCAGCCGCAGTTGGCTCGGCACCCCGCGCCGCACGAACCTGTGGCGAGCGTCTGTCGCGGCCGAGATTCCCTGAGGCGATTTGTCCGGGATCGTTACGATATCGCCGGGTAGCACGAGGTTCGGTCCCTTGCGGGATGCCTTGAGTTGGGCGTTGCTGGGGTGGTTCCAGATCGTCTCCCAGAACAGGCCTGTCTGGTGCGCAAGGCTCATCAGGCACTCGCCCTGCTCGATCGTGTGCTCGCGCATCGTCAAACCTTCCAGGGATTTAGGGGAAAGAGATCCCGTCGACGCGGGCCGGGTTCCGAGCGGCCCGGACACCGACGCTTCGCGCATAGTTCTTGCGTGTGGTAATGTTGTCGGGGGCGATCTCTTGGGCGGCTCTCTTCTTGAGCGCTTCGATCGGTGTCCCGGAAAGGCCGTTCATGAGCTCAAAGACCGCGGCCCCGCTCCCGACGGGTTCGTCCCGTTCCTTCAGGCGCTTGATTCGCGCGTACGGGGCGAGCCCCTCCAGGTTGACGTTCCCCTGCGCAAGGATCGCGTTCCGGTCGCCATCGGGCACATGCGCAAGAAGATTCTGAAACGCTTCCGGGTTCACGCGCAGCGTGTTGAGCGACAGCACGGCCGCCCACGCCTCGATCACGAGTGAACGCAGACTCCCCGAAAGCGCATTCAGCGTGTGGTGGTTCGTGACGCGAGAGTCGAACTCGGTGCTGATCCGGTCCCACTCCGACGGGGCAACGATCGGCGGAAGGTCTTCCGTTTGAGCTTGACGGGGGTTCCCCTTGATGAGGCAACCCCATTTGAGACGATCGTTCGTCCGACACTCCTGACAGATGGGGAGGTCCGAGTTCATCAGGTGTGCAGCGAATCGTTCGGCCCAGGTGTGCCGGCGCGAGTCACGCACGACCGGTTCAGGGTGCTGCCCGCCGCCCTGAAGGTCCTGCTGGACCAGGTTGGCCACGCCGCTCGGCGCCTGCCCCAAGGTGTTGCGCATGTACAGCATCAGCCGTTCATGGTCGAGATCCACATTGAGCATCGCCATGTGGAACTGGTCGGCGTGGTGCAGCTCCTCTTCGAGGCACTCCGGGTGGGCACCCAGCCGGCTCGACACGTCGCCCTCGGCGTCGAACGAGAGCTTCCCTCCTCGATCAAACAGGAAATACCACAGCGAGCTGCGGAATCGCAGCCCAGTGTCCTGGACCGGCGGCGGGGCGGGTTGACCTTCGGCCACGGGCGGGACGGGGCGGGCCGGCGGCAGCGGGAACTCGCTCAGGTACTCACCCGCAGGCAGATCGGGATGAGCAAAGCTCGCCCCGGCGTTGCTGCACAGCTCGAACGCCGAGTGATAGAACCCAGGCCGGAGGCCGACAGTGTGCCCGTCGGTGATCAGCCGAGTAATGCCCTGCCACTGCAGGCGGTGCGTGAACGCGCCGTGCATGGACCCGGCGCCGATGTCGTAGAGCGCGTACACGCTCGTCATCAGGTTGGTGAACTCAGGGGATGACAGGATCCCGATCGGGATGACCTGCATGGTCGGGAAGTACGCCCGGTACTCAAAGTGCTCCAACGCTTCGAGCAGGTCCGCCCCGACGTGACCCCGGAGGTAGTCGTCAACATGCCGGAGGTGCTCGTAGAAGGCGCGCTTGTTCCGAAGAAGGCGCTGGACGCGGGAGTAGTCGTTCAGCCACTCGAAGTTCGTCTTCGACCGC
>JBGAOD010000141.1:0-8515 GCA_044221955.1 Phycisphaerales bacterium | reverse complement strand
GGCACGGGAGATGAGGTTGGTTCGTGGATCGAAGAACATCGGGGGCGGATGAGCGCGGCGGATCTGGCGGCGAGCGCGTGCGCCGGTGTGGGCGGTGTGATCGGGCGCGCGGTCTCGGGCATTGGGTTCAAGGTGCCCCGGATCGTGCTCGCGGGGGGCGGGGTCTTGAATGCGGCGTTGGTGGCAGCGATCGAGGGGTCGTGCGGCGGTTGCGTTGTGCTGAGCGATACGCTCGGGGTGCCCGCGGCGTACCGGGAGGCGATGGCGATGGTGGTGCTGGGAGCTCTGTGTCAGGACCGTGTTCCAATCACGTTGCCGCGTGTCACGGGGTGTCGTCGGCCCGCGCCGGTGGCGGGTGTGTGGGTGCTGCCATGAGCGATTCGAACTCAAATCAAGCGACGCACGCGAACACGCCGCCGGACCGGTCGGGCGTCCTGACCGAGCAACGGAACCCGCGGTCGACAGGTTTGCAC
This sequence comes from Phycisphaerales bacterium, assembly GCA_044221955.1. Lineage (GTDB taxonomy): Bacteria > Planctomycetota > Phycisphaerae > Phycisphaerales > UBA1924 > CAZCPB01. The sequence goes on along the minus strand of JBGAOD010000141.1, from coordinate 8,042 downwards.
CGGATGTCGGCGGCCGAGTGCGTGGCGTTGATCTCGCGCGAGGACCGCGCGGTGTTCGACGCGATGGAGCGGGCCGGGCCGGCGATCACGAGATTTGTTGAGGCCGTGGAGCCGGGCTTCGTTGCGGGCGGGCGGCTGATTTACTTCGGTGCGGGGACTTCGGGACGGCTCGGGGTGTTGGATGCGTCGGAGACGCCGCCGACGTTCCAGGTGCCGCCGGATCGGGTGATCGGGATCATCGCGGGCGGGGATTCAGCGCTGCGAAAGTCGAGCGAAGGGATGGAGGACGATCCGCGCGGGGCCGTCGCGGAGTTGACGGCGCTCAAGCTGACGGCGCGGGACGCGGTGCTGGGGATCGCGGCGGGCGGGACGACGCCGTATGTGCTCGGGGGGTTGAAGTTTGTGAAGTCAGACACGGGTGCGGGTCGTGGCGCGCCCGTGACAGGGATGTTGACCTGCTCGCCGATGGGACGGCCGAACGGTGCGGATCACTTGATCGTGCTGGAGACGGGGCCGGAGGTGCTGACGGGCTCAACGCGGATGAAGGCGGGGTCAGCGACCAAGCTGGCGCTCAACACGATCTCGACGACGCTGATGGTGCGGTCGGGGCGGGTGTACGAGAACTTGATGGTGGACGTTCGGGCGAGCAACGAGAAGCTCAAGGACCGGGCGGCCCGGATTGTGTCGACGCTCACGGGGCTTGGGCGGGGCGAAGCGTTGGAGTTGCTCGGGCGTGGGGATGGGTCGGTGAAGGTGGCGGTGGTGATGAAGAAGTTGGGAGTTGGGGAGGGGAGGGCGAAAGAATTGTTGGATCGGGCTGGGGGTAGGCTGGATGGGGTGTTGGGGGGCTCAGAGAAAAACCTCTGAGGAGAAAGGAAGTAGAAGGGGTAGAGGCAGGTTGAAAACCTGCCCCACTAGGGCGGGTAGTGCATCGCGGGACGGTGGTGCGGAGGGCTCTACTGTTGCCCCGACTGGCGGGCCGATAGAGGTGTTACTTTTCTGTGAGACATTGGTGTGAGCATTTGCGACGCGGCCTCTGACGTCGCTGGAAGGATGGAATCGCATGGCACGGATCCTGCACGTTGGCGTTGGGCCGCTGGGGCATTTGATTCTCAACGATCTGGTGGCGCGAGGGTTGGGCACGGTTGTTGGGGTGGTGGACCCCTCGCCGACGCTGGCGGGGACTTCGGTGTCAAAGCTGGTGCCGGGGACGAGTCCGGAGCTGAAGATTCTGCACTCGCTCTCGGAGTTTTCGGCGTGGGACCAGGTTGATTGCGCGATCGTGACGACGAGTTCGGATTTGCCCCGGTGCGAGCCGACGTTCCGCGAGATTCTGGAGCACGGCAAGCCGGTGGTGAGCACGTGCGAGGAGTTGATCTATCCGTGGCTGCGGCACAAGGCGTTGGCGGATCGTCTGCACGAATTGGCCGTGAAGACGGGCGGGCGGCTGCTGGGGACGGGCGTGAACCCGGGGTTCATGATGGACACGCTGCCGATGATCGCGTCGGCGGTGTGTAAGTCGGTGCGCGGCGTGACGGTGTACCGGATTCAAGATGCGTCGTCGCGGCGCGTGCCGTTCCAGAAGAAGATCGGCGCTGGGCTTGATCTTGCGGGGTTTGATAAGAAAGTCGCCGACGGGACGTTGCGGCATGTGGGGCTCGGCGAGAGCATTCACTTTCTGTCGGACTATCTGGGGATCGCGATCGAGCGATGGGAAGAGGACATCGTGCCGGTGCGGGCGGACCGCGAGCTGACGAGTGCGTTGGGGCCGATCCACCGCGGGATGGTGGCGGGCGTGCGGCAGGTGGCGCGGGCGTTTCGTGACGAGCAGTGCGTGATTCACCTGGAGTTCCAGGCCGCGATCGGGCAGGCGGACCCGCACGATCGGATTGTGCTGGATGGTGAGCCGCCGATTGATCTGGTGGTGAAGGGCGGCGTACACGGTGATATCGCGACGTCGGCGATCACGCTGAACTCGATCCCGAGGTTGATCCAGGCGCGGGCGGGGTTGCACACCATGGCGACGGTGGCTCCGGTGCGGGTGGTGCAGAGGGGGAAGAGGTAGGAGGAGAGGTAGTAGGAAGAGGAGACACAGGCGGGACGCCTGTGCCACGAGATTGTGTAGAAGGAAGGAAACGGAAAAGAGAAGAAGTAGAAGCTGTAGAGGCAGGTTGAACACCTGCCCCACTAGGGGTGGTAGAGAGCGGCAAGTCGATACCGACTTTGAGAAGGACGCGATCATGGGACGGATCCCGATCGAGGCGAGCACGGCGACGACCGTCACGGTGGACGGGCGGGAGCTGTTGTTTTTCGGTGGTAACAATTACCTTGGGCTTGCGCACCACCCGGAGGTTCACGCGGCACTGTGCGCTTCGGTGGGCGAGCTTGGACTGACGACGACATCATCGCGGGAGACGACCGGGAACACGACGGTGCACGAGACGCTGGAGCGTGAGCTTGCGGCGTTTTTGGGCGTGGACGGGGCGATATTGACGGCCGAGGGGTACACGGCGAACTTGGCGCTGGCGCAGTCGCTGGCGACGGACCATCGGGTGGCGCTCATCGATGAGAAGAGCCACCGCAGCGTGCTGAACGCGGTCGATGCGGCCGGACTGGAGGTTGTGAAGTACCGGCACGTCTCGGCGGCGCACGCGGCGGAGTTGGTCCAGCGGTGCGCAGGCAAGGACGAGGCGCTGGCCGAGGGTCGGGGTGTTGTGATCTTCACCGACGGCGTGTTCGCGGCGGACGGCGCGATCGCGCCGGCACGCGGGCTGCTGGAGGCGCTGCCGCCGGGGGCGGGGACGCTGGTCATCGACGATTGCCACGGGTTCTGCGTGCTGGGCGACGGCGGGCGCGGGACGGCCTCGATGTTCGGCGTGCGCGATCCGCGGCTCGTGATTACGACCACGCTGGCCAAGGGGCTGGGGTGTTACGGCGGGTGCATCGCGGGGTCGGCGTCGCGCGTGGCGTCGGTGCGTGAGAATGCTGGTGTCTATAGAGGATCGACGCCGGTGCCGCCGCCGATGGCGCAGGCGGCGCGGGCAGCGCTGGCGTTGCTGGAGCGCTCACCGGGGATGGTCACGCGGTTGTTTGAGAATGTTCGGCGGGCGCGGGCCGGGTTGACTTCGCTGGGGATCGAGCTGGGCGTGGACGAGCACCCAATCCTGACGTTCACGGTCGGGAACGTGGGGCGGATGGATCGGATGTACGCGCGGCTGTGGGAGGCGGGGATTCTGGCATCGCTCATCGAGTACCCGGGCGGGCCGACGGAGAGGTATTTCAGGTTGTCGGTCAACGCGATGCACACGGCGGGGCAGATCGATCGGTTGATCGAAGAGTTTGGGGTTGCGATGCGGGAGACGGCGGCGGAGGTCGAGCGTGTGAGCACGGCTGCGCGGTGAGCTCGATCTTGAAGAGTCGATCGTGGAGGGAAGAGAAGAGAAAGCTCGGCTCGGAGGCCGACCTACCAAAGGCGGAAGCAACCACCTCGCGTTCGCCAGCAGGGCTGCGCCGACGGCGGCGTAGTGGCGGTGGGTACCGGCTTCGAGCTTCCAAGCGGGGCGGGAGAGGGTGGTGAGGTGGTCGTTGACGCGGGCTCGGAGTGGCGTGAGGATTGGCGCGAGGCTCATTCCGACACCGCCGAGAAGGACGATGGCGTGCGGGCGGTAGATGGCGTGGGCGATGCGGAGGGCGCGGGCGAGGGCGCGGAGGGGCGGGGAGTTGATGTCGGGGGCGTCGAGCCAGGCTCGGAGGCGCGGGCCGTAGTGGGCGCGGAGGGCGGGGAGGCCGATATAGGCTTCAAGGCTGCCGCGGCCGCCGTCGGGTCCGACGGGGATCGAGTCCGAGTTTTCTTCGAGTGAGACGTCGATCTGGCCGAAGTGGCCGGAGGATTCTCCGCTGACTTTGAGGATCTGGCCGTCGTCGAGGACGCACGCGCCGACGCCGGTGCCGAGCGAGAGGGCGAAGAGGCGGCCATTGTTCTTCGCGGTGTTCCAGTGCGCGTACGCGGCGGCGTGGGCGTCACTCACGATCGTGTGCGGCAGCGTGGGCGAGAGATTGAGAGCCTCCGCGGCGTGGGCGGCGAGGTCGGCGGGGCGCTGGCCGACCAGGCCGGGGACGTTCATGGCGTGGGTGATGATGCCGGTGGCGGGGTCGCGTGCGCCGGGGAGGCAGAGTCCGATGGCGGCGGGGGCGAGACTCGACCTGGGAGACTTCGCGCGAAGATTCTCGATTGCGGCGGCGACGGCGGCTCGCAACGAATCGGCTTCGGGTCGTTCGTAGCGCGGGCTCTCGGCGGTGGCGAGGCAGGTCCCGTTCTCGACGCACGCAATTTTGGTGGAGGTGCCGCCGATGTCGATGCCGAGGGTGAGCACGGGTGAGGAACTCGGCGCGATCATTGGTCGTCGCTCGAACGAGCCGCGGGCTGAGTGAGCCCTCGGATGTAGTTTGCGATGGCGATGCTGCGTTGCGAACGCTCGAACTTCGACTTGGCGTCTTTGTTCTGCGAGGGGTCGGCCGTATCGAAGAGCGAGCTGTAGGCGAAGATGGCGAAGCCGCGGGTCTTTCCGGTGCCGCGGGCGGCCTCGAGTTGGCGCGGCGTTTGGTCGACAGGGTGGAGGTAGGTGCCCAGGCCGGGGGAGAGGGCGCGATCGGATGCCGCGGCGATCCACGCGGCGAGGTCGCCGCCGAACTGCTCGTCTTTTTCGGTGTAGATCATGGGGAGGGCGCGGTCGAGGGTGCCGTCGGTGAGCCACTTCGCGGCGTCCTGTAGGTAGGTGTCGCGCGCGATCTCGGGGCGGCGCCACACGGCCGCGGTGAACTCGACCCCGGGCCGCGCGGAGATCGCTTCGTTACGAATGCGGCGCACGAGATCGGTGATGCGCGATCGCTTCCAATCCTGGAACGCGGCGTGGTCTTCCTTCGAGGCGGCCGCGGCGCGACCGGTGGCGGCGGTGAAAAGCTTCAGGCTCGCGGGGTCGCCTGGGTAAATGCTCTTGGCGTCCATTTTCTCGGAGACGAAGCGGACGTAGTCCATGTGAAGGCCGTCGATCTCGTAGCGGGTCACGAGGTCGCGGCAGACTTTCACGATGTGGTCCTGCACGTCCTCGCGGACGGGGTTGACGATGACGTAGTGGTCGTTGAGCGGCTGCGCGACGCCGTTCTGGTCGGTGAGCCGCCAATCCGGGTGGGCGTTGAACGGGTGCTTGGGATTGGCCGGCGGCGTCAGGCCTTTCCAGAGCGGCATGACGTTGATCCAGGCGTGGAGCTTGAGCTTGCGTTCGTGGGCGGCCTCGACGGCGGTCTTGAGCGGGTCGAAGCCGGGGCCGGCGCTCGCGGACTTGGCGGGGAGATCACGCAGCAGTTCGAGGCCCCAGGGTTCGAGTTCGGAGGCGTAGAACGCATCGGCTTGGCCTCGGACCTGCCAGATGATGTCGGTGAGGCCCAAGGTCGCGCAGTCTTCGATGATGCGGCGGACGTCGGCGGCGGTGCGGTAGTCCATCCGCGTGACCCAGATGGCGCGGAAGGGGCGGGTGGTGTCGGGGCGCGAGGATTGGTCTGATGGGGATGAAGGCGGAGTGTCGGTGGCGGAGGCGCAGCCGATTGCGGTCAGGAGTGAGATGCAGATTATCTTGGTCAGGCGGTTCACGATGGAAGATCCTTGGAATGGGTGGTCAGCATTTGAGATCGGGTTTATGGCTGGATCGGCAGGAGAAAGGCAAAGAAGTAGGGAGGGTAGAGGTAGGTTGAAAACCTGCCCCACTCGAAAAGGTAGAGGCGGATTGAGAACCGGTACCACTAGGTTGGGTTGAGACGTTGGCGCACCGCCGCGAGGAAGGCGTCCCATTGGAAGGCGGGGCCGGGGTCGGCTTTTTCGGGCTGGATGTGAAAGTGGCCGAGCAGACCTTGGTAGTTGGCGAGGCGGTCGGGGGCGAGGGCGCGGGTTTCGAGCGAGCCGTCGGCGGTGCGCGGGTAGTCGGGCGTGATGTTCGGGAAGATTTTCGTCAGCGCGACGGTGAGCTTGATGAGCGATTCGTACTGCTGGGGGGTGAGGTCGTACATGCGCATCATCTTGCCGTTGATCTCACCGAGGACGGGCAGGTTGCGGGCGGGGCGGGGCAGGAAGTCGCGGACGAGCAGGCCGCCGGAGCCGATGTCGGCGGGGAAGGTGATGCGAGTGGAGGCTGGTGAATCAGCGGAGTACCAGCGGGCGAGCGGGTCGGGCTTGCCGAGTTCGTACGCGCCGATGTTGGCGATCTCGATGCCGATGGAGCGGTCGTTGCTGGAGGTAGCGTGCCAGGCGCGTTCGCGGAGGTCGAGGGTCTGGTAGATCGTGCCGTCAAGGTCGAGCATGAAGTGGATGCTGAGGTTGCGGACGTCGTGGAGGGTGTGGAAGCAGCCGCGGCTGGTGCCGGAGGCGTCGTAATGGATCACGAACTGATCGACGTACTTGGTGAGGAGTTCGGTGGACCAGCCGTTGTTCGCAAGATTCGAGGCGTCGGCCGCGGACATTCTGGGCTTGCGGTAACCGAAGCTGGGTTCGAGCGTTTCCGTTGCCAGAGAGGGGGCCGGCTCAACGATTGCTGTTTCGGGTGAGGCCGAGGCGGGAGCGGATACCTGCGGCGCGAAGCGGCGTTCGAGTCTGTAGGCGTCGTAGCCGTCGGGGTCGGTCCAGAGGACGACGGGTGTGCCGGTGTGGAAGCGTTGGCCGCAGATGACGATTTCGTCGCGGGGGGCGGTGGCCGGAGAATCGGCGGCCGCCTTTCGGTGCGCATCTTGGGAAACGCAGGTTGTGAGGAAGATCATCGCGAGGCAGGCGAGGGCGCTGGTGATCAGGACGGCGATGAGGAGCGGGCGCGGCACGGGGGGATGGTACCGAGCGATTGAAAATGAGAGGGGAGGGAGGAGTAAATGGAGGAAGGCGGGGAGCCCCATGCGGAGCATGGGGGTACCCGAAGGCGCGGACCAAAGGCGCTGATTGAGAGAAGACAAAGCTCGGCTCGGAGAGCCGATCTACCGAGGACGACCTACCAAAGCCGATCTACCTCACGCGGCTTTTTCGGAGTCCATGCTGTGGAACGCACGGATGACGATGGGCTCGGGCGGGTCGGCGCGGACGATCTGGGAGGCGAGGCCGAAGGCGGCCATGGCTTTGATGGTGAGGTAGGTGAGGTCGAGTTCGTACCACTTTCGTCCGTGGGCGGCGGCGCGTTGTACGGCGTGGTGGTTGTTGTGCCAACCTTCGCCGAAGGAGAGGAGGGCGACCCACCAGTTGTTGGTGGAGTCGTCGTCTGTGGCGTGGCTGCGGTAGCCCCAGGTGTGGCAGGCGGAGTTGACGAACCAGGTGGCGTGGTAGGTGAAGACGGTGCGGACGCAGACGCCCCAGACGACCCAGGCCCAGCCGCCGGCGGCGTAGAGGATCGCGGCGAGGACGAATTGCGGGACGTAGTGGTACTTGTCGATCGCGGCCATGACGGGGTCGCGGGAGAGGTCCTTGGCGGCGTCGCGCGGGTTTTTTTCTGGCGGGTCGGCGGTGAGGGCCCAGAGGATGTGGGACCAGTTGAACCCGTGGCAGGGGGTGTGCGGGTCTTCGTCGTGGTCGGAGTGTTTGTGGTGGATGCGGTGCCCGCCGACCCAGCGGATGGGGCCGCCCTGCCAGCAGAGGGTGCCGAGGATGGTGAGGAAATACTCGACGGGCTTGGGGGTTTTGAAGCTTCGGTGGGTGAGGAGGCGGTGGTAGCAGAGGCAGATGCCTAGGCCGCCGGCGAGCCACCAGAGGAAGAGGCTGACGCCGACGGCGCTCCAGGAGAAGAAGAAGGGCGCGGCGAGGCATCCGAGGTGCATGGCCCCGATGCCGAGGGTGTTGGACCAGGCGAGTTTTCTTTTGGAGAAGGTCTGAACGGAGGTCGAGACGGTTTCACATGCGGTCATTCGATGCTCCATGGTGCGGGGCATTCTACGCGGACGCGGGGGTGAGGACAGAGGGGACTCGGGGTGATTTCGGGGGAGGCGGGCGGGTGCAACAGAGTCTCAGCGCCGGAATG
>JBGAOD010000140.1:0-9655 GCA_044221955.1 Phycisphaerales bacterium | reverse complement strand
ATTTCGACCCCACTCCGGCGGGTTCACCGTCGGCGGCTTTTTTCGAGTTCGGAGATCGATCATGCGTCACGGCAGAGCCGGATACCGGCTGACTCGCACCAGCACCCACCGCACCGCCATGTTCCGCAATATCGCGGTCGGGCTCTTCGAGCACGGGCAGATCGTTACGACCCTGCCCAAGGCCAAGGCCGTGCAGCCGATGGTCGAGAAGATCATCACCGACGCCAAGTCGGGCACTCTCGCGGCGCGGCGTCGCGTGATCGCCAAGCTGGGCGGGGACCGCATGGGCTTTGACTGGCTGTACCTCTCCAAGAACGCCAGCGACGCGGAGAAGGCGGCCGTCGAGAAGCTCCGCACGTTCACCGAGGGTTTCTTTGACCTTCCCAAGCCGGCCGCGGGCAAGGACCTGGTCGAGCGCAACCGCTACGGCGAGCTGCGTAAGTCGCCCAAGGTCGTCAAGCACATCTTCGAGAACATCGCCCCGCAGTTCTCCGACCGCCCGGGCGGGTGCACCCGCATCGTGAAGCTCGGCCAGCGCCGCATCGGCGACGCGGCGGAGCTGGTGGTGCTGCAGTTCGTCGGCAACGAGGAAGGCCCCGAGATCGGCGGCCGGCCCAGCACGCGGCGTCGCACGGCGGATCGCCGCACGGCGTTCGCGGCCAAGCTGCGGAAAGAGGGCGGCAAGGGCGAGGGGAAGAAGGTCGAGTAAGCCAGCGTTCAACTCATTGAACCACGAGATTCACTAAGCCCCGGCGTCATGCCGGGGTTTTTCTTTCGATGAGGGCCTGAAGCCTTCTCGAAGACGCGTCGTGAAAAATACTTTTCAACGAGCGGCACCTGCCGAGGCGGTGCTTTGCGGGCGGGTACATGCCCCGAGCAAATGACCGGGGCTTGACAGCCCCGGCTCGCTTCCCGCGGTTCGCTCCATTTTTCACAGGCTTACATACGCCCTGAGTCCCTGCACGCCGCCCTCGCGGCCGAAGCCGCTTTCCTTGAAACCGCCGAAGGGTGAGGCGGGGTCGAACTTGTTGTAGGTGTTCATCCAGACAACGCCAGCCTTGAGCTTGGCGGCGACATCGAAGATCTTCGAGCCCTTGTCCGTCCACACGCCCGCAGCGAGCCCGAAGGGCGTGTTGTTGGCGCGGCTGATCGCCTCCTCGGGCGTGCGGAAGCTCATGACGCTGAGGACCGGGCCGAAGATCTCTTCGCGTGCGATGGTGTGCGAGGGCTGCACGCCGGTGAAGAAGCAGGGGCGGCAGAACCAGCCTTGCGAGAACCCGTCCGTCGGGAGCCCGCCCGCGCGGGCCCGCGGCTGGGTTGGGCTGCAGAGTTCCGCGCCCTCCTCGCCGCCGAGGCGGAGGTAGTGGGAGATGCGGTCGAGCTGGGCCTGGCTGTTGACCGCGCCGACGTCGGTGTTCTTGTCCATCGGGTCGCCGACGCGGAGGGACGACATGCGGTGCTTGAGCTTCTTGATGACGAGCGGCAGCACGGATTCCTGCACGAGCAGGCGCGAGCCGGCGCAGCAGACCTCGCCCTGATTGAAATAGATGCCGCTGATAATGCCCTCGACAGCCTGGTCGATGCTGGCGTCCTCGAAGATGATGTTGGCGGATTTCCCGCCGAGTTCGAGCGTGAGTTTTTTGGTAGGTCGGCTGGTAGGTCGGCTCTCCGAGCCGAGCTTTTCCGATTGAGAGGCGACCGACCGTGCGATTTTCTTTCCGATCTCCGTCGATCCCGTGAAGGCGATCTTGTCGATGCCCGGGTGTTCGACGAGTGCTGCGCCGGTTGAGCCGTCGCCGGTCACGATGTTGACCACGCCGGGCGGGAGTTCGATTTCCTGCAGGATTTCAGCCAGGAGCAGGGCTGAGAGGGGCGTGGTCTCGGCGGGCTTGAGGACGCAGGTGTTGCCGCAGGCGAGGGCGGGGGCGAGTTTCCAGGCGGCCATGAGGAGCGGGAAGTTCCAGGGGATGATCTGGCCGCAGACGCCGACGGGGGTGGGCGTGCGGCCGGGGAAGGCGTAGACAAGCTTGTCGGCCCAACCGGCGTGGTAGAAGAAGTGAGCGGCCGCGAGGGGGACGTCGACGTCGCGGGATTCTTTGATGGGTTTGCCGGAGTCGAGGGTTTCGATGACCGCGAGTTCGCGGGCGCGTTCCTGGATGCGGCGGGCGATGCGGAAGATGAACTTGCCGCGCTCGGTCGGCTTCAGGGCTGCCCACTTGGGTTGCGCTTCGCGCGCCGCGGAGACGGCGGCGTCGATGTCGGCGCTGGAACCTTGCGCGATCTCGGCGAGGGGTTTTTCGTTCGCGGGGTTGACGGTGTGGAAATAGGCCGGTTTTTCACCATCCCGTTCGCCTTTCGGCTCGACGAATCGGCCGTTGATGAAGTGCCCGTAGCGGGGTTTGATGGGTGCTTTGACGGTTTCGGGGGCGGGGGCGTAGTCCCAGACGCCGGCGGGGGCTTTGGTCGGTGCGGGCTTTGATGGGGTTTTCTTGGTTGAATTGTGCCCGTTGCGGTGTGTACTTCCGTTCAGTGCTGCGGTGTTCTTTGAGGACTTCACCTCGACCGCGATCGGGGAGGGGGCGGAGCGGGCCGGGCTCTTTGCGGCGCGGGAGTTTTTGGGAGTTTTCGTGGGCATGGCTTGGGCGGGTCCGTGTGCGGGTGAGGGCTGGGCGGCGCGGGTTACTTTGTGGTTGCGGGTTGGGTGGGCGGGTTGATGTATGCGGATGGAGGTGGCGGAGATGGCGGGGACTCTGGCCGCGTTCGAGGTAGTGGAGCGTGGTTGGGGTTCCGGTGATCTCGACATGCTGACTGTCGAAGGCGGTGATGCGTGATTGGACGGCGTTGTACTCGACTTCGAGGCGTTGGCCGTCGTCGGTGTCGAGTTCGACTCCGGTGTGCTCGCCGCCGATTCCGCGCATTCCGGTGTGGAGCAGGCCGCGGAAGGTGCGTGGGGCGCTGGGGGCCTGGGAGCGGTCGGGCGGTGATTGGGAGCAGGCGAGCGCTCCGAGGAGTACGGAGAGGAGAGCGAGCGTCGTGAGGAGCGTGGGGCCCGCGGGAGACAGGAGCGCTTTGAAACCGGGTTGCTCGGAACATCGTCCTCACGGGGCGTCTCCGATGGGGCGGGGGCGTGGGTTTGGGGCCCCCCTGTCATCAGGAGGATGGTATCAGGCGTGCGGCGTGGGCATGACCGCACTCGGAGCAGGTGTTGGAGCCGAGCGGATAGCCGCAGTTGAGGCATAAGCCGCGGTGGAAACGGCGTTTTCGGATGAGGACGCCGGGGAGGAAGAGGAGCGTCCAGGCAGCGATGGTGTCCAGGGTCCAATCGACCGCGAGCCCGCTCCAGATCGGCACGGGAGGAAGGATCCGACCGCCGGCGCGATCTGGAAGCCCGAGCCAAGCGGGGAGTTTGATCCCCCGTCTCCAGCCTGCTCGTGAATCAAACTCTTCGAGCAGGCGGATCGTCTCGGCGTCGGTCGGCATCCCCGGCCCGGGCGCGATGGTCATCTCGACGTACTGCCACGCGTGCAACGGCCAGCCGAATCGATGGGACCAGTGGCCAACTCCGACGACCGGGTTGCCGCGGGTCGAGCGCGTCGTTGTCGTCAGCCCGACAAGCTTGTAGGCGGGATTGACTTCCGAATAAGTCCAGCGTTCATCGGGATGTTTCCAAGGCCCGGGCACGTACGCGGGATAGTCGAGGCCTTGGACGGGTTCTGAATTTGTGGCCATGAAGGAGTTCAAGCTTCCAAACATGGCCGTGAGCCACGCGCCGAGCAGCGTGACCAGAAATCCCAGGCAGGCCGAGATCAAGAACTGTCGCTTTGGTGTCGTCACGATTGATTGTTGCCGGGATGGCACGCTGCGGATTTCAGTGTGAGGGTGTATTCGGCATCGAGAATCACAGCCCGAACACCATGATCCTTGCGGTCAGCGCCACGAGCATCGCCCACACCAGGTTGACCAGCGTTCCGCCCAAGAACCACGCCGCGTTCTGCTCGATGTCCTTGCTGCGTGCCCAGGCCTTGGCGGCGAAGATGAGGCCCAGCCCGCTGTATTGGCCGGCGATGACGAGCGTGACGACGAGGATGTTCTCGCACTTTCCGATGAGCCAGCTGGGGTCGAAGCGTGGGCGGTGTGGGATTGAGCCGTCGGGGTTGGGGGGCATGGGGGCGGGCTTGGGGGGGTCGACGAAATAGCGGACGACGTGGCCGCTGCCCCAGAGGGTGAGGAAGTAGGCGAGCGGCGACGATGAGGCTTGGGCCCATGCTTAGTGGATGAGTGGGAAGAGGGCTTTGAGGCCGGCGTCGGCGAGGCGAGGCGGATTGGAAGCTGGATTGGAGGGCGGGTTGGAGTGGTGAGAAGAACGAGTTGAGGAGAGAAGCGGCTGGCACGGTTCACCTCGGAGCGTTTGTTCTTGGGCCGGGCGTTCGTCGCGGTCGCGGTGCTGGTGACGGCTCGGGACTCCGAGGGCGGTTGGGGCTGCGGCCCGGTCTTCAACTTCCGAGCCAAGAGCCTAAGTGAATCCTCGGCGGCCAGCAAGTTTTCGTGGTGGGCGCGGGCGGCGAGTGCGGGAGACGGACTGCTGCGAGGTCTTGAGCTTCTTCGCGGCGTCGTGCTGGGTTCCGGTGGATCGGTAGGCCATGGCGGCGTCGTGCATGCGGCGTTTCCAGTCGGCGACGGTGTTGGCGTGGAAGAGGGCGAGGGATTCGGCGACGCGGGCTTGGGGGACGGGGATGAGGGGCGACTCGATGGCGAAGGGGATGCCGTCGCGTGCGGCGCGGCGGACGGCCTCGGCGGCGTTGTGGAAGGCGGTGCCGTCGAGGTCTGCGGCGTCGCCGCGGAGGCCGATGTCGATGACGCCGGCGCCGACTCCGAGGCGGAAGCGTTGGGGCCAGAGGGCGAGGTTGAGCTCGACGAGGAAATCGAAGGCGTGGTCGGGTCGTTTGAGGGCGGCGGAGACCTCGTCGATGCCGCGTGAGATGACTGGGGGCTTGAGCCACTCGCCCGCGAAGCGTTGCCCGGCGTGGGCCAGGGCTTTCTTCAGGCGGAGCACGAAGGCTGCGCGGTCCTTGACGCGGCGTGATTTCACGAGGTCGAGGCTCAGGCCGTAGAGGGTGGGCGGGTTCGGCATGGAACAACTGTATTCGGTTGTATTTGATAAAAACAACCGAAAACGGTTGTATTTGAGGAATACTACTAAAAACGGTTGTATGGGGCGGAGGGCGGTGTTCTGGGGATGGTCGGGACGCCCGGCGGGGGCGGGGGGCGGCTTTACGCCTCGGAGAAGTCGTACCCTGCCGAGTATTTCCCCGAGTCCAGCCAGGCGAGCTGGCGGAGGATGTCGTTGGCGAGGGTGGAGGCTCCGAAGCGGAAATACTCGGGGGTCAGCCAGGGGCACGAACCGTCGTCGTTGCCCGCGTCGAGATTCCCCAAAGTTTCCTTGATCATGACCAGGTAGTGGAGCGACTGCTTGGCGGTGCGGATGCCGCCGGCGGGCTTCATGCCCACGACCTGGCCGGTTTCCAGATACCAATCGCGGATGGCTTCGAGCATGACGAGGGTGACGGGCATGGTGGCGGCGGGCTGGACCTTGCCGGTGCTGGTTTTGATGAAGTGCCCGTGGGCGCCGCCGGCGTCGTTCATGGCGCGGATGGCGAGGTCGCTGGCGTGGCGGGCGTTGTCGAGGGTGTCGAGTTCGCCGGTTTCGAGGATGACCTTGAGGTGGGCCTTGCCGCACGCGGCTTTGACTTTGCGGATCTCGTCGGCGACTTCGTCGTAGCGTCCGGCGAGGAACGCGCCGCGGTTGATGACCATGTCGATCTCGTCGGCCCCGTCGCCCACGGCCCGCTTGACGTCTTCGAGGCGGATAGAGAGGGGGTATTGGCCGCTGGGGAAGCCGGTGGCGACGGAGGCGACGTGGACTTTGCTGCCGACGAGTTCTTTCTTGGCGATCTTGACGAGTGATGGGTAGACGCAGACGGCGGCACAGCTGGGGAGTTCGGGGTGGGATTCCCAGGGGCGGACGGCCTTGCGGCAGAGGCCTCGGACTTTTTCGGGGGAGTCTTTTCCTTCGAGCGTGGTGAGATCGAGCATCGAGAGGGCGAGGGTGAGGCCGGTGCGTTTGGCGGAGGCTTTGATAGAGCGTTTGGTGAACGACGCGGCCCTTTCGTGGGCCATGATCGTGTCAACGGTGGGGCTTGGCGGGGCGTGCATCGGCATCGGGAAGTCTAGGTTCGGCGGAGCGAACTGAGGAACTCGCGGACGGCCTCGGCGCAGGCGGGGAGGCTCGCGGGTTCGGTCCAGAGTCCGTGATGCCCGGCGTCGGGGATTTCGATGAGACTTCCGCGTCCGGCGTCAGCGATTGCTCGGGCGTCCTCGATGGGGCAGACGCGGTCTTCGTGGCCGTGGATGACGAGGAGGGGGCATTTCAGCTTGGCGGCGTGCTGGGCGCGATCGAAGCCCGGCCAGCGTGGGCCGATGCGGGCGTCGATTCCGATGAGCCAGAACGCGACGGGTGTGTTCCATTTGTAGGGGAGTTCACGGATTTTGAGGACGTTGCGGGCGGGGGTCTGAGGAACGCGGTACGGGGCCTCGGCGATCACGCCCGCGAGTAGTGCCCCGAGTTTGGCCGCGGCGACGATCGACACGCCCGCGCCGACGCCCGCGCCGAGCGACCACCCGAAGAGCACGAGAGGTTGGTTCGTGATCGCGAGATGTTGGAGGAGCGCGAGAAGATCATCGACCTCGCGCGTGCCCATCGCGCATCGGCCCTTGGCTTCGCCGTGGGCGGGGAGGTCCCACATGATGATGCGCGAGCAGAGCGGGAGCAGGGGTACGGCGCGGGTGAGGGCGCCGATGCGTGAGTCGCCCCAGCCATGGGTCATAACGATGACGGGTTCCGCGTTTGCGTCGAGATCGCCGGTGATGTCCCAGACGGGGAGTTCGAGCCCGCGAGACTTGAAGGTCCATTGCTCGAAGGGGCGGGGTTGGCCGGTGGGGAGCTTGGGGAGTTCGTCGGGGTGCCCGGGTCGGCCGCGTGCGACGGCGTGGGCGTAGGTGCGGCGTGGCGGGTGGGTGAGGGTGTAGACGGTGTAGCCGACGCCGGCGATGAGGCAGACCGCGAGGGCTTGGAGGAGGAGTGTGAGCAGGCCGAGCACGGGAGACGAGTGTAGTGGGAACGGCGGTGCGGAAGGTTGGCTTGGGGGCTGGCATATGCGCAGGATGAACGAACCAAAGGCACACCGAAGTCGCGTGGCAGGTCACACCGCCCGGTCGCAACGGCGGCGCGACTTCGGTGGCACGGGCCGAGGGCACGCTCGTCGACTTCTACCGCCCGAAGAGCCCCATGACGTCGTGGAAGGTGACGAGGAGGAACATCGAGCCGATGAGGACGAGGCCGACGATGGTGGTGAAGTTTTGGACGCGGACGGGGACGGGCTGGCCGCGGATCTGCTCGAAGAGGAGGAAGAGGAACTGTCCGCCGTCGACGATGGGGAGGGGGAGGAAGTTGATGACGGCGAGGTTGACGCTGATCATGGCCATGAAGAAGAGGAGCCAGACGAGCCCGCGCTCGGCGACACGGGTGCCGAGGTGGGCGATGCCGACGGGGCCCTTGAGGTGTTCGACCTTGACGGTGCCCTGGAAGAGTCGGGCGAAGGTGGCGTAGGTGGTCATCATGACGCGGTGGGTTTCACGGACGCCCATGCGGAGGGAGTCGGCGATGCCCTGGCCTTTGAGAGTGGTCTCCTTGAGGCGGAAGAGCGAGGTGCTCAGGGGGCTGGTCCAAGAGAGGTTGTGCAGGGCGCGGACATCGTCGCGCGGGACGGTGAGGGTGAGTTGCTCGATCGGAGGTTCGGTGGGGGCGGGGGCGGATTCGGCGGGTTTGAGCGGGAGTTGGACGGCGAGTTTGACGTGGGCTTCGGTCCCGGCGAGCGCCGCGACTTTGGTGGCGGCGACGAGCTGCTCGCGGAGTTGGGTGAAATTGGCGACGTTCACGCCGTTGACGCTGGTGATGCGTGAGCCGGGGCGGTCGATCACCCCCACCGCTGGCGGGGTGCGGAGAGAGTCCTTCTCGGTCAGCGAGGCGAGTTGTCTGGGCGGGAGGGCGAGGAGAGTGTCGTCGTCGGAAGTTTCGCCGGCGGAGAAGCCGATTTTCCCGTCGCGCCCGATGGAGACCTTGAGTGGGATCTGGGAGGTCGATCCGTGCTCGCCCTTGCGGGCGACGACCACGTCGATCGTCTTCCCCGCGTTCTCGCGGATCGTGGGGATGCCTTCGGAGACGCTGGGGTATTCGAGCGAGCCGAGACGGACGAAGACGTCGCCCTCGGCGAGCCCTTGCTTGGTTGCGTCGTCGGTCGTTGCCGCGATGGTCATCACTGGTGTCAGGCCGAGGAGGTGACGGCAGTCGCGGAAGGCGTCGGGCCCGTTGGGGATGTGGTCGACCTGGAGTTCGGCCTTGGGGGTGAGCGTGACGGTGACGCGGCGCGTGCCGTCGGAGAACTCGGCGTCGAAGGGCTTGCCGCCGGAGGCGCGGGCGGCGATGGTGAGGGCCTCGGCGCCGGTGATCGCGGTCTGGTCGGCGACGCGGACGAGCGTCATCCCGGGTTCAACATCGGCGATCCCGAGTTTGGTGAAGAGCTTGCGAACGTCGGCGCGGTCGCTCTCGCTTTTGAGGGTGGGGATGGCGGTTGATCGGGGCGGGTCCACGCCGATGTCGAGGAGTTTGCTGAGGGGGTTTTCCTTTGGGGTGATGGCGAAGCGGAGGGGCTCGGTGAGGCCGGCGCGGTGGACGGTGAGCAGGACGGACTTGCCGCGTTCGGCCATGGCGGTGGCGAGGACAAGATCGTTGAAGGAGTTGGGTTTTTCAGGCGACGGCGATCGCGGCTGCGGAGCCGGGTTCGACCTCGCCGATCGCGGCGGGTTCGGTTTTGAGGCCGGTGTTGAAGACGATCACGAAGAGGATCGCGGCGAGGATGATGTTCATCACGACTCCCGCGGAGATCACGACCATGCGTCGCCAGGGCTTGCAGTTCTGGTAGCTGTCGGGGGCGGCGCTGACGGCCGTGGGATCGAGGTCGTCCTGGCCGAGCATCTTGACGTAGCCGCCCATCGGGAGCCAGTTGAGGCGGTATTCGGTGGGGCTGATGGCGTGCGCGGCGGCGGGCCCTTTGGAATCGAGCGAGTTCAGGTACTCTCGTTCGCTGGACCCGCGCCGCAGCCCGAGACCTTTGCGGAAGGTGACGATGGGAGGGCCGAAGCCGACGGCGAAGGCGAGGACTCGGATGCCGGCCCAGCGTGCGGCGAGGAAGTGCCCGAGTTCGTGGATGAAGATGATGAAGCCGAAGCCCATCACGACGAGGAGGAAATCAAAGAACGTGCCGAGAGAAGTCATGAGAGAGCCCATTGGGAGGGATGGTACGCGGGGCGTGCTTGAAGATGATCGGACAAAAAAAGCCGGGGCGTCACGCCCCGGCTCTCGATTGGACGGAGAAATGTCTTAGTTCTTGTACTTCACGCCGCAGCCGTAGGGCTGGGTGGTGGCGGTGGTGACCTTCTTGCCGGCGAGGAGTTCTTCGACGGCCTTGGTGACGTAGTTGGTCTTGCCGGCGGTGTCGGCGCTCTTGTCGTCGTCGATCGCGCCGGAGTAGGCGAGGAC
>JBGAOD010000007.1:20209-65836 GCA_044221955.1 Phycisphaerales bacterium | reverse complement strand
CTGCCGACGTTGACGCCGTGGGTGAACGTGGTCATGCAGTAATCAAAGTCCAAGGCGCCCGAGTTCTGGAATATGTTGTTATCGCCGGCGTTGCGGGTGGTTCGGTTGTACCTGCCGCGGCGTTTGTTGGTGGGGCATTCGAAGACCTTGTGCCCGTTCTCGAGGAATTGGAAGACAATTCCTGGGACTTTTTTGCCGCTCTCGGTTTTATAGCACCATTTCTCGTCCGGCCCTTGGGGCGTGCCGTCCGCGTTGACTTTTCGCGAACCGTACCAGGGCCAGATTTTGTCCTTGTTGTCGCGTGCGTAGAACTGGGCCGCGGCGGCGAGTTGCTTGGTGTTGATCTGACAGATCAGGGTTTGGGAGAGCGCACGCGATTTGCCCAGCGAGGGGAGCAGGAGGCCGATCAGGATCGCGATGATGGCGACAACGACCAGGAGTTCGATGAGGGTGAATCCGCGGCGGACTGACGCGGGACGCGAAGTACAAGAACCGGCCATGTACACTCTCCGATTTCACTCACGCCAAGGTGGGCAACGGAGGCCAAAGAGACCCCGAGGCGAGCGCCTCTGCTTGGGATGATACAGGATTTCGGCGCTCGTGCAAAGTTTTCTGGAACAGTTACAGGAATATTTTGATCAGTTTTTGTTTGGTAATCTGGGCGACGCGTCGGTGAAATCTCGGACGTACTCAGAGTTTCTTCTTGTACTGAACGTACTTGTCCTCGAACTCCCATCCGAGTTTTTCATAGAGGGTTCGGGCGGAGGTGTTGGTGTGCTCGGTTTGGAGCTTGATGCGGACGGCCCCGTCGTCGCGGGCGAAGGATTCGGCCTTTTCTATCAGGAGTCGGGCAACGCCGCCACGGCGGTGGTCAGGGTGGACGAAGAGGTCGTTGAGGATCCAGATTTTTCTCATTCCGACGGACGAAAAGCTGGGGTAGAGCTGGGTGAACCCGACGCCGACGGCACGCGGGCCGAAGCCGGTCAGGGCGAGGAAGACGACGCTCTCGTCGCGGCTGACGCGTTGTCCAACGTACTCGCGGGCGGCGGCGGGGTCGGGGGGCTGCTGGTAGAACTGGCGGTAGGAATCAAAGAGCGGGGCGACGAGGTCGATGTCGCCCAGGCCGGCGCGGATGATGCGGATGGGTGAGCTCATGTGCGTTGACATTCCTGATATTGTTTCACCATGCCTGAACCGGACCAGCCCGAGCATCAGCACGAGCAAGAACACGAGCAAGAACATGACGCGATCGGCGAGGCGTGGTCGGCGTCGGCGCCTGACGGGCAGGAGTTACTCGCGCGGGTTCGAGCGGCGGACGTGAGTGTACGTCGGACCATCCGCGCGGCGTTCTGGCTGTGGGTCACAACGATTCTCATGGCGACGCTGGGCACCTTGGGCACGAAGGGGAGGTCGGCGTCGCAGGGGCCGGTGCCGATGGTGCTGAGTTTGGTTCTGATTTCCAGTGTCGTTCCGTTCGTGCTGAGCCTGGTGTGGACGTATTTGATCGCACGGCGTGTGGGGCGGCGTGAGTTGATCTTCAAGGGGCTGGACGTTGCGAGTCTTCCTACGCCCGAGCCGGAGTTTGGCGAGAGCTTTGGGCCGTTGCGGGTGATCGGGGTTGATGATGAGAGCTTGCACCTGGCGTACGGCACTCCTTCGGGGGTGCTGATCGCGCGGCGGTTTTTCGTTGCGTTGGGTCTGCTGATCGGGATGGGGCTGGTTCTCTACCGGTCGGTGACGTCGTTCAGGGCGAGTTCGATCAAGTTTCTGGTGTTCGCTCCGATTGCGCTCGTACGGTATTTCAAGCCGATCGCGCTGCAGTTCATGGTTGGCGGCGAGGGGCCGGGCGAGTCGGTGCTGACGATCGAGACGCTGCGTCTTTTTTTCTTCCGCCGGTTGCTTGAAGTGCCCGGGAGCGAGGGAGTCGAGCTGTTTCATCGGAGCGGCGCGCTGGTGGCGAACATTCCGGGCGCGATGGGCGCGGGCGGGCTTCGATCCAAGCCGGAGGAAGTCCGCCTGGTGGGGCTGGGGAACGGGAAATCGGCCCAGTGGCAGTCGCGGAGGCTGGGCGTGGCGATTCTGGCGCGGCTTGGCGCGGGGGACGGTTGAGGAGATAGGATTGGTCTCGCGTGTTTCGGGCCCCGATCACGCTTCCACGGACCGTTTCATTTTTCGGAACTCTCATGAAGATCCACGAATACCAGGCCCGCGAGCTTCTCCGTCAGGCCGGCATCCCGGTGCCGCCGTCGCAGACCATCGACTCCATCGAGCAGGCGGCACCCGCGTTCAAGGCGGCGGCCAGTGGCGGCGGGCGTGCGGTCATCAAGGCCCAGGTCCACGCGGGGGGGCGCGGCAAGGCGGGGTTTGTCAAGCTCGTCGGTACGCCCGATGAAGCGACGCAGGCGGCGCGGTTCATGCTGACGACGCGGATGAAATCACCGCAGACGCCGGCCGAGGGGCTGGAAGTGAAGAAGCTGCTGGTGGGCTCGGCGGTTGATATCAAGCACGAGTACTACCTGGCGATCACGACGGATCGGAAGACTCGGCGGAACGTGCTGATCGCGTCGCGCGAGGGTGGGGTGGAAATCGAGACGGTCGCGCACGATCGTCCCGAGGCGATCATCAAGGAGCCGCTGCACCCGCTGGTGGGCTTGCAGGGACATCAGGCGCGGCGGGTGGCGTTTGCGTTGGGGTTCGAGGGCAAGCAGGTCGGGCAGGCCGTGGACATCATGCAGAAGCTTGCAAAGCTGTATGTGGAGAAGGATTGCACGCTGGCGGAGATCAACCCGCTGGTGATGACGGGCACGGCGGCGGGCGCGGCGTCGGTGTCAGGGAGCCCGGCGGCTCCTTCTCAGTTGCTGGCGATCGACGCGAAGTTCAACTTTGACGACAACGGTCTGTTCCGGCACGCGGACCTACAGGCGATGGCGGACCCGACGGAAGAGAACCCGGCGGAGATCCAAGCGAACAAGTACGGGCTGACGTACATCGCCCTCGATGGCACGATTGGGTGCCTGGTGAACGGCGCGGGGCTGGCGATGGCGACGATGGACATCATCAAGCTTCACGGCAAGGGGAAGGGGCCCAAGGGCGCGGACGGGAAGCCCAGTGACTTAGAGCCGGCGAATTTTCTGGACGTTGGCGGCGGGGCGACGGAAGAGGCGGTGACGGCGGCGTTTTCGATCATCCTGAGCGATCCGAGCGTGCGGGCGGTGATGGTGAACATTTTCGGCGGGATCATGAAGTGCGACGTGATCGCGCAGGGGATCATCAACGCGGCCCGCGGGTTCAAGAACAAGGACGGCTCGGTGGGGTTCAAGGTCCCGCTGATCGTGCGGCTTGAGGGGACCAACGTCGAGGCCGGGCGCAGGCTGCTGGACGGCGCCAAGAAGGACATCCCGACCATGCAGGCGGCGACGGATCTGACGGACGCGGCAAAGAAGGTGTGCGCTGCGGTGGCTATTTGATTGATGCGATCACGACCCGCCGCTTCATGTCCGAGACCCAGGTTCCGCCCGGTTTTTCGATGGTGATCGCGAACGCGGCGGCCTTGTTGACGTGGATGGGCGCGGAGATGGGCACCGTGACCTCGCCCGGGGCGGCGCTGAAGACCCCGCCGCTGATTCGTTGTTCCATTCCGCGTGTGGCGTCGATGATCCAGAGTTGGTACTGGGTGTCGGCAGCATTGTTCGTGGGGAGTCCGGTGAACTTCATGATGCCAGCCTGGGCCGAGTCGCTCCAGCGGACTTCTCCGGTGACCCCGCGGCATTCGGGCGGTTCGCCTTTGAGTTCCCAGGGTGCCCAGTCGGTCCGCGTCGCGTCGGCGGCGGAGGCGAGGAGCGATTCGATGCGGCGCGGGTCGCTCTGGATGAGGTCTGTGTTTTCTCTTCCCGCGATGCGTGGCCACCAGGCGATGGCGGCGAGCGTGATGCTTGCGGCCGCGGCGAACCAAGCGATGCTCTGCCACGCGGACTGACGCGGGTTCAAGGGAAGCGGAGAGATGCGACCGGAGGAGTCAGAGATCGGGAGTGATCTGGAGTCGGTTTCCTGGTTCAGCTCGGCGAGAAAGCGGTCGGCGGCGAGGTGCAGCGCTGTTTTCACTCGCTGAGGCATCGCGTGCGCACCTTCACCGAAGATTGCGAGATCGGCCGAGGCGGCGGCGAGGTCGAAGGATGAGAAGCCCTCGAGGTCGTAGTCGGAACGTCCGACGGGTGCGTGGAGGGCACGCGCAAGGTGCGGGCCCGCGATCGGGGCGAGGCGCGTGAGTTCTGCTTTTTCGGCGTCGGAGAGGCCGACGAGCGCTCGGTCGGCGAGGAGATCGGCGAGGCGATCGACGGCGGACGCGTCGGTTGCCGGGGTACCTGGGGCGCTCATGGCTTGGCCTCCAGGTCGGCGACGGGCGAGGGCTGTGCGGATCGCGTTGGATCACCCTGTGCGGCGAGGATTTCGCGGAGCTTCATGAGGCCGCGTCGCGCGTGCGTTTTGACCGTGCCCATGGGGAGCCCGGTGGAGGTGGCGATTTTTTCGTGCGAGAGACCTTGGAAGATGGAAAGGCGAAGGACGCGTTGCTGCTCGGCGCTGAGGAGTTCGATGGCGTCGGTCGCCCGCCTGGCTTCCTCGACCATCGAAGAGCGATCCGAGGCGAGGTCGGGGGTCGCGGGAGCGACCTCGGGGAGAGGTTGGCGGTCGAGTTGTCGGTCGCGTTTGCGGCGTCGATCGATGAGTCGGCGTCGGGCGATCATGGCGACGAACGCGGTTTCGGAGGCGACGCGCTGGTCGTAGCGGCCCGCGTTTTTCCAGATTTCGACGAAGATTTCCTGAGCGGCGTCGTCGGCCTCGGCCTCGGTGTAGGTCATGCGCCGTGCGAGTGACCAGACGAGTCCGCCGAAGCGGTCGATGCACTCGCGGACCGCCCCGGCTTCACCCGAGGCCACGCGTTGAAGAACAAGATCGTTCACGTTCCAGCGGGGCTCCCATGATCGCCGTGCCGAGCCGGATCGCCCGCGGCCGAACGGTCCTCGATGGTACCCACTCCCGCGCGAGAACGCGGAGGGGCAATTTCCGCGGCAGCTGCGGCCGGTGGCTCGCATGTGCTCGGGCGCCTCGGTGTTCCCGGGCTGGGCGCGTGGGCCCTCGCACGGGACCCATTCGGATTGGACGGCGCAACTCAACACGTCGCTCTCCGGGGAAGATGGACTCTTTGGGATTTCGGGCAAACGCGGCGGCGTCCTGGAGGACGCCGCCGCGAGGAGTTCGTCGCGTGGGGAACACACCGGCGCGACGAGAGGTGATCGGGTTCACTCGGTGAACGGATTACTTGGGCATGAGGACGGTGTCGATGACGTGGATGACGCCGTTGGTGGCATCGAGGTCGGCCGATTCAACCTTGGCGTTGTCGATCATTACTCCGCCGGCGCTGGTGATCTTGACGGCGTGGCCCTGGAGGGTTTCGGCCTTGCCGGCCTTGACGGCGTCGGGGGAGAAGACGCGGCCTTTGACGACGTGGTACTTGAGAATGCCGACGAGCTTTTCTTTGTTCTCAGGCTTGAGGAGCGACTCGACGGTGCCCTTGGGGAGCTTGGCGAACGCGGCGTCGGTGGGAGCGAAAACGGTGAAAGGCCCGTCACTCTTGAGCGTATCGACAAGCCCGGCGGCCTTGAGGGCCGTGGCCAGGGTGTTGAATGTGCCTGCGGCGAGGGCGGTGTCGATCACGTCCTTGTCGGACGGCATGAGGACGGTGTCGATGATGTGGATGACGCCGTTGGAGGCCTTGACGTCGGCGGTGGTCACGGTCGCGCCGTCGATGGTGACCTTGCCGCTCTTGGCGGTGATATCGACGCGTTGACCGTTGACGGTGGCGGCGTTTGTGAGCTTGGTGACGTCGCTTGCCATGACCGCGCCGGAGACGACGTGGTAGGTGAGGATGGCAGCGAGCTTGCTCTTGTTTTCGGGTTTCAGGAGCGATTCAACGGTGCCCTTGGGGAGCTTGGCGAACGCTTCGTCGGTGGGGGCGAAGACGGTGAAGGGCCCGGCGCCCTTGAGGGTCTCGACCAGCCCGGCGGCCTTGAGGGCGGCGGCGAGCGTGTTGAACTTTCCGGCGGCGACGGCGACGTCGACGATGTCGCCTGAGTGCGTCGCGGCCTCGGGCGGTGCCCAGGCGGTGAGCGTCATCGCTGCGCTGCCCGCGGTCGCCTGGGCGGGGCAGGTCTTGGCGCACGATCCGTCCTTGCTGGCGGACTGTGATGCGCATTGGGCGAAGGCCGAACCAGCGGAGAGGGCGAGGACGGACGTGGCGACAGCCGCGAAACCAGAAAGTTTCATAGAACAACGCTCCGGAAAATGGAACCCCGAGGGGTTATTGAAGACTGGCTGGGCCCCGCGTGACACCCACGGGGGAGGCCCTGCCGGACGCTTGGGTTACGACGCCCGGGCGGGATCGGATTCACGATCTTCGTCGTTTCGCAGCGTTGGCGAGGGTTCGATCCTGGGCCGTAGAGCGGCTCAGGCTGCGAGCCCCCTCCCGCGCACTCCTCCGGTGCGCCCGATCCAGAGTGCGCAAGTGGCGAGCAACCTGGCCTTATCGATCGGCTTGGAGGCGTAGTCGTCGCAACCGGCGTCGGTGCATTTCTGGCGATCCTCGGCCATGGCGTGGGCTGTGAGCGCGACGATGGGGAGCTGGCTCCCGCGCTGGCGCAGGGTGCGGGCGAGCGTGTACCCGTCCATCTCGGGCATCTGCATGTCGGTGAGGAGCAGGTCGAACGGTTTTCCTTCGGCGGCGGCGCTGTCGATGCGGGTCAGCGCGACCAGACCGTTTTCCGCGACCTCGACGGCGGCACCGGCCTTTCTCAGGTGGAACACGATGAGGCGTTGGTTGTCGAGTCCGTCCTCGGCAAGCAGGATGCGTCCGGTGAGCGTTGTGACGCCCGCGGGCGCCTCGATTCCGACGGGGCTGGTGGCGTCACCCAAGGCCGATCGCATAGGGGATCCGGGCACGGGGATCAGGGGCAGTTCGAGCCTGAAGCACGAGCCGCGTCCCGATTGGGTCCAGGCGAGCGAGACCGAGCCGTCCATGAGTTCGGCGAGTCTGCGGCAGATGGTGAGCCCGAGGCCTGTTCCGCCGAACTTGCGGGTGACCGTGGTGTCGGCCTGGCTGAACGCGGAGAAGAGCCTGCTCGCTTGGTCTGCGTTGAGTCCCGGCCCGGTGTCGGTGATTTCGATCACGAGGCGTGGGCCGGCGCGTTGCGGTTCGTTCTGTGTCGCGGGGTTGGAGGGATCGGACGGTCCTTGGGAACGCGCGGAGATTGTCACCTTGCCCGCCTCGGTGAACTTCACGGCGTTCCCCACGAGGTTCATCAGGATCTGGCGGAGTCGGGTCGCGTCGGACATCACGAGTTCGGGAAGCGGGTTGTCGAGCCGGACTTCGAGCTCGACGCCCTTGCCCGCGAGTCGGGCGCGGTTGAGGGTTGCGACTTCGGAGATCACACCGAGCAGGGGGGTCTCGAGGCGTTCGACGGTCATTTTCTCGGCCTCGATCTTGGAGAGGTCGAGGATGTCGTTGATGACCGTGAGAAGGTGCTGTCCGGCGCTGCGGATGGTGTCGATGATCTCGATTCGGCGTTCGGGGGCGCGGGTGGCGTCTCCGTCCTCGCGGAGCACGTCCGCGAAGCCGAGGATGGCGGTCAGAGGGGTGCGGATTTCGTGGCTCATGTTGGCGAGGAACTCGCTCTTGGCGCGGTTGGCGGCCTCGGCGGCGCGCATTGATTCGTGGAGGCGTCGCTCGGACATGACCTGGTCGGTCACGTCTCGGACGGTGCCGTAGAGCCCGGTGACGACGCCCTTGGCGCCGTGGCGTGGGTGTGCTTCCTTGAGCAGGTATCGCTCGTCGGCGTCGCTGGTTCTGAGCGTGATGGAGAAGGGTTCGCCGGTCGCGATCGCGCGTTTGAATGCGGAATCGAGTTCGAGGGCCGACGACTCTTCGTACAGCGCGAGCAGCGCCGGATAGGTAGGTGTCCCCAAGCGCGGATCCCAGCGATGGATCTTGAAGATCTCGTCGGACCATTCGATCGCGTCTCTGTTTTTCGAGCACGACCAGTGCCCGAGCTTGGCCATGGCCTCGGCCTCGTTGAGACGGCGGACCTGCTCGGTGATGGCCTCGCGCTGGACGTACCTTTCGGTGATGTCCTGGAACGCGCCCCGGAGCAGGATGGGTTTGCCGTCACGGCACACCGCCTCGCCTTGGGCTCGGACGTAGATGCGTCTTCCGGTGGCCGTGTCGAGAGGGAGTTCCAGGTCCCACGGTTCGCCGCGCTCGACGGCGCGGCGGACGGCTTGGGCGATGGAGTCGCGGGCTTCGGGGGCGTAGAACTCGATCGCGCGTTCCACCGACATCGGCGTGCCGACCGCGACCTCGTGGATTTTGTACACTTCGTCGGACCAGGTGAGGTGCTGGCTGGCGACGTCGACCTCCCAGCCGCCGACGCGCGCGATGGAGCCGGTGCGGGCGAGCATCTCGGTCACGGCTTCCATGCGGCGTTCGGCCTCCTTGCGTCCCGAGATGTCGATCATGACGCCGCGGAGGATGGGGCTGCGACCCTCGGCCTGTTCGACGCTGACGACGTCGTCGATCCAGATCGAGGTGCCGTCGGCCTTGAGCATGCGGTACTCGAAACGGTGGTCTTTGCGGTCCGCGACGCCGTCGAGGCAGAGCTTGGTGGCCTCGCTGCGGTCGTCGGGGTGGAGGTGGTCGGCCCAGAAGCCGGGCTGGAGCCAGTCTTCCATGGGGTAGCCGAGGCGGGCCGCTTGCGGGGAGACGTAGGTAAACCTCTCCTTGTCAACGTCGAACTCCCAGACGATCACGTCGGCGCCTTCGACGAGGGTGCGGAAGCGGCGTTCGCTCCGCTCCATTCGGCGCATCGCCATGATCCTCCCGATGGCGATGCCGGCGTACGCGGCCACGTTTTCGACGGTCTGCATCCCCGACGATGAGATCCCCCCGGCGTCCTCGTCGTAGAGCATGATTTTGCCGACGACGCCCTTCTCTGTTTTCAGAGGTACGAAGGCGAGGGAACCGATGTGTTCGCTCACAAAGAGTTCGCGGAAGGACTCCACGGCGGCGTCGTTCATCACGTCGTTGACCACGATCGTGCCGGCGTCCATGGCGTGCTGTGACCACGGGCAGTGCCCTTCGACGGCGGCGCAGTACGCGGGGCTGAGCCCGCGCGAACCGACGAACCTGCACACGCCGTCGTGCCCGTATACGAGCACGGCGCAGCGTGTCTGGCCGCCTTCGGGGCGCAGGCTTTGCAGGGCGTCCATGACGGCCCCGGCGGTGTCTCGGACCTGCTCGGTTCGAGCCAACCGCGTGGCAAGCTCGAAGGCGGAGTTGTCGCGCGATTCGCGGATTCTGCGCTCGGTGACGTCCATGTGGGTGCCGACGAGCTTGGTCGGGCGTCCGTCGACACCGCTGGCAACGGCGACGCCGCGGTCGTGGATCCAGCACCAGGCTCCGTCGGCCAATCGCACGCGGTAGGTGCTTTCGTAGCCGGTGGACCCGCCCGCGAGGTACGTCTCGACGCTCGCGATGGCCCTGGGAAGATCCTCGGGGTGGAGCCGGGCCTTCCACTCATCCGCCTGCCAGGAGCGTTGTTCCTCGCGCATCATCGCGCACCAGCGGGCGTCGAAGATGATCTCGCCCGAGGCGATGTCCCACTCCCAGGTTCCCAGGCCCGCCCCGCTCAAGGCCAGCTGTAGGCGTTCACGCTCGGAGCGAAGGTCCGACTCGATGTTCTTGCGTTCCGTGATATCGCGGACGACCGAGACGGCGAGCCGTTCGCCGTCCACCGTAAGCGGCGCGACGCGGATGTCGACCGGGAAGACGACGCCGTCCTTGGACCGATGGAGGCTCTCGAAGGCGAGTGTCCCTCCCGAGTCGAGGGTCTTGAGCATCGCGTCCATCTGCTCGGGGGTCAGGGCGGGATCGAACTCGCAGGGGTGCTTGCCGAGGAGTTCCTGGCGTGTGTAACCGAGCGACTCGCAGGCGCGGCGGTTGGCGTCGCGGATCTCGCATTTGGGGCCGTGGACAAAGATGGCGTCGATCGCGCTCTCCATGACCATGCGGTAGCGAGTTTCGCTGGTGCGGAGCTTGGCGTCGGCGACGGCCGCGGACGCGGCGGTGTTCGCGAGAGCGGCGGCGAGGCGTTCGGCTTCCTGCGTGCGGGCCTTGAGGGCGCGCTCGTGGGCCCTGAGTTCCAGTTGCGCCGACAGCTGGGCGGCAACGCGGACGAGCGAGTCGAGCTGCTGCGCGGAGATCTCCCTGGGCACGGTGTCGATCGCGCAGAGTGTTCCGATCGTGTAACCCTCGGCGGTGCGGAGGGGGACTCCGGCGTAGAAGCGGATGTGGGGCGGGCCGACGACGAGCGCGTTGTCGCAGGTGCGTGGGTCCCTGGTCGCGTCGTTGATGACGAGGGGTCCGTCCGCGAGGATGGTGTACGCGCAGAACGCTGAGTCGCGATCGGTCTCTCTCACCCCGAGCCCAACGCAGGACTTGAACCACTGGCGGTTTTCGTCGACGAGGCTGACGAGCGAGATTGGTACGTTGCACAGGCGCGCGACGAGCGTCGTGAGGTCGTCAAAGCCCGGCTTGGGTGGGGTGTCGAGGAGCCCGGTCTCTCGCAACGCCCGCAGGCGATCGGACTCGTTCGCGCCGATTGGAGCCTTTGGCATGGCACTTCCTCTGAAGACCCGTGTGGCGCGTGAGTTCTCGGTTGCGGGCCGACGGGGAGTGGATCGGCCCAAACCGGGGCGGCCTTGAAGCAAGGGGCCGGTCGTGCGTGAACGCCGTGAGATGCCCCGGTCAGAACTCGGCTGGCCCTGGGCGCACGAAGGGGCGCCGGGCAGGGTGCCGCGCGGCTCCCTCCCAGTTCGGGGTGTGGGGCAACTCTCGGGTTCGATGAGATTGGCGTGCGTGTTTGGGTGGGCGAAGACGTGACGTTCAAGCGCTGGCGTGCATGAGGTCCGAGGCTTGCGTCGGAGTGGCGGCTCGCTCGCGCGGGAGGCTGGTGCCGTCGAGGAGGGCCTGGTAGATGTCGCTGAACTCCGCGACGTGCTCGGGGTAGTCGCGCAATTCGCTGATGGCGTGAACTTCCTGTGCGCTGGGGATGGTCGCCTGGCCGCGCACGACGCGCGTGATGCAGGCCGCGAGGGCGGCGGCGTCGCCCGCCGGGAAGAGGAGCCCGTTGCCGGTTGAGGACGGGCTTGGCTCGTGGATCCACTCGGGGGGCCCGCCCAGGCGCGACGCGATGACGAACTTTCCGGCGTGGAGAAACTCGAGGAGCACAAGGGGCGAGTTTTCGAACCAGATATGCGGCAGGATGCCGACGTCGATCTCGTCCATGGCGGAGGCCAGTTGGCGCGGGTCGTACCCGCCGAGGAAGAGGACTTCGGGGAAGTCGCGAAGGCGTGCGCGGAACGGCGCGTCCCAGCCGGCGGCCCGGATCGCGAAGTGGCACCGATTCCTGACGCTGGTGTCCAGGAGCGGGATGGCGCGGGTCAGGACTTCGAGGCCTTTGTTGTTGCGGGTCGTGCCCATGAACCCGAACCGCACCGAGCGTGTGGAACTGGCGGGGTCCCAGGGGCGGGCCGAGTAGTAGGGCGAGCGCTTGACGCGACGATGGATCTGATCGAAGTGAGGCTGCCCGAGGCGGACGTGCCGCCCGATCTCGGGCGACATGCCCATCGCGCGCATGGATTCGAGCATGAACCGGCTGGGCGGCGTGACGAGGGACGCGCGGTTGAGAGCGGCGATGCCCGCCACGCGGCGTCGGCCGTACTCGTTGACCACGGTGAGGTGGTGGTCCGCGTGCAGGAATCGTTCGTTCTGGTCCAGAGGAGCGACGCCGATGTCGGGCGGTTTGGGGTACTCCGTGGCCTTGCGTACCTGGGCATGCGGGCGGGAGGTAATCGTGGGGAGGTCGCCAGCCCCGACATCGAACCCGAGCGCGGATTCTGGGTCGAGGGGCGGCGGGTCGAGCACGACGTGGCCGCCGACGATGGATCGGCCGGCGTTGATCGACTTGCGGATGTTGGCGCGGTGCTTGAGATAGTCGTAGACCTGACGCGCCCAACCGGAGAAGACCGGGCCGAGTTTCCTGTAGATTTCTTGCTCGACGCCGCGGCGGTTGCGGGCCTTGGCGGGGGGCGGCGCATCTTTGAGGCATCCGACGCAGCGCGTACCGCCTCGATAGTCGTCGCAGACGCGCAGTTCTTCGTGAAGAAGATCGACCTGCGGGCAAGCGTACCAGTAGTTGTGCGGCGTCACGATCACCGGCCTGCCCGAGTCCCGGATCGCGCCGATGAGGTCCAGCCCGTATCCCTCGAGCGAGTGGATATGGACGACCTGGGCCCCGATGGAGTCCAGCCAGGTGAGCACGACGCGCGAGTCCTCGGGGCTCGACATCTCCTGGGGCATGTTGAGGAAGTTGCTCGACGCGGGCGAGACGTTTTTGCTGTTGAAGAAGTCAAAGCACGCGACGCCGCGCCACCACTCGCACATCCGCACGTGCGGGCGTTTGATGATCGAGTAGTTCATCCCTGAGCGGAGGTACCCGACGCGGTGTCCGGTCATGGCGAGCCCGGCGGCCAGCTCCGAGGCGCTCAAGTTGTAGCCCGAACCCTCGCTCGCTTGTGCGGAGAGCCGGGCCCAACCGAGCACCGCGATGGAGAGCAGGCTTGGCGTGGTGCAACAGCTGGACGGGACGTCCACCGCGACCGGCGGGCGGAGCGAAAATGGAGGCGGGTGTTTGGATCGCGCGAGGGCATGTTCAGAAGAATCGGATTCAACAAGTGGGCCTGCGGGGATCGGGGCTCAGCCGTACCTGCCGGAGGCGACGTGGGGGCGAAGTCTACTCGCGTACAGGATCGCTCGCAGCGCGGTCAGCGCCCAGCGGCGCAGGAAGGCGAGCCCGGCGATCGGCCCTCCGCGCTCGACCTGGCATCGGCCCGGCTGCCGCCGGTCGATGGGAATGTTGAAGGGTGCGCGCAGGCAGGGGAAGTCGTTGTCCTGATCGAAGACAACCACGGCGTCTGGGGCGTTGAGAAACGTCCCGATCTGGCGGCGGAGCCTGGAGATCAACCGGCGCGAGTAGACGACACGTCGGGCGACGCCTTCGGGCGGGGGTGTCTCCGCGCCCGGCACGTCGTTGCGAACGACTTCGATCCAGCGCGGCTCGTCGCGCTCGCGTGAGGCCGACTTGAGATAAGTCTGTACGCGCCCGCGGAGGTCCGCCGAGGCTTCGGGCGAGTCAGCGCGGTTCATGGTGAGGGCGATCGTTGCGTCAGAGCGCAGCAGACCCTGGGCGTCGAACGCCGGGCCGAGTTCGGCGGGCGGCGGTCCATCGAAGTCCAGTTTGCCCCAACGCCCGGTGGTCACGTCGTCGATGGAACGCCGCATGATTTCGGCGTGGAAGAGGCGTCGATGCGCGGCGGCGAAGAGCGACTCGCGCAGGACGCTGAGCATCCAGCGGAGTGTGATCCTGCGGAGCGCTGGCTGCGGCATGAGTTTCTGGATGACCCAGAGGATGTTGCGTTGGGCGTAGTACGCCCGGGCGGGGGTGAGTTTGTGGTGCCAGGGCGTGTGGTAGACGACGGCGTCGAGGTTGAGCACGACCCTGTGGCCCGCACGCGCAAACCGGAGGCACCAGTCGGCGTCGTCGCAGTAGATGAAATAGCGATAATCCCAGAAGCCGATCTGTCGCACGAGCGACCAGCGTGCGAGCAGGCTGCAGGCCGAGACGATGTCGACGTCGCGGATCCCGTGGTACTCGTGGCGTCCGCGCGTGGCGCCGACTTCCTTGACCCATCGCTGGTGCGATTCGTAGAGCCGGTGCCCGGGCTGGGGTTCGTCGCTCATTCGTCCGGTGTTGGGATCAAAATAGATCGTGGTTTCGATGGTGTTCGTGCGGTCGCCCAGGTCCATGGTGCGTGAGCCGACGAGCCCGACGGTCCGATCCGCCTCGGCCGCTCGCACGAGGTGGGCGCAGGTGTCTTCGGGGAGGTCGATGTCGTCGTCCACGAGCCAGACGTAGTCGGGCGCGGTATCTGGCGAGTCCGCGTGGTCGAGCGCGTGGGCTACGTAGGCAAAGCCGGTGTTGAATCCGCCGCACCCGCCGTGGTTGGCGTGGTTGTGGACGATGGTGAGCGATCCGAAGCCGAGACGGTTGCCGAGGCCCGGCGTTCGCGAGACCGGGGGCGTGAAGGCGGGCTCGTGGGCCAGCTTGGTGGGGTTTTCGACGACGGCTTCGGGGGCGAAGCGGTCGGCGAGAAGGTCGAGGGTGCCGTCGGTGGAGCAGTTGTCAACGACGACGACGTGGAGATGACCGACGGGAAAGGTCTGTCTGGAGAGCGCTTCGAGCACGTTTGAAACGAAGCCCTTGCGGTTCCAGGTCACGATCACGATCGCCAGGCACGGCACGGGCGGCGCTTGGACCGCCACGGGGGAGGGGTTGAGGTTGCTTCGGGCTCGGGTGCTCATGCGTTCTCGGGACGGACGTTTCCGGCGTCAATGGGGGGCGTGGGAGGGTAAACACGCGGCGTAGAGGTTTTCCAGTTCGGCGGCGTGATCGGCGATGTCCTTGGGAGGGCGAACGTTGGCCCGCAGGACGGCGAGGTTTTCCGGTTTTCGCACGACTTCCGCGAGACGCCGCGCGAGGTCGTAGCGATCGTTGGCCCGAAAGAGCAGCCCGTTGTGTCCGTCCTGGATGAAATCGGGGATTCCTCCGATGTTTGCGCCGAGGACAGGCACGCCGCAGGAGTGGAACTCGAAAACCGTTTGGGGCGCGTTGTCCCACCAGATGCTGGTCACGAGCCCGAGGTCTTTCCCACCCAGAATCCAGGGGATGTCGAAGTATTGATACCCGTGCCCCACTGTGAGCTTGCCGAGGCGTGGCTCCAGGCGGCGGAAGCGCCATTCGATCGACTCGCCCGCCTGGGCGTAGATCGAAAGGTCAATGCGGGCAAGGTACTCGGGGGACATGAGGTCCAGCGCGTCCGCCAGCATGGGCAGACCCTTGTAGACGTTGTTGTAGCCCATGAAGACCATGCGCACGGGGCGTGGGCGCTCGGGGTCGAATGGGGGCGGATCGAACACGAGGTCCGGGAATCGCGCTACCACACGGTTGACACGCGTGCCGATGTGATTCACTTCAATGTGCGACGGCTCGACACCCATCGATACGAACTTGTCGCGGACGAAGTGCGACACCGCGAGGACACGATCGCAGGAGTTGAGGGCGGCGACCATCGCGCGGCGGCGCCGGGCGTATTCCGATTCCGCCGCGCGATCTTCAGTCTGGGGCTGGATCGAATTGTCCAGCGGGGTCCACCGAGGGTCGTCGAGCTTGGGCATGGTTGCCGAGGATTGTTCGGCGATGAGGTGGGGAGTCTGCCCGCGGAGGTCCGGGCCCAGGATCGGGAGCGAGGCGCGCACTCCTTCGGGCGATGCGATGGGGTTGCCGGGTGTCTGAGGAGGTTCTGGAAGAGAGATCGGCGGCGGGGCAGGGGGAGGCTGTTCGATCTGAGAGATTTCCCAGCCGAGCTCGCGCCTGGCTCGCCGGGCCAACTTGGCCAGCAGCGCCGAGATGCCCACGGGCTCTGGGCTGGGCGGCGGGGGGACCGGCGTCGCGCCCGCACGGGAGCGATGTTCAGCGCGGGCGCTCGCGAAGCCGGGCGCGAACTCACTCACCCGCCGTTGACGTTCGGCGTCCGGGTCTACCGCTTGGATGCAACCCACGCAGGCTCGCCCCGCGTCGTAGTCGCGGCAGGGTTCGAGGTGACGGTGCATGAGGTACACCTGGGGGCAGATGGTGTGGTAGTTGTGGAGGCTGAACAACACGGCCGGACGGGAGTTGCCGGATGATTCACTTCGCGCTGATCGCACGCACCCGGCGGAGAAACCTTCGATGTTGTGGAAGTGGACGGCGTCAGGAACCAGGCGTGCGACGAACCGCGCAAGCTCGGCTTCAAGCTCGGGCGATGACGCTTCGGCCAGAGGTTCCTTGAACTGGTATCCCGATGGAGCGAGGACTGGCGAGTTGACGACTTCAAAGACTCGCACGCCAAGCCAGTCCTGGTGGCGACGTACCTCGACAGGACCGGGGCGGGTTTCGTATCCCGAACGAGGATCGGGTGTGAACGTGGTGCCGCCGCTGAGGTAGCAGACGTCGTGCCCGCGCTGGACCAGTTCGAGGGCCAGGGACTGGGCGTACCCATTGACCCCCCCGCCGTTGGTTGCCCCGTCCCAGATCTTGGCCCAATTGACGAGGAGGATTCGCATGAAGAGCCGAGTATAGAAAAGGAACGGACCGGGCGAATCCGTGGCGGTCGGCCGGGGGTACACTTTCGGGTTACGGGGCGTCGGGGGTTGATGGGTTGGTGAGAGGATTGAGGTTGGACCTGAACTGGATGCACAAGGTTCGTTTGCGGGCGCTTGCTTTCGTGGTGGGCATTGCGTTGTGCGCACTGGGAGCGATCTCGTTGACCACGATCCCGGCGTGGCCGATTGTGGGCGTGGCGGTCGCTTTCGTCGCGGTGGGGATCAACCGGATCGCGTCGCGTTTGGCTCAGCCGGTCTGTTTGTCGTGCGGGATCGATCTGGGGGAGCAGCCTACGGGCGAGCACGGCCCGATCTGCCCGTCGTGCGGGGCGGTGGGAACACCGGACGCTCCCGCGCTGGAACCCGCGAACCGGTCCGGGCCCGCGGACGCCTGAGAAGTTCGAGACCAAATCAATTCTTTTTCCGAAGGGAGATCTGCGATGTCGATCGATCCCGGGTTTGACCGTCGTGCGGCGTTGGCGGGTCTGGGTGCGCTTGGGGCGGCCGCGGCTTCTGCGTTCGCTCAGGCGGGGGGGAGTTCCGCGGGAAAGAGCTCGAGCGGGCCGGGGGCCCTGTTGACACCTGTGCAACTCGGGTGGGACAGCGTGAAGAACGAGTACACGCTGCCGCCGCTGCCCTATGCGGCGGACGCGCTCGAACCGCACCTTGACGCGCAGACGATGACGATCCACCACGACAAGCATCACGCGGCGTACGTCGCGGGGTTGAACAAGGCGTTGGGTGAACTCGCGAAGATTCGGGCTGCGCAGGGCGATGCGGCCCTCGTCAAGCACTGGTCGCGCGAGGTTTCGTTCCACGGCGCGGGGCATATCAACCATTCGCTGTTCTGGTTGTCGATGGCCCCCGCGGGCAAGGGCGGCGGGGGCGAGCCGAAAGGTGCGTTGGCCGATGCGATCAAGCGCGACTTCGGCGGGCACGAACAGTTCATGGCCCACTTCAAGGCGGCGGCGACGTCGGTGGAGGGCTCGGGTTGGGGCTGGTTGGCGCTCGAGCCGTTCACGAAGCGACTGCTGATCGTGCAGGTGGAAAAACAGCAGGATCTGATGCCGCCGGGGCTGGTGCCGCTGCTTGGGGTGGACGTGTGGGAGCACGCGTACTACTTGAAGTTCCAGAACAAGCGTGCGGACTATGTGAGCGCGTTCGTGAACGTGGTGAACTGGGCGACGATCCAGGCCCGGTTCGAGGGCGCGATGGGTTAGCCTTCGGCAGGCTGGCTTCGGTAGGTCGGCGCTCCGAGCCGACTCTTCGACTCGCGCCTGCCAAACTCGGTACAGGCTCGGTGAGGCGATGCTTCGGTTTCTTGTGCCTGATGGCAGACAAAGAATCGGCTCGGAGAGCCGATCTACCAAAGAACAAAGCCCCGGGCGAATCACCGCCCGGGGCTCTGGGGTTTGCAGGAACGATCGGCCTCGAGGGGAGGCCGAGGTCGTGAGCGAATTAGCGGCGACGACGCCCGGCGAAGAGGCCGCCGAGCCCGAGGAGGGCGAGCGAGCCGGGGGTGGGGACGGTGCCGTTGACCTGGACGTTATCGATGCGGTTGTTTCCGCCGCCGTTGGTAGCGCCGGAGAACGTAACACGGACGTTGAGGTTGGCCACGCCGTAAGCTGCGAGGTCAGGGATCGAGATCGTTGAGATGACGTTGGTGCCGTTGTTGAGGAAGCTCGACTGCGGCGTGACGGAGGCGAGGGGAGTGAAGCTGATGCCGTCGGTCGAGAATGACCATGCCTGGGTGGCGAATCCCGTGCCGGTCTTCTGCGTGGCGTAGGTCAGTGCGAGGCCGGAGGTGATTCCGACGGTAGAGATATTGAACTGAACGAACTTGCCGTTGTTGGTTACTGCGGCCGAACCGTTGCCAGCGCGGAGCGCGAGTGACCCGCCAACAGCACCGGTCGAGGTGGTGTCGTCCGGGAAGAGGGCGTTGAGCGAGGTACCGCCGAAGGTGCCCAGGTCGCCGGTGTTTGTCGCGGTGGTTCCGGCAACGGTATTCAGGGTGAAGTTCGTGGTGATGTTGCCCGCGCCCTGATTAGCGGCGAAGGGGTACGCATCGTTGAGAGTACCCAGCCCGCCGGAAGCGCCGGCCGTGCTATTGGTGAAGTTCCAGTACGCGATGAGGTTCGCGTCGGCGGTAGCCGCAGCGATGCTCATCCCGGCCGCAACGGCCAAGAAAAGACCATTCTTCATGTCAGACTCTCCTACTACAAAGTTCGCACACACAGACAGACGAGGGCCGGAAACTGCCCTTGCACAGCCGCCCGACAATCGCGGGCGGACCTGCACGGAGGGAAGGATACCGTGCTGGACGGCGATGTGTAAAACGGACGCGCGCAAAGACGCGGCAAACCTGCCGGCGTTCCGGGGCCGCGCGGGCCAGACCGGCACCTGCAATTGACAGTTCGTTCACAATGGAGAGTTTTACGCCGATCGTGACGGCCAATCGTCAGGTTTTCACGCTGCGGCAGGCGGTGAAACAGAACCTGCGCGGGATTCAGGGTTTTTGATGCCCTTTTCCTTGTCGGAGCGGCGGCGTTTGAGTTCGGCATCGATGAAATCGGAGATTTCGCCGCGGAGGACTGCTTCGTAGTCGCTGGATTCGTGGTTTGTGCGGTGGTCTTTGACGCGGTGTCGTAGAAGACGTAGCTTCGGATCTGGGTTCCCAGCCCGTTCCATGGCCCCGCCGGTGGCGGCGGCGATTTCCTGTTCGCGTTTTTCTTCGGCCAATTGTTGGAGTTTGGCGGTCAGGACCTGCATTGCCTGCCGCTTGTTCTGCGGTTGATCGCGGTAGGTGCTGGCGACGACCATGATGCCGGTGGGGATGTGGACGATGCGGATGGCGCTGGCGACCTTGTTGACGTTCTGCCCGCCGGGGCCGCTGGCGCGGACGAAGGGCGTGACTTCGATTTCGGTTTCGGGGACGGTGACCTCGACGTCATCAAACTCGGGTGTGACTTCGACGCTCGCGAAGGATGTCTGACGTTTTCCACCAGCGTTGAAGGGCGAGACGCGGGCGAGGCGATGGGTGCCACGTTCGCAGTTGAGGTAGCCGAAGGCGAAGGGGCCCTTGACGTGGAGGGTGACGGAGTCGATACCGACTTCCGATCCGAAGCCGCGTTCGACCTCTTCGATCTCGAAGCCCATTTTTTTACAGTAGAAGATGTACATGCGGAAGACCATTTCAGCCCAATCGTTGGCTTCGGTGCCGCCCTGGCCGGCGGAGATGGTGAGGAAGCAGTTCTTGGCGTCGTGCTTGCCTGAAAGGAGCGACTGGAGTTCGACCTTTTCCATGCGAGGGACGAGCTTGAAGAACTGCCCGTCGGCCTCGGCGAGGAGGCCTTGTCGCCGACTTCGACATCTGGTAGGCGAGTTTGGCGTCCTCGAACGGGCGGATCACGCCGGTGAGCGGCTCGATCTGGGCTTTGAAGCCCTTGACGCGCGAGACGACCTTTTTGGCGGCCTCCTGGCTGTTCCAGAACCCGTCCGAGGCCATCTCCGCTTCCAGCTTCTTCAGTTCCGCGACTTTGGCGTCGTAGTTAAAGAGAGTCGCGGATGGTCGAGATCCGCGCCTCAAGATCGGCGATAACAGGGCCGTGTGCGTCGTAGTGCATGGGGAACTCCGTTTCGGGGCGGAGTGTAGGCGTCGGGCGGTAGGTCGGTTCTCCGAACCGATTCTTCCTCTTCGGATTCCTAGACGCGATTCGCCCGTACCGCACCGAGAATCGGATCGGAGAGCCGATCTACCACCCCATACACTCCGGCCATGCTGGCATCCTTGCTCCCACTCGCCGCCCTTCTGGGCGTTGACCTTGATCCGAATCCGACTTCGGTGCTGCGCGGCAAGGCGTTGATGCTGATCCTGGTCCTGGTGGCGGTGCTGTTGATCGGTTCGGTTTTCGCGATGATGCTGCTGCGCCGCGCCCGAGCGTCCCAGTCGCGTATGACGGTCGGGTCACGCGAGCCCGACCCACGCGACCCTTGGATCGAAGCGGGCCGAAGGGCCGAGCCGGCCACGCGGTACCTGTCTGGATCGGGAGCGGGCGAGTCGGGAGCGGGCGGTACGGCGGGTGGTCCGGAGGTGCTGCCGGTCCGCAACGCGCAGAACTGGCCCGGCGGCGAGCGGCCGGTGGTCGTCATTACGGGCGGGATCAAGCGTGTGGGTCGCGCGATTTCGGAGGCGTTCGCTCGCGCGAAGTACGATCTGGTTTTGACGTACCACACGAGCGACGCGGCGGCACGGCAGACCGCCGACGAGCTGTGCCAGCATGGGGTGGCGGTTCATCTGGTACCGCTCGATCTGAACGATCTGAGCGAGGTGGCGGCCGCGGCCGCGCAGCTCGGTGGGGAGTTGCCGCGGATCGACGTGCTGGTTCATAACGCGTCGGTCTACGGGCCGACACCGATTGACGATCTTTCCGCCGCGGACGCGCTGATGTACTACCGCGTCAACGCGGCGGCCCCGCTGATTTTGTGCAAGGAGCTCGCGCCGAAGCTGGGCGCGTCGGATCGACCTGGCGGCGGGGCGATCGTGGCGATGAGTGATATTCACACGATCGGGAGACCGCGCTCGGGGTTTTCGGCGTACTCGATGTCCAAGGCGGCGCTCGCGGAGATGGTTCAATCGCTGGCACGGGAGCTTGCGCCGAAGATTCGCGTGAACGCGGTCGCGCCCGGGGTGGTCGCGTGGCCCGAATCGGGCTCGGAGTCTACTCTCGAGGAGCAGACGGCTTACATCAAACGGGTGCCGATGGCGCGGAGCGGGACACCTGAGGAGGCGGCCGAAGCGGTGCGCTGGCTGGCGATCGACGCGACGTACACGACGGGGCAGATCCTGCGTGTCGACGGCGGGCGGTTCCTGAGCTGAGCACTCCCCGGGGAGCGGCTCCACGACCGCTTCTCACGCCAACTGCCGCAAGGCCGCCACACGCTCCTCAGTCGGGGGATGGCTGGCGAACAGGTTCACCAGCGTGCGGCCCATCCCTGAGAACGGCTCCACGATGAAGAGGTTGTTCTGCGCGGGGTTGGGCTGGTCGAGCGGGATGCGTTGGGCGTACATGTCGAGTTTTTGGAGGGCCGAGATGAGCCCGTTGGGCGAACCGGCGATGGCGGCACCGTCGGCGTCGGCGACGAACTCGCGTGAGCGGCTGATCATGGCTTTGATGATGGCGGCGCCCACGGCGGCGATGAGGAATGTGACGAGCGAAACGAGGGGGTTGTTGTTCTCTCGGTTTCCACCGCCGAGGTACATGCCCCACTGGGCGATGAAGGCGAGGACGCCGGCCATCGTGGCTGCGACGCACGAGGTCAGGGTGTCGCGGTTTTTGACGTGCGAGAGCTCGTGCCCGATCACACCCTCGAGCTCGCGGTCGTCGAGGAGGCGGAGCGCGCCCTCGGTCACCGCAACGGCGGCGTGGCTGGGCGAGCGGCCGGTAGCGAAGGCGTTGGGTGCCTCGTGGGGGCAGATGAACACACGCGGCATGGGAAGCCCGGCCCGCTGGCGTAGGCGGTCAACCATTTTGTAGAGATCACCAGCGATACCCGGGTCGGTGGGCTGAACCTCCTGCCCTTGCATGGAGGCGATGGCGATCTTGTCGGAGAAGAACCAGGAGATGATGTTGCTGATCCCACCTGCGACGAGGGCGACGATCATGCCGGTCTTGCCGTACATGCTTCCGACGACCAGGAAGAGCCCCATCATGCCGCCCATGAGGAGCACGGTTTTCAGGTTGTTGAAGAACTTCATGATTTCTCCCAGATGATTCCGGCAGTTCGAGAAAACCCTGCCGGGAACGATTCTCAACTCGCATACGGCGGGCCACGCCCTGAGTTCGAGGAAAGAACTCGCACCGATTCACCCACCGCAGCCAACCCCGACTGCGGCCTGCCGGCCAGTATTCTTTGCTGTGGGGCGGAATCTCTTTCGGTTTGGCGGGCGCCTCGCGACGATCGATGTCTGCCAATCTCGCAGTCGCGTCATGCGAGCGCCAGTTTGGCAGCCAGCGACAACAGGACAACCGACACCGCAAGTCGCAGCACGCCCAGCGGGAGCTTGTGCGTGAGCGTTGCGCCGAGCACCGAGCCGAAGACCGCGCCGGGTGCCATGAGGAGGGCGAGCCGAACCGCGTCGGCGGGGGCCACTCCGCGGGAGTGCATGGTGGCCAGCTTGAGGCTTGCGCCGATGAGACTGGTCACGCACATCGTCATGGCGCTGGTGGCGATCGCCTGACGGAGCTTTACGCGTCCCGCCACTTGAAGTATGGGGACGATGAGACCACCACCGCCGAGCCCCGCGATCCCGCCGGCGAGCCCGGCCGTGACCCCGGCCGTGATCATCACCGGCGCTCCGACCCGCTCGGGGCCGAGGGTTGATTCGTCGACTCGGTGCAAGAGACGGTAGAGATTGACGAGCGCGTCCCAGGCGATAAGCCCGGCGAGAACGTGCTGGAGAACGCGGCCGTCAACACGGTTTGAAATCAGGACGCCAGTAACGACTGACACCGCC
The DNA here is from genome assembly GCA_044221955.1 of Phycisphaerales bacterium. GTDB lineage: Bacteria > Planctomycetota > Phycisphaerae > Phycisphaerales > UBA1924 > CAZCPB01. The sequence goes on along the minus strand of JBGAOD010000007.1, from coordinate 42,956 downwards.
ATGGTGGGTAGCAACCAGCGGAGGAGGTCGGGCCGGTAGACCCCCGCCCGCCAGTGCCGCCAAGTTGCGGGGACCGCGACCAGCACATTGACGATCATGGCGGCGGCGGCGAAGACATGCTGCTCGGGGCGGTCGGGCTCGGTGAACTGAAATATGAGGGCGAGGGCGGGGAGGATGATCATCGATCCGCCTACCCCCGCCAGCCCGCCGACGATTCCGGCGAGGGCTCCGATTCCGGCGACGACAAGCGACTGGTTGACAGAGGCGATCAATCCTAGTAAACTCCTAACACGCAGGTGGAAAAGGCGGGGCGGGGAGCGAACTCGGAGGACTCCGGTACCCGTTGGTTCTCACAGATCGGCGTGGAACCCGTCTATCTCCCGAATAGAACTCCGAGAATCTGACGGGAAACTCGGAACAGCCCTCATATCCGGCCAAAATCGGGCCGAGTTTACCCAAGTTCTCTTCAGTTTCACGCCAAGATCCTAGGAGGGTGTAGACTTTGATCGGGTACGCCCACGTTCTTGATGGCGCCAAAGTTCCGACGGCCTTCCTTGGTGGGAATGGGTCGGCGGGAAGACCGGACGAGCCTCGCGGCTCCCAGGGTCTATCGCACTCGGGTTCGCGGGCTGGTGGGAGAAATGTTGTGGTCAAAGACTCGACTCTTTCGGTGGTGTCACTCCGTCGCCGGATCGCTCGCGGCACGCTTCACGGTGTTGCGGGTTTGGTCGCGGTGGCCTTGGTGGGGTATTCGGCGGTGCTCGCCAAGGAAGCCAGGACGCTGCCGGCGCTGGCTTCGATCGAACAGGTTGGGGCGGATGCGACCGACGCGGGAGCGTCGGGCGGCGAGAACCAGCCCCTTGTTTCGCTGGTTTCGAGCCCCAGCTCCGCGCCGGTGCCCGCGCGGGCCAAGGCGTTCGAGCTGACCTCTCCGTTGCGGGCCGCGCCGGAGGCGAACGCGGCGTCGATGACTGAGGAAGTCGAACCTGCCGGTCCTGTCGTGATCAACGATCCGCTCGCGAGCGATCCTTCGGTGCGGTGGTTTGACGGTCGCCCGATCAGGCCGGTACGGAAGATGTGGATGACGGTGACGGGGTATTCGCCGGACGCTCGGTCGTGCGGCGATTCGGCCGACGGACTGACGGCCACGCTGCACTCGGTGCAGACCAACGGCTCGCGCCTCGTGGCCGCCGACCCCACGCTGCTCGATTACGGCTCCATGCTGACGATCCCGGGGTACGACACGGGGCTGGTGGTGCCGGTGCTTGATTGCGGTGGCGCGATCAAGGGTCGGCGTCTGGACCTGCTGTTTCCGACGCACGAGCAGGCCCGCAATTGGGGCGTGCAGCGGCTGCTGGTGACGGTGTGGGGGTACGCCGACGGGCTTCCGGCGGAGAATCCGCGGAAGATGCGGTAAGGCCGCAGAACCCGGGGCTGGGGGTGGATTCGGAACTTGAGAAAACAGAAGGCCACGCCGCGAGAGGCGTGGCCTTGTTTGTTATTGCCGTCGATGCAATTCATCTGCGTGGCGTTCGTCCGTGCGGACAATCGCGGGTTACTTCTTCTCGGCGGGCTTGGATTCGGCGGGTTTGGTGTCCGCGGGCTTGGCGTCGGTCGGCTTGGGCTCGGGGGTGGTGTCGAGTTTGAGTTCGGCGAGCACGGCGGGGGTGATGTCGTCGCCCTCGCCGAACATGATGAGCGGGCGGGAGAGGACTTCCTGCCCGGCCTGGTTGAAATCCTTGCTCTCGAAGACGACCGGGCCGGTTTTGGTGACGGCGACGTAGGAGAAGTTGAGCTTTTTGCCGACGAGGTTGGCGGTTTCGACCACGAGGCGGTAGGCCTCGCCGAACTGCGAGGAGAGGAGTTGGTTGAACTCCTCCTGGGCTTTGGTTTGGGACTCGCGGTAGGTCTGTGCCTTGGCCTGGAACTCTTGGATCATGGGCGCGGCCTCGGGGCTGTTCTGGCCCGCGGCTTCGATCTTGGCGCGAAGGTCGCCCAGTTCCTTGTTGGTCGCTTCGAGGGCGGCGTTGCGTTCCTTGGCCATGGCGTCGCGTGCGGGGGAGTAGCGATCGCTTTCGAGGAGTTTCTTGGTGGCGGTGAAGACATCTACGGCGGCGATGCGGCCGTTGCTGGCTTGCAGGGCGGTCGCGCGTGCGACGGACTGTGTGGACCCGAGATAGAACCCCAGCCCGACGGCCATCGACGCCAAGATTCCGCCGTAGGCCAGGATTCGCTCTGCGTTGCGCATGATCGCTCCGATCGAAAACTCGTGGTTGGTGTGCCTGATGGACGCTGGTCCGCGGCTCGGATTCGACGAGCGAACGCGGGCTCGGCCCGTGCCGAGCGGCAAGTGTAGCCGCTCACGGTTGGCCCAGAACTCGACGGTGCGGCGGGGATTGAGGGGCGATTGCGGGTGTCAGGGCACCCAGGCGCGCGGCACCGTTTCGATGCCTCGCGGGTATAGTGCGGACATGCGTGATCCCCGTCTTGACAGGCTGGCTCAGGTTCTTGTCCATTACTCGACGCGGGTCAAGCGTGGGGATTTGGTCGCCATCAGCGCGGAACCCGTCGCGATGCCTTTGATTGAGGCCTGCACGGAAGCCGTGATCAAGGCGGGGGCTCACGTCTGTTGGATACCCAAGTCCGAGGCAATGACTGAGATCTTGCTGACACACGGGAGCGCGGAGCAACTCGCGTACGTTTCGCCGTTGGCGATGCACCAGATCGAGACGATCGACGTGAGCCTGGTTTTCTGGGCGAATCTGAACACGAAGTCTCTGAGCCGGATGGACCCGGCCCGGGTCGGGGCGCATCAGGCTGCGCGCAAGCCGGTGATGAGGACGTTCATGCACCGCGCTGCCAAGGCGAGCAAGGGAGAGCCGGGCGGTCTGCGCTGGTGCGGAACGATGTTCCCAACCATGGCCTCGGCCCAGGACGCCGAGATGAGCCTCGACCAGTACGAGGACTTTGTTTTTCGCGCGGGGTTGTTGCACGTTGCGGACCCGCTGGCGGCGTGGCAGGGCGTACACGAGCGACAGGAGCGTGAGCGTGAGTACCTGCAGGGTAAGAAACAACTCCGGTTTCGAGCCCCGGCGTGCGATGGGCACGACGGGACTGACCTTGTGGTCGACGTTTCCAAGTCCACATGGATCAACTGCGCAGGGCACGAGAACTTCCCCGACGGCGAGGTCTTCGCCGGGCCCGGGGCGGTCGATGGACACGTCAACTACACGTTCCCCGCCGTGTACAACGGGCGCGAGGTCGAGGGCGTCCGCCTCAAGTTCAAGGCCGGGCGGGTCGTCGACGCTTCGGCGAAAAAGAACGAGGACTTCCTCATCAAGATGCTCGACCAGGACGCCGGTGCCCGCAACCTCGGCGAGATCGCCATCGGCACCAACTACTCCATCACCGACTTCTCCAAGAACACCCTCTTCGACGAGAAAATCGGAGGCACTTTCCACGCCGCGGTCGGCGCGGGGTACCCCGAGAGCGGCAGCACCAACGAATCGGGGCTGCACTGGGACATGGTCTGCGACCTCCGCCCAGGGCCGGGCCGCGCTGGAGGCACCATCGAGGCCGACGGCGAGGTCTTCCACCGCGACGGCAAGTTCCTGCGGGCGGGCTGGCCGGGGAACGACTGACCCGCTCTCTTTCTGGCTCGTGTCTGGAGCGGAGCGTTAGTCGTCTGGGAACGCCTTGTTCAAGATCGCGTCGGAGTCGAAGTCGTCGCCCAACGCGCTCCGGAGCATCACGATCCCGATCTTCGTTTCGGGATCGAAGAGAAAATCGGCCCGGTAGCCGGGCGTGCCGCCGTTGTGACCCATGACGGTCGCCTTCCCGATGCGCTTGACCTGGATGCCGATCCCGTACCCCGAACCAAGCCGCGGGCCCGCGATGATGAACCGTCCCTGAGCGGCCTTGAGCGCCGCCGGGTCAAGGACGCTCTGCGATGGATCCCCCATCTGGAATCTCGTCCATCGCGCTAGATCGTCCAAGGAAGAGAACAACGCTCCGTTGGGCACACGGAACCCGCGGCCCGAAAGCTCCCGCTCGGGAACGTCGGTGCTGGAAACGCCGTCCTGAACATCGTGCCCGATGGCCACGCGCGAGCGGGCCGAGTCGGGGAGGTCGAACATGGTGTCGTTCATCCCGAGGGGTCTGAGGATCTGCTCGGTGACATACGCGGTGTACGGGGTTCCCGCGGCCTTCCCGATCGCCGAGCCGAGCAGCGCGTACCCGACGTTGGAGTACCCGAACCCGCTGCCGGGCTCGGCCGCAAAGCGGATCTTGGGGATCATCCGCGTCAGCACGCTCTCCCACTGGGCGACCGGCCCGATGTCGAACTCGTCGCCGTCTTCCGGCTCGCGTGCCAGCCCAGAGGTGTGCGTCGCGAGCTGGATCAGGGTGGGCTGCGCTCCAGATGGCGGTTGGTTGGGTACCTCGGAAAAACGTGGGAAGTACTTGCCGATCGGGTCAGAGAAGGCACACCGATCCTCGCTCTCGAGCTTGAGCAGCGCCAACGCCGTGAACGTTTTGGTAATTGAGCCGATCCGGTATACCGTCGAGCCTGTCGGCAACTCGCTCCCGGGGCCGCTGACATTCCCGTAGTGCCCGGTCCAGACGATCTTGTCGTCGGCGATCAGCGCGACCGAGAGCGCACCAACCGGGTGCTTGGCGTACTCCGCGCTCGCCCGAGCTTCCACGCCTTGGGCGATTGTCCGCCAACTCCGCACGGCCGACGAGGCCGACGCCGACGCGGGCTGGGTCTGGGGCGCGGGCTGCAACGCCCACGATGCCGACGCGATCAGCACGCAACACCAGACGCCAAATCGGTGAACCCTCATGAGCCCCCACTTTCTCTACTCACATGATGCGCCGGACGCTCGCTCCCGGCACAGCAATTCCGAGATCTCGGCTCGATCACTCACGATCTACTATCCGATATGACCACCACCTTCGACCCCGAAGCCAAGCTCGCCGCCCTGGGCATCAAACTCCCCGACGCCCCCAAGCCCGTCGCCGCGTATGTGCCTTGGAAGCGCAGCGGTAACCTGCTCTTCATCGCCGGGCAGATCCCCGTCGTGGCCGGGCAGCTCATCGCCAAGGGCAGCGCGCCCAATCAAGTCTCCATGGAAAAAGCCCGCGAGTGCGCGCTTCAGTGCGTCCTCAACGGGCTCGCGGTCATCAAGTCGGCCGTGGGCAATCTCGCCAACGTCAAGCAGATCGTCCGCATCGGCGTCTTCGTCTGCTCCGAGCCCGGCTTCTACGACCAGCCCAAGATCGCCAACGGTGCCAGCGAGTTGCTCGTCGAAGTCTTCGGGGAACGCGGCCAGCACGCCCGCGCGGCCGTGGGAAGCGTGGCGTTGCCGCTGGGAGCGCCCGTCGAGGTCGAGTTTGTGGTCGAAGTCGCCTGAGTCATTGCTCAGGCAAACCGCTCAACCGAATGCTTTCTTGTAATCCGCCAGGAACCGCTCGATCCCCAGGTCTGTCAGCGGGTGCTTCATGCAGTCCACGATGACCTTGAGCGGCGCGGTCACTACGTCCGCCCCGGCCAGGGCGCACTCGAGCATGTGCGTGCTGTGCCGGACGGAGGCGGCGAGGATTTTGGTTTTGTAGCCGTAGTTGTCGTAGATCTGCCGCGTGCGGTTGATGAGGTCCATGCCGACCTCGCCGATGTCGTCGAGGCGGCCGATGAACGGGCTGACCAGGAACGCCCCGGCCTTGGCGACCATCAGCGCTTGCAGCGGCTGGAAGCACAGCGTCATGTTGGTCTTGATCTTCTCGTCGGACAACGCCTTGCAGGCCTTGAGCCCGTCGATCGTGCTCGGCAGCTTCACGACGATGTTGGGGGCGATCTTCATCCGCTCCTTGCCCTCTTTCACCATCGCGGCGTACTCGGTGGCGATCACCTCGGCCGAGACCGGGCCCTTCACCACTTTGCAGATTTCCGCAAGCCGCTTGCCGTAGTCGATTTTTTCTTTGGCGATGAGCGTCGGGTTGGTGGTGACGCCATCAAGCACGCCCAGGTCCGCGGCCTGCTTGATCTCGTCGATGTTCGCGGTGTCGATGTAAATTTCCATGACGGTCTCCCTTTGCTTTGTTGTCTTGGACTTTTTCTACGCGTTCTCGTGGCACAGGCGTCCTGCCCGTGTTTCGACTTTTTCTTCCAGGTTTTTCTACTCGGCCCGACTGACTCAATTTCTATCGGGCACCCGGCCCATCCCCCAGCACCTTCTTCATCCCAGCATCTTGTTCATCACAGCATCTTCTTCAGCTCTCGCCGCATGATCTTCCCCGTCGGGTTCCGCGGCAAGGCTTCCAACCGCACGATCCGCGACGGCACCTTGTACCCCGCCAGGCTCTCGCGGCACCAGCTCATCAGCGCCCGCTCGTCAAACTCCGCCCCCTCCTTCACCTCCACGAACGCCACCGGCAGCTCGCCGCGGACGGGGTCCATCTGGCCGACAACGCCCGAATCCGCGACCGACGGGTGCCGGTTCAGGACTTCTTCGATCTCGCGCGGAAAAACATTCTCTCCCCCCACGATGAGCATCTCTTTGAGTCGCCCGGTGATGAAAAGGTGACCATCATCGTCCAATCTTCCGATGTCGCCGGTCTTGAAAAACCCGTTCTCATCAAACACGGCCGCGGTCTGCTCGGGGAGCTTGAAGTACCCCCGCATCACGTTCGGCCCGCGCAGGATCACTTCGCCGTCCTGGTTGGGACCAAGCTCGGCCCGCGACACGATATCCACGATCCGGCACTCCACCCCCGGCAGCGGCCTCCCCACCGAGTGCCGCCGCCACTCCTCGGGGCGACACCAGTTCGTGACCGGGGCCGTCTCCGTCAGCCCGTACCCCTCGTTGATCGTTACGCCGAATCGCTCGCGGAATTTGGTGAACACCGCGTCAGGCAGCGGCTCGCCACCCGAAACAATGTACCGCGCGCCCTCGAAGTCCGCCGCCGACCCGTCCTTGACGTGCAGCAGCGCGTTGTACATCGACGGGATCGCGATGAAAATTGTCGGATGGTGCTGGCGAAAGAGTTTCACGATCCGGTGCGGCACGAAGCGGGCCGTGAACACGACCGGGATCCCGCCGCACAACGGCAGCAGCGTAAGAACCGTCAGCCCGAACGAGTGAAACTGCGGCAAGACTCCCAAAATCACATCCCGCCGCGTGAAATCGACCCACTCGCGGATCTGCCCGATGTTCGACAGAATATTGCCGTGCGTGAGCATCACGCCCTTGGGCCGCCCGCTCGTGCCCGAGGTGTAGAGCAGCAACGCCAGATCGTCGTCCGCCGCCCGGCTCGGCCACACCGCATCCGGCACGCCCGACAGGCTGATCTCTTCCATCCGAACCAGGTTGTTCACCTCGGGCACGAACCCCAAGTACTCCAGCAGAGGTCCAACCGTCAGCACCGTGTCGGTCCCGCAGTCGTCGATCACATACTGCAGTTCGTCCTTTTTCAAAAGATAATTCATCGGCACGACCGTCTTGCCCGCGAACCACGCCCCCAAGGCCGCGATCGGGAAGACGCCGCCCGTAGGGATCAGCACCCCCACCGTCGAACTCGTGGTTGTCGCCCGGATCTTCGCGGCCACGTTCAACGCCGCGATCAGGATGTCGATCCCGCGGTACGACCGCTGGTCGTCCACCACCGCCGTGCGGAACGGCCCGGCCAGAAGCGATCGGAGAATCTTCCAGTGGATGCTCAACGAGTGTTTCCTGAATCAAGCGACCAGAGAAGACCGAACGTTGTCGGGCGTCCCCCCATCGGGCCGATATGCTACCAGCACTCCGGGCTCAGATCGCTGAGCCCAAATCGCTCCGGGCGGATGAATGCCAAGCCGGAACCAGACCGCACGACTCAGGAAGGACGACCATGCCCAGGCCAGGCCTCTCGAACTTGATCCCCGCGCTCAACGCCAACACGACGCTCCGTAACGCCGTCGCGCTGTCACTCTCGCTCGCGTGCCTCGTCTTCGGCGGCTGCTCGTCCACCCCCGCCACCAACTCCACCGGCCAGCCCACCTACGCCGAACTCTACAGCGCCGGGAAATACGCCGAGGCCCAGGACGCCGCCGCCGCTGTCGCCAAGAACGCCTCGGGTTCCGAAAAAGAACGCGCCCAACTGATCGCCGGGCTGGCTGCGAACGCCCGCGACCGCGACTACGAGGCCGAGCCGTTCCTCCGCCCGCTCCTCGAATCCTCCGACCAGAACATCTCGGGCCGCGCTGGTGCCGCCATGGGACTCATCGCCCAACGTGCCGGCAAGCACGCCAAGGCCGTCGAGTTGCTGACGAGTTCCGCCGCCAAGCTGGAAGGGCATCAGGCGGCGCGGGCGTGGATGTACGCGGGCGACTCGTACCGATCTCTGGGCGAGGATGCCAAGACCCGAGAGGCGTACTCGAGGGCTTCGACGCTGGCGGCCACCGACGCAACGCTCAAGTCGCTGATCGACTCGCGGATGAACCCGCCGTCGGTCGCCGGAGGAAGTTCGAGCCGACCTGGGGTTCCGTCGCTGGCCGGTGTCAGACCCGATCACCCCGCGAACGCACACCCAAACGGGAAGTACACGCTCCAGGTCGGTGCCTACGGCTCACGTCAGCGGGCCCAGGCCACGGCCGACAAGTTGCTCGGCCTTACCACGGGACTTGGGCTCGGCGCGCCGCGCGTCATTGACACGACGGTAAAGGGAAAGACGGTGACGGTGGTGCAGATCGGTCGCTTCGCGGACCAGCAGGCGGCGGAGTCGGCTCGGAGGCGGGTGGGTTCGGGGGCGTTTGTAACGCTCGCGGACGACTGAAGCCCCGTCCGAGCGCGAAAGGGTGCCGTAGTCGGGGAGTTCGATCGAGTCGGATTCGGAGAAATTGGCACCCGAACAAAGACCTCTAGCTGGGTGGGAACCGCTGGGGCTTCTCCGGCGTATCGAAGCGCGCGGGCCGCCGGTACTGGGGTTGTTGGTGATCGACCCGAAAGCTGAACGTGGAACACCGCGAAGTCCGCGGCGTCCAAGAGAAGGCCGCTTGATCGCCACCAAAGTTGGACGTGCGGCACCAGCGGGTGCAGCGCGACGGGGTTTTGGGGCACGCTGGGGTCGGCCGACCACGATGGGAGGAGCAAGTCATGGCGCGAAACTGCCGCGGCGACTCATCTTCTGGGGACTTGGGGCGGCGGTCCGTTCGGCTGCCGATGGCGGCGACGGCCTTGCTCGTTCTCAGCGCAAGCACGGCGTCGGCCCAGAGGCAGAGCCTGGGAACGCCGACGACCACACCTCCACCGGCGACCGAATCGCCCTACTGGGTTCGGAGCACCGAAGACTTTGACAGTCCGCAAGCCAAGGCTCGGGCGGAGGTGGCCAAGAAGCAGAAGGCCGCCGAGGTGGAGATGCGGAAGATCCGCCACAAATACCTTGGGAGCGTCCGCGTGGCGTCGATCCGTCAGGAGGGGATCGCGAAGCTGCTGGCGTTCAACGACCCGCTCAACTACCCGGCGTTGATCGAAGTGATCAAGGGTGAAGGGGACGACGTTCGCACGGCCATGATGGAGATGTTCGCGGGCGAGACGCACGACGCGGCCAACATCGCTCTGGCGACGATGGCGGTGAACGATGCCTCGCCGGCGATGCGTTCGGACGCGGGAGCCAAACTGCGGGAGAGATTGGGCGAGAGCGGGTTTCGCGGCGTCGCGTCGCCGGGTGTTGGCGCGGTCGTTCGGCACGCGCTTGAATCAGGGCGCGAGGCCGAGATGGAGGCGGCGGCGGAACTCGCGCAGACGTTGCATATGTACGAGGCGATCGCGTGGCTGATCCCGGCCCAACTCGGGCAAGCGGGTGGAAGCGGCGACGGTAATGGCGGGGATCGCGGCTGGATCGCCATCGGGCTGATCGCGATGTCCACGGAGGCAACGGGGCAGTCGACGCAGGCGTTTGCGTGGGACATACCGGCGTGGGAGCAATGGTACAAGACCGAGTTTTACCCGCTGGCGGTGCGGCGGCATGCGCAGGCGGTGAGCCGGGGCAATCCGTCACCATCGGGCGGTGGGATCGCGCCCGGGGAGCCCGAAGAAAAGCCAGAGCACAAGTAGTTTGCTTGCCGTCCGAGCGGGTCACGAGGACCCGATGGCCGAGGCGATGGCGGAGTCTTCGGTGTGGCTGAGCGAGAGCGACCATGAGGTGATACCGAGCCTGAGCGCGGTGGATTCCGCGACGTTAGCGAGGCGCACTCCCGGCTTGCCCGACGGCTCGAGCACCACTTCGACGTCGGTCCACGCGATGCCGTCTCGCCAACCGGTCCCGATCGCTTTGAGCACCGCTTCCTTGGCGGCAAAGCGGACCGCGAGGTGCTCGGCGGCGCGTGGGCCGCGCATCGAGTACGTTCGCTCCCCGGCGGTGAAGCACCGCGTGAGGAATCGCTCGCCGTGCTCGGCGAGCATCTCGGCGACGCGGCTGACCTTCACGATGTCGATTCCGTGCCCGACGATGCCCATAAGCGATGATACAGGACCGGACGGGCGAAACAAAGCGGGCCGATCGGACCCCAGCGCGTCAGGCGTTTCTCTAGACATATACCTTGCGGTTGTACACGAACCACTCCAACATCACTACGCCCAAGGCTGCCAGCAGCAGATACGGCCAGAGTTTTCGCGCCGACTTCGCGCCGGTCTCCGCGTTTGCCTGAACGGTGCGCGACGCGAGATCCAGTCGATCCATAGCGGCGACGTTGGATTCTTCCGCGTCCAGTAGGTTTGAAGTGAAGGTCCGCACGATCCTTCCGGCGCGTGTGATGTCCGTCAGCCCGCTCGGGCCTTTCCACGAAACCTCCAGCACGCCATGATTGCGGATCGGACCGAACACGATCTTCCCGTCGGCACCGACGATGAGTGGCTCGGCCTTTCCGTCCGCGAGTCTGACTTCGGCGTCGGAAGCGCCGATCGGGAGTCGATCGCTCAATACCGACCCCGGCTGCACCATCTGCGCCTGACGCTCGACGCTGCCGTTGCCGCCCATGTAGTCGACGCTCGACGCGAGGAACACGAGAAAACTGACGTCAAACGGCCAGGTCGATTCGGCGGTATCGAACGGCACCACGATTGCGCGCCAGTCCTTGCCGCCGGTCTCGATGATGGCCGCGCCCTGATCGCACGTTGCGAGAACCGTGGCCGCGCCCGCCCCCATCGCTTCGGCCTTGGCGATGTCTTCGGGCTTGTCCGACGCGGAGCGCGGCACGACATCAACCTGCCGCGATGCCGCGATGGTCAGTGAATCCAGGTTCACGAGCCGCATCACCGGGTGCTGACGGTTCCAATCGAGGATCAAGCTCACCGGCCCGCGGCCCTTGTCAATCAGCCCCGCGCCGGCGGGCACCGCGTTGAGCACGATGTACCGCCCCGGCGGAAGCCCGCGTGCCTTTTCGCCGCCCGGTAGCCAGCCGTCGAGAACAACCACGTCGAAATCGCCGGTCTTGCCGTCGAGGACGAGCTTGTCGAACTCGGCCGTGGTGTAGCGCTGGAGCTTCGACAACGGCAGCGATTCGAGCGCGTTGCCCAGGAACAGGTTCCCCGTCGTTACCCACGCGACCGAGAGCTTCTTGGCCGGCGGGACCACCAGCCACGCGCGGTTGTCTGAATCGAGCGCATCACGCGACGCGACCTCGGCGGTAGCGTCGGGCTCGAGCCCGATCAGCCGCACGCGAACAAGCCCTCCCTCGGTGCGATCGAGCGTGAAGACCACGCCGCCGACGCCGACGTTGAGCTTCGGGGCGGGGCCGGAATCAGGACCGGGCGCTGCGGGCTTGTCGCTCGCCGGGGTCGTCGCCGCGGCGTTTGCTACGGATTTGCTCGCATCGCCACCATCATCCGCCCCGTTGTCCACCGCGGCCGCGGGCATCTGCACGCTCTTGATCCCGGCGACCGCGCCGTCGATCGTCAGTTCAACATCCACCTTCCGCGCTTGCCGCATGGTGGACTGCAGCCCGACAAAGACACTCAATTTCGACGGCGCATCGAACGCACGCTCCGAGCGCAGCCCCGTGATACCGACGTTCCCCGCGTCGGTCTGCCCGATGCGCTCAAAGTAAAACGTGTCGTCCATCCCGGGCTTGCTGCCGGCGGCGTCGGGGATCGCGCCGTCGGAGTACAGATGGATCGCGGCCTGGGAGCCGAGATCAAGTCCCTCGACCTCCAAAGTCGTGCCGGTGGTCGAGTCGGTCATGCTGCGGCGCGGCGCGTGCGCCTTGGCCAGCCGCATCGCCTCGTCCATGCGCGTCGGCGCATCGGTCGGCGTGATCGCGTCGATCGCGGCTTTGAGAGCGTTCTTGTCGGCGGTGAACTGCTGGCGGACCTCGGCCGTGGTATCGAACGCGATCACCATCGCCTGGTCGCCCGATTCCTTCATGAAAAGCCCGGGTTCGCTGAGCGAATCGACGAGATCGCGGGCCTTTTTCTTCGCGGCGTCGAGGCGTGTGACGGGGTCGCCGGAAACGCGCGTCGGGTCGCCGTCGGTCGAGGACATGCTGGCCGAACGATCGATGAGGATGATGTGCCGCGAGCCCTGCGCGGCCTGGCCTTTGATCTGCGGCTGGGCGATGGCGATAAGGGCAACGGCGAGGATGATGAGTTGCAGGATGAGCAGGATGTTGCGGCGGAGCTTCTGGAACGGCGCGTTGGCCTGGAGGTCTTGGATGGCCTTCTTCCAGAGCAGCGTGGTCGAGACCTCGAGGTCGCGGCGGCGGAGCTTGAGGAAGTAGAGGATGATGAGCGACGGGATCGCGATCGCGGCGGCGATTCCGGCGAGGGCTGGGGTAAGCCAAGTAAGGGAGTTCATACAAGCGTTCCAACGAAAGAACGATCATCTCTGACACGCGGTCGAAGCGGCGGCAGTTGAAGTGTCTCGGGATGTGGTTTCATGGAATAAACTGCCAACTCGACTTTGGGTTCTTGCCAGTGGGATCAACCGGTGTGTACCGCACGCAGCACAGCGAGTCTTGTCCGTTGAACCAGACACGCAAATAACCGGTCGGGATCGGGCCAATGTAAAAGAACAAGCTGTAGCGAACGAGCCCGAAGGGCATGACGTTCGCGTAGTACCCGTGCTGTCCACAATTTGGACACAGGCCGGCCTTTAGTTCCTCAGCGAATCGCCATGAGAGGTCGAGCTTGTCGAGTTCCTGCTTGGCCGCGCTCGATGACATTCCGGGAGAAAAATGCTTCAGCACTTGTTCTCGCATTTCTTCTTCACTCAATCCGTCATGGATCGGCGAACTGTTCCAGGCGCACCCTGTGAGCAATGCAAGCATGACAACAAGGATGACTGGTTTCATCGCACGATCCCCCGCTTGCGAAGGTAATCGAGCAGCAAGGTGTCCACAGCCGTATCGCTCTTCAGTGTCAGGAGCGTGATCTCGCGGCGAGCGCAAAAATCGCGCAGTTGGTCGCAATACGCCGCAAGGTTCGCCTTGTAGCGCTTCAACAGCGGAGCCGAGATCGTGACCTCGGTCAGGTCCCCGTCCTCCATGTCCTTGAGCCGCAGATCGCCCGTGATCGGCGGCTCGACTTCCTGCGGGCTCAGCACCTGGATGCAGAAGACGTCGTACCCGCGGCCGACGAGCATGCGCAGGCCGGCCTCGTAGCCGTCTTTGAAAAAGAAGTCGGAGAAGATCAGCATTACGCCCTTGCCGCGGCGCGTGAGGGCGATGCGTTCGGCGGCCTGGCGGAACGAGAACTGGCCGCCGGGCTCGATGGTGGTGATGAAGCGTGCGAGGTCCTGGGTGCGGCGACGGCCGCGCAGATCGCGGATCGCGTGAATGACTGAATCCCCACGGACGCCGGGGCTGAGGCCCGCCGACGCCTCGGATTGTTCATCGCCATTCACGCCGCGCCCGCCGGCCGGAACGCCGCCCATGTACGTCGCCGCGACGCGATTCAGGTTCACCAGCCCGACATACGCCAGCGCCATCGCGGCCCGCTGCATGAAGAGGAACTTGTTGGGCTCGCCGGTGTCGCTGCTGGCGCTGGCGTCAATCACGACGTGGAGCGCGAGGTCTTCTTCTTCCAGAAAGAGCTTGAGAAAGAGCCGATCGAGCCGGCCGAAGATGTTCCAGTCGATGTGCCGAAGGTCGTCGCCGCTGACGTACTGGCGGTGGTCGGCGAACTCGACGGATTGGCCGCGTTTCTTGCTGCGGCGCTCGCCTTTGAGCTTGCCGGCGAAGACCTTGCGAGACGTGATATCGAGGCCGCTGATCTTGGCGATCAGCTCGGCGTTGAGGAGGTCTTCGAGAGACTTGGGGCGGTGGATGGTCGGGGTGCGGATCATGGTTCGGAGGGGATTTGTGAACTCGAAGGGCTCGAAGAGATCGAAGAGGAGTGAATGGTGGGAGAATTTGGGTTGGTGGGTGCGGGGTTTCGGGTGCGGAGGCGGTCGTTGACGATTCGGCGGAGGCCCTCTTTGAGGATCGGGACGTTGAAGTTGAGAAGAAGGCCGAGCGGGACGTTGGCGGCGCGGACATAGGACAAGAGTTGGGCCTTGTGGATGTCCGCGAGTTGAGCGATTGACTTGATTTCGACGATCACGCTTTCTTCGACGATCAAATCGAGTCGTTGACCTCGGAGTTGGATCGACTTGTACTGGACGACGATCTCCCGTTGAGTGGAGACGCGAAGACCGGCGGTGCCCACCTCGTACACCAACGCGTCCTCGTAGAGTTTTTCAAGCAATCCCGGCCCAAGCCCGCGATGCACTTCGATGGCGCAGCCGATGATCGCGTGAGCGACTTGCTCGACCTTTGGCTCAACCCCGGTCTGGCGGCTTAGCCCGATTGCTGTTCGGTGGACCCCGGGGCGGTGCTCATTGTCCATGATCTGATTTCTCTCATGGTTCGAACTCCGCCCTTCGATCTCTTCGAGCCCTTCGAGTTCAAAGTTCATGCCGCCCCCACCTTCCCCGGTTCCGTCTGCGTCAGGTCGATGATCTGCTTCACCAAACTGTCCTGGTCCACCCGGTCGGCCTCGGCCTCGAAGTTGATGATGAGGCGGTGGCGGAGGCAGAGGGGGGCGATGGATCGGACGTCTTTGAAGCTGACGTGGAAGCGGCCGTCGATGAGGGCTTTGACTTTCGCGCCCAACAGCAGCGCCTGGGCACCGCGTGGGGAGGCGCCGCAGCGGATGTATTTGTTGGCGGGGCCGCCCGCGCCGCCGGCGGCCGTAGCGGTGCCGGCGTGGGTGGCGAGGACGAGTCTTGCGACGTACTGCTGGACGTGGGGCGCGACGATGACGCCGCGGACGAGGTCTTGCATTTTGATGATCGAAGGGCCGTCGAGGATCTTGGAGACTTCGGGGTTGATGGTGCCGGTGGTGCGGTCGAGGATGGTCATGAGGTCGTCCATCTGCGAGTAGCCGACGACGATTTTGAAGATGAAGCGGTCGAGCTGGGCCTCGGGGAGCGGGTAGGTGCCCTCTTGCTCGATCGGGTTCTGTGTGGCGAGAACCAGGAACGGCTTGTCGAGCTTGTAGGTGTTGCCCGCGACCGTCACGCTGCGCTCTTGCATCGCTTCGAGGAGAGCGGACTGGGTCTTGGGTGTGGCGCGGTTGATCTCGTCGGCGAGGACGACCTGGGCGAAGATAGGGCCGCGCTGGAACTCGAACTTGCGCCGGCCGGTGTCGGGGTCTTCCATCACGATGTTGGTGCCGATGACGTCGGCGGGCATGAGGTCGGGGGTGAACTGGATTCGGCTGAAGGGGAGGCTGAGGGTTTGCGCGAGGGTGCGGACGAGCAGGGTTTTGCCCAGGCCGGGGACGCCTTCGAGGAGGACGTTCCCGCCGCAGAACATGGCGATGAGGACGGCCTCGACGACCTCGCCGTGGCCGACGACGACCTTGCCGATCTCGGCCTTGAGCTTGGTGAAGGTGGCGCGGAACTGCTCGCACTGCTCGCGGACTTCGGCGGGGGTCTGCATGTCTTCGGGGGACTTCATGGTGGCCATGGGTGGTGCTCCTGATTACTGATCGGACATCTCGTCGTGCGCACGTTTCTTGGCTTTGAGGAGGCGGGACATGTCGCCGGGGGACTCGGGCTTGGATTTGTTTTTGTCGGCGGGGTTGGTGTGGTCGGAGGTGTTTGTGCGCGCGCCGGGGGTTGCTGGCTTTTCGAGGCCGAGGTCGGCGGTGACGCGGGCTTTCTGGGCGGGTGTCGCTTCGAACTTGACGGCGCGGGTGTCGGCGGGTTGTTGGGGCGCTGGCACCGATACGCCGTCGGCCTTGGCGCGTTCGCTGATGGACCTGCGGGCGCGTTGGCTGGCGGCTTGGAGCGAATCCATCTGCTGGCCGACCTTGCGTTTGCTGGGCGAGATGAGGCGTTGGACAGCGGCGAGGATGGCGCGGGGTTCGATGCGGACGCGGCGGACGCCGACGTCGATGAGGAAGAGGCCGATGGCCGCGAGGGCGACGGCGAGCCAGATGGGTTTGGTGGCGACGGGGAGCGTCAGGCCGGTACGGGTCCAGAGGTCGTCCTTGACGGGGTCGCCGGTGAGGACTCGGCCGCCGGTCATGGCGGCAACTTGGCGAAGGAGCGGCTCGTTGTCTTCGAGCATGCGGTACTCGTCGGCGAAGGGGCGCGTGATGGCGGCCTGGACCGAACCGCGAACGATCTCGCCCTCTTTTTCGCCGGGCGCGGTGTAGACGAAGCTGCTGACGTAGGAGCCGGCCTGTTGCGTGGGGACGACGGTTTCGTAGCGGCCCGGGCCGACCTGTTTGAGCTCGACGTCCTCGCCCTTGCCGTCGGGCGTGGCGAGGCGGCCTTTGAAGTTGGCGAAGTTCAGACGCTCGCCCTTGTTGTCGAGGGCTTCGACGATGATCTGCGTTTGGTCGCCCTTGGTCTCGGTCACGACACGGATGTTGGGGGACGCGGCGGGGCGCATGGCCCAGCGGATGTGCTGCTCCCAGAATTGTTTGAAGTTTGACCACGCAACCCAGGACGCGCCCCAGCGGGTGTTCGCTTCGCTGGTGTAGGCGATGGTTTTGCCCAGGCCGTACTGCCACTGGGCCATGATCGGGTCGTTCTCTTTCCCGCGGAGGGTGACAAGGGAGAGCCCGTCGCGGTCGGCGGCGACGACGTAGCCGGAGATGGGCGGGANNNNCGGAAGGTTTCGAGGGCCGAGCCGGTGACGGCGGGGGAGAAGGGCGTGCCCTCCCAGATGAGGCTGCGCTTTACGGTCTGGGCTTCTTTGATGAAGATCTGGGGGAGGGTTCCGACTTTGTTGGCGGGGATGTCGTAGAACTTTCCGCCGGTGAAGTCTGCTATGCGGCGCATCGTGCTCTGGTCGCTGGGGCCGTGGCAGGCGATGCCGACGGTGCTGATGCTGATCTTGGCGTCTTTGAACTTCTGGAGGAGGGCGTTGGAGGGCGCTTGCGGGTCACCGTCGCTGATGATGATGGCATGCTTCTGCCCGGCGTCGGCGGCCTTGAGGCCTTTGTAGGTCTGTTCGAGGATCGAGCCGAAGTCGGGCATGTCGCCGAAGACGAGGTTCTGGATTGCTTTCTTGATCGAAGAACCATCGCCGACTTCGCGGAGCGGGTAGACCCAGTCCTGGCCTTGCTGCCAGTTGTACTCGATGATGCCGGCCATGTCGCGGCGTGAGAGGGCGTTGACGGCGGCCTCGCAGACTTTCTTGCCGTAGTAGACGCCCTCGGGGATCTCAACGGAGTGCATGACGAGGGCGAGCGCGCCCTTGGGCATCTGGCGTTTCTGCGGCGGGTCGAGCTTGATGGGGAGGGCGTCTTCGAGGGGTGAGCCGATCCAGCCGCCCGCGCCGAAGGCGTTGGGTCCGCCGATCATGAGGAGCCCGCCGCCGGCGTCGTGGATGTACTGCTTGAGGTCGTCCTGTTGCTTGGTGCTGAAGTTCCCGGCCGACTCGTTGACCATGATGATGGCGTCGTAGCCGACCATCTCGGCGAGGGTGGACGGGAGGCCTTCGCCGGTGGTGGTCACGGCGTTGATCTTGCACTCGTTGAGGACGCGGATGATGTGCTCGGAGTCGGCGGTGGTTTCGGCGACGACGAGGACTTTGGCCTGGCCGACGACGAAGGTGACGCCGGTGGCGCGGTTGTTCTCGGCGATGGTGTCGCCGATGGATTTTCCGTTGAAGACCTCGGGCTCGAAGACGGCCTCGAACTTCTGCGGGCCGTCGCGGGGCGGGGCGACGGTGACGACCTTGACGTTTGCACCTTGCTGGAGTTCGATGGGGATGCCGAAGGACGGGGAGTCGGGGTCGAGATCGACGGGCTCGCCGTTCATGAGGAGGGAGAGCCGGCCTCGGGTGGGGCGAGTAGCCGTGATCGCGACCTTGATCGAGACGTTTTCGCCGGAGCGTGCGGAGGCGGGTGCGACGACGCGATCGACGAGGACTTCTCCCTCGTACTTGTAATTCAGGGAGATGAAGTCGATGGGGACTTTGGCGGCTTTGGCGGCTTCGGCGGCTTGCAGGAGGCTGCCGACGGTCTCGTTGCCGTCGGTGATGAGCACGAGGCGGTTGGCGGCGTCGGCAGGGGCGACGGCCATGGCGAGGCGGACGCCGCTGGCGAGGTTGGTGCCGTCGAGCGTGCCGACGTGCTGGCGTTCGACGCGGGTGGTGAGTTTGCTGGGGAGCGATTGGACAAAGGCCTGCTTGGCGACGGTGATGAAGCCGGTGAGGTCTTGCGGCTGGGTCTTGCCCTTGGCGATGGCGTCCTCGACGTACTTGGCCATGAATTGCTGAGCGCCGCCGGTGACGGACTGGCTGACGTCGAGGATGGCGGTGACGGCGACGGCCTTGGACTGGTCGCGCCACTGCGGCTCGGCGAGGGCGGCGCTGATGAGGGTGATGACGAGGAGGCGTACGGCGAGGGCGATCCAGCGCGTGACCGAGCCGAGGCCGCTAAGGCTGCGGCGGCCGATCCAGACGGTGAGGGCCCCGAGGATCGGGATGAGGACGAGCCACTCGACGGAGTCGAATTGGATAGGGCCGAGCGTGAAGGACGCGGCGAGGGTTGTGATGGACGTGCCGGCCGTGGTCACCCGCCGTTGCCCTTCCGTGAAATGTTGGTGTTGTTGGTTGCGGCGGACGGCTGTGGCGGGGGATCGAATCGGGCCGGGAAACCGAGCACTCGATTGTTGCCCGAGTCCAGAGCGTACACGGTTTGGCCGAGGATCGTTACGCCCCACGGGCTGGCGAGGTGGCCCCGGTCGCGGCCCGGCGAGCCGTAGATGCCGAGGCTCTGGCCGGTGTTGAGGTCGATGCGTTGGATGCGGTTGCCGCCGAACTCTGCGACGAGGGCGGTGTGGTCGGGGAGGAGTTGCAGTCCGTAGGGAAACTTGAAGTGGCCGGGGGCGTCGGAGGGGTCGTCGGGGGAGCCGATCCAGCGGATGAGCGAGCCGTCGAGGGTGAAGACGCCGAGGCGGTGGTTACAGGCGTCGGCGATGATGAGCTGGCGGGAGGCGGTGTCGATGGCGAGCGATTGGGGGCGGCTGAACTCGATGTGGTCGGGGGAGGCGGAGGAGCCGAAGGTGCCGAAGGAGGAAGAGAAGACGTAGGAGTTGGGCTCTCGGTCCGGCGTGCGCGGGGCGGGGGTGTAGATGTTGACGCGGTCGTTGCCGCCGTATTCGCTGATGTAGAGGCGTTCGACGGCCTTGTTGTCGGCGGACATGAGGACGGCGATGTCGGTGGGGAAGATCAGTTGGCCGTCGCCCTTGCCGTAGGAGCCGATGGTGGCGAGGAGCTCGGGGTCTTTCTTGCCTTCGTAGCAATCGCCTGGGCGGTAGATGCGGACGCGGTGGTAGTGAGTGTCGGCGACGTAGACCAATGTTTCGCCGCCAGCGCCGGGGGCGACGGTGATTCCGGTGGGCTTGCCGAACTCGAACTCGGGCATGCGCCAGCCGCCGAGGTACGCGCCGGATTTGGGATCGAGCTTCTGAATGCGGGCGGTTTTATCGACGACCCAGAGTGCGCCCAGGCCGGCGTCGATGCAGCGTGGGTAGGAGAACTGGCCGGGGGAGAGGCCGACTTCGCCGAAGGAGACGGAAACGGGGATGAGGTTGGGTTCTTTGGGGTTGGAGGAATTGGAACAGGCGGCGGCGATGAAGGCGAGTGACGCGAGGGCCAATGGCGTGCGCGGGTTGAAGATTGTGGTACGCCCCTTCATCGTCATGCATGGTACTTGGAAACGGGGGCGGAAGATGCAGAGGTCGGGGAGGAGTTCGGGGAGGAGACTGGGTAATTCCGCGCGTGTCCTTCGTTTTCGAGGCCGACCCTCTCAGGGTCGGGATTTCTCTGCGATGCTCTCCGGGGGGTGTCGTTCGCAAAGCTTCCTCCACATCCGGCTACTGATTTTCAGCCCTTCAGGCTGAAGACACCGTGACGAACTGCTGTTCCGTTACGCCTTGGTTGATGGGTCGGTTCGGTGAATCGGTTGCGTGATGACGAGCGGCCGGCAAAGCCGACCGACGATCGCGGCGAGGACGAGGCCGACGACGACAAGCCAGACGGCGGCGGCGGACATTTCTTCGAGGCGTGAGAAATGAAGGTATTGAAGGATCTGGCGGGGAAGGCTGTCCTGGCCGGGGGGCATGACCTGGACGGCGGATTCGATCTCGTGGAGGCTGAGGAGCCCGGCAGCGAGGCCGCTGGCGAGGAGGGGGGCGAGCGCGGGGAGTCCGGTGGTTTTCAGCCAGGGGATGAAGCGGTTGCCGGATTCGAGGATGCGCAGGCTGCGTTGGGATTGCGGCTCGTGGCGCACGACCCAGCAGGCGACAAGGGCGGGGACGATCGCGAAACGGGCGAGGTGGGCAAAGACGACGATGAGCGGGGAATCTGCGAGCCAGGTGATGGAGCCCAGGGTGCGGTTGATGACCGAGCCGACGAGAATGCCGGGGACGAGGCCGAGGATGACGGTAAAGCGGACCGAGGCGCGGACGAGCGTGGAAAGTGGTCGGCGCGATTCGAGGCCCCAGGCGACGAGGACGGCGAAGAGGAACCCGAAGCACGCGACGAGAGCGGCGATGGTCGCGGTGTGGGCAACGGCGTTGGCGTTGAGCGTCCAGAAACGTTCGAGAGATGTGAAGGAGTTCAACCGCGTGGCGAAGAGCGCGATGGGGATGCCAACCGCGAGCACGAGGACGAACGTCGGGGGGAGCCGTGCGGCAAAGGACTTGAGCGTGGACGAGTTCGCGTTGAGGTTGGCGGTGGCGTCGCCGTGAGGATCGGGGTTGGTGAGACGACCCGCAATGAACCAACCGGCGACCGCAGCGATGAGAAGTAGGGGCCAGGCGTGGAGCCAGACGCGCCAGTGGTCACGGGCGGGGGTGTTGTCGAGCTCGAACCAGAGATCGACGGCGAGGGTCTTGACCTGCGCGAGGTGGAGCGGGACGGCGGAGCCGAGCATCAGCAGCGCAACGACGGCCCCGGCAGAGACCAAGCTGCGACGCGTGAGCGAGACGAGCGTGAGAGTGCGACGGAAGGGGGATGAAGAATCGAGGCGGAGAGATTCGAGCACGGAATGGTCGATCGAACGGAGCGACGCCGCGAGGACGATCGCGGCGATGGGCGCGGACCAGAGCGAAAGACCGACGAACGCGAGGGCCTGGCCGGCGGCGATGGGCACCCAGCGATGGCCTTGCTCGGCGAGGAGTTCGAGGCGGTCGCCGAGGTACGAGCCGGGTGCCCGGAGTAGACCCCAGCCGGCGTAGGCGAGGTAGCCGGGCATGAAGAGGGGCGTGATGACCCACAGGCTCGCGGTGCGCGGCGAGCGGCGCAGCCACCAGGCGAGAGGCCAGGCGAGGAGCGTGGCGAGGAGGGCGATGCCGAGTGCCCAGACAAGGGATTGGGTCATGAGGGGTGGACCTCAAACAACGGACCTGCGTCTCTTCATGGTCTTCGAGATTGAGAATGGAAGGGGAGAACTCGAAGAGAATTGAGAACTCGGAGGGCGCGAAGAAGACGGTGACCATGAAATTTGGGGCATGGCTCGATGTGTCATTTCGGCGCGGCGGCGGCGAAACCTACTGGGCTTCGGTAGCCCTCGGTGTCGATCGCGCGGACGCCGAAGAAGAGATCGTCTTTGCTGAGCGGGAGCGTGATCTCGGTGACGTTTCCGACCGGCTTGGATTCCTGCCAGTCTGCCCCGGTAGTGTCGCGCCAGACGACCTCGTAGCCGAGCGTGTCGGGCTCGGGGCTGGCGGTCCAGCGGAGGGTTGTTGAGTTCGTAAGTTCGGCGGTGATGACGCGGATGTTCGCGGGCGTCGAGGGCGCGTTGGCGAGATGGATGAGCGTGGCGGCGTTGAGGCGGGCGACATCGGCGAGATAGGTGTGGTCCACGAACTCGGCGGTGTCGCCGAAATGTTTCTTGGTGCCGTCGGGGAGCGTTTCGGTTTTCACGTCTTGATGCTGACGGCTGTATTCCTCGTGCGGCGCAGTAAAGCGTACGGCCGGGAACCCGTTGTCTAGGAAGGACGAGTGGTCCCCGCCGCGGAGGAAGCGGTCGGAGCGGAAGATCAGTTTGGGTTGGATGAAGGTGGATTCACGCCGGGAAACGTCGGCGATGTAGCGGGCGAGCTGGCGGCTGGGCGAATCGTTCTCGGCGGCGAGGCTGCGGACCTCGGCGTATTTCTCGGCGGTCATCGAGCGGGGGATGCCCTCGGAGAAAACGCGGATCGTGGTCGTCTCCGGCGGCGCGATGCCGAAGGCGGGGCCGAGGAGACGATCGAGATTCAGGTCGTC
>JBGAOD010000007.1:0-20184 GCA_044221955.1 Phycisphaerales bacterium | reverse complement strand
GAGCGCGGATGATCGAGCGTCTTCACCAACTCGCCGTACGGATCACCCACAATGTCGTTGCTGAGCACGGCCACGATGTTTTCGCCGCGGGTCTTGGCCTGGTCGGCGTGGTACTTCGCGCCAACCAAGCCCTGCTCTTCGCCGGCGGTGCAGAGGAATACGACGGTGGATTCGAGCGGGGTTGCCGCGAGGGCTCGCGCGATCTGGAGAACAACAACAGTACCGGAGGCGTCGTCGTTGGCGCCGGGGGCGTCGCCGGTCGCGTCGTTGCCGTCGCCGTTGCGGCTGTCGTAGTGGCCGACGACGTAGTAGCGTCGCTCGGGGTACCTGGTCCCTTTGAGCACGCCGACGACGTTGGCGAGGTGCGCGCCCTTGGGGAGGCGTTGCATCGGCGGGACGTCGAACTCTTCGAGATGGGCTTCAAGCTTGCCCAGGCCCGCGTCGGCCTTTTTCATTTCGTCGGCGAGCCAATTTCGTGCGGCCCCGATACCGCGGGACTTCGACGTGGTGTCAGAGAGGGTGTGACGGGTGCCGAAGGACACAAGGGAGTCGATGTCGCTGCGGCAGGAGAGTGATTCGATTTGGGCCATGACTTTGGCGGGGAGGGCCGGTTTGGTTGGTTGCGGTGGCGGTTGGGTAACGGCCGCGGAGATCAGCACTGTCATGGCGGAGAAAAAGGGTGTGAGCATCGGTGCAGCCTATCCGAGATTTGGGTGGTGTTCACGGACTTTGAGAAGCGGCGACTTGCGAGGACGGTTGGCGTTACTATCCGGCGCTGTAGGCCGCAGCTCGCGGAAGCGGGAGCACACCTTCGGCGTGCGGGATATTTTGGACGACCTTCTTCCGGTGGTGGCGTCGCAAAGCCTCCTTCACCCCCGGCTATTGATGAGCAGACTTTTAGCCTGAGAATGAAAGGCAGGTCGAAAACCTGCCCCGCTGGTTGAACGAGAAAAAGCAGGTTGAGAACCTGCTCCACCGAAAAACGCAAGGCCCGCTCCACCGTTGAACCGGTTCAATCCATGAGTGACGAATCAGTCCCAGCTTTGAACGCGCCGCCCCCGGGCCGCGACAACCCGCTGACGCGGAGCGTGGCGGGCGTGATCGGGTTGGTGTTTCTGTCGGCGATGGTGCTGGTGTGCGTGGTCACGCTGCCTTGGACTCTTGGGAAAGACCCGGAGTATGCTGCGGCGGATGCGGGCGGCGTGCGGGGTTCGCCCGTTGTCGCGGAACCGGGAGCGGGCGATTCAGGCGGTGCTCCGCGGTACAACGCCGGAACTCCGAAGGCGGGGCGCTTGCCGCCGTCGTGGTGGCCGCCGCGCGAGGACGAGGCCTTGCGGATGCACGAGCTGGTCGAACCCGCGGCAGTCGCGGAGATCGCGGCCCGGCACGGGGCAACAGCGGCCGAGGCGGTGAAGAGCTTTTCCGGGCCCCTGTCACACGAGTTGAACGCAGCCTCGCCGGTCGGGAAGGAATGGCTGCGGCACAGCCTGGGAACGGATGTTCTTGGGCGGAGCTTGCTGTACCGGTGCCTTACCGGCGGCGGGATCTCGGTGTTGATCGGCATCGCCGCGGCGCTCCTGAGCGTGGTGATCGGGACAGTGTACGGCGCGGTATCGGGATATGTCGGCGGGCGCGTGGACGCGGTGCTTATGAGGATCGTCGATATTCTGTACGGGCTGCCGTACATCTTGCTCGTGGTGCTGCTTGCCGTTGCCGTGGATTCGATCGTGGAGCGGAGGCTGACCTCTCGCGTGGCGGCCGTGGCGGTGGAACGGCAGTCGTTTGTGGCACGCGAGTTGGCGGCGCTGCCCGAAGACGAACGCGCGGCCCCGGGCACGAGGAAACGACTCGAGGAAGCGGCCCTCGATCGGCTCGGTACCGGCGAGATTTCCCTGGGAGTGCAGAACACCATCAATGTCGTGACGCTGCTGGTGGCGATCGGGGGCGTGAGCTGGTTGACAATGGCGCGGGTGGTGCGCGGGCAGGTGCTGAGCCTGAAAAATCAGCCGTTTGTCGAAGCGGCGCGGGCGATCGGCGTGCCGACGGGGCGGATCTTCACGCGGCACCTGCTGCCGAACTTGCTCGGGCCGATCACGGTGTACGCGACATTGACGGTGCCGCAGGCGATTTTGCAAGAATCGTTCCTCAGTTTTCTGGGGATCGGCGTGAAGCCGCCGCTGCCGAGCTGGGGGAATCTTGCGGCCGACGGGCTGTCGGAGCTGAACCCGTACCAGTCGAACTGGTGGCTGCTGCTGTTCCCTTGCTTGTTGTTAGGGACGACGTTGCTGGCGCTGAACTTTGTCGGAGAAGGGCTGCGCGAGGCGTTCGATCCGAAGCGCGCGAAGCGGTAAGGCGATCGAGCCGGGACGCTGATGGTTGTCGGCGTCGTGTACCATCTGATCGCGTGCCTCCGGAACTGAACCAACCTGTTCGGCCGCTTCTTCGCGTCCGCGACCTCGCGGTGTCGTTCGACAACCGGGGCGGGCCGCCGTTGCGCGCGGTGGACGGCGTACGGATGACGATCTATCCAGGGCAAACGGTGGCGGTGGTCGGTGAATCGGGGTGCGGCAAATCGGTGACGGCGTTGAGCACGCTGCAGTTGATCCCCAGGCCGCCGGGGAGGTTTGATCGCGGGGAGGTACGGTTCGATTCGTCCTTCGGACGCAGCGCGGGCGTCGATGAGGTCGACGGCGGCGTCGACCTGCTCAAGCTGAGCGAGCGTGAGATCCGGCGGGTGCGCGGCAACGAAATCGCGATGATATTTCAAGAGCCCATGACCTCGCTTAACCCGGTCTACACCGTCGGCGAGCAGATACGCGAAGCGGTTCGACTTCATCAACTGGCGGACGCCTCGGCGGCCCGCGAGATCGCGATCGCGGCCATGAACGATGTCGGAATCCCCGACGCGGCCCGTCGCATGAAAGCCTACCCGCACCAGTTCTCGGGCGGGATGCGGCAGCGGGTGATGATCGCGATGGCGCTGGCGTGCAAGCCCAAGCTGCTGCTGGCCGATGAACCCACGACGGCGCTCGACGTGACGATCCAGGCGCAGATCCTGGAGTTGCTCGCGGACCTCAAGCGGCGGCGTGGGATGGGGATCATGCTCATCACCCACGACCTGGGGATCGTGGCGGGGCACGCCGATGTGGTGTGCGTGATGTACGCGGGGCGGGTGGTGGAGTACGCCGGGGTGTACGAGTTGTTCCGCAGGCCGTTGCACCCGTACACACGCGGGCTGCTGTCCAGCATCCCGAGGCTTGGCGAACGGCGCGAGCGGTTGACAACGATTCGGGACGTGGTCGAGAACGAGGCGGAGTTCACGCGGCTTTCGGGAGCCGCTCAGGGCGTTCGGCCGTGGTGGCCTTGGCACAGTCCTCCGCGCGATCTGGTACACGACTCCGCGGCGGCGGGCGCGGGTGATTACGCGTTGTACGAGGTCGAGCCGGAGCACTGGGTGGGGCTTTGGCGAACCGTCGCGGTGGTCGCGGGGACACGTCCCACGCGTGAACCGGACCTGGCGTTCGTGCGCGAGTCGGGCACGGCCGTTGTCGGTAGGGGCGACGGGCGGAACGAGGATGGGCCGGGTGATCGCGGGCGAGGCGATCAGGGGGAGGTGCCGTCGTGCGTGTGATGATCCTGGCGGACGATCTGTTCGCGTCGCGTGAACGAGCGATGCTGTCGCGGCTTGAGGTTGGCATGGCGGATGAGGGCGTGCGCGTGATCCACGCCGTGCCAGAGAGCGCGGCCGGTCAGACCGACGGGCACGGCCCCGAGATTTTTTCGCAAGCGATTCGCTATAGCGACGTTGCGATGCCGTTTGCGGATCGCTTTCGGGCCGTGTCTCTGGCACGCTCGCTGAATGAGCTGGTGACCGACGAAAACCCGGTGGATGTCATCCACGTTTTCGGTGGTGGGGTGTGGAACCTCGGCGTCCACTTGGGGAAGCTCACTGACGCTGGGGTGGTACTGGAGGTTTGGCGTAGCGGGTTGGCCTCGCGTGTGAACGCCACACGCCACAGGCACGGGCCGCCGCTCGTTTTTCTCGCTCCCGATCCTTCGATCGAGAGGCTGGTGCTGGCGGAAGGGCCGGGTGTTACGGTGCGTCTGGCGCCGTGGGGCGTACACATCGGGAGTGAATCGAGGGAGATCCTGCCGGACACCCGCACGCCTTCGGTCATGATCATCGGAACCGGGCGCGACCCGAAACCCTACGCGGCGGCTCTGGAAGGGATCGCGCTGGCGGTGAAATCAGGGCTGGATTGCATGGTCTTCATGGACGCGCTCGCGGCCCACCGGGCGCGGATCTGGCCGCTCGCGCAGCGGCTCGGGCTGCTTTCGCGTTTGTCTCTCATCGAGGAGTTGGAAGGCCGCCGCGACCTCGTCTTGCTCGGTGATGTGCTGGTGCAGCCCGATTCGTCGGGGGAGCAGCGGAGCATCCTGCTCGACGCGATGGGCAGCGGCATGATCGTGGTGGCGGCGGAAGATCAGACCGTCTCCGCTCTGATCGACGGGCGAACGGCGCGGCTCGTGCGACGCCCGGAAGCCGCTCACTGGGGCGAGGCGATGTCCGCGGCTCTGTCCGATCGCACATCGTCCCGCGAGATCGGTCGGTCCGCCCGGAAGTTTGTAAAGGAAAACCGGCCGGCCAGCGGGCAGGTCCGTGCGATCCTGGACGCGTACCAATGGCTGGCCTCAACCGACGCGATCCCATTCCGACAGACTCCGGGGTGAGGTGCGCGTCCCCTCCACGTTGTTCGGCCCCAAACAGGCGGGTATCTTCGAGAAACAGTATTGAAACCCGCGCGCGCTGTGGTAGACTGGCCCGTTCGCTCACCCACGCACGCCACGAGAGGGAAGCTCTATGCAGACCACGAAGATCAAGATCAAGCCGGGGCACGGGTCCATGGCGATTCGGATGGCGCCCGCTTGGGCGTGGACGAT
This sequence comes from Phycisphaerales bacterium, assembly GCA_044221955.1. GTDB lineage: Bacteria > Planctomycetota > Phycisphaerae > Phycisphaerales > UBA1924 > CAZCPB01. The sequence goes on along the minus strand of JBGAOD010000007.1, from coordinate 15,243 downwards.
CTGTTTCGGCGCGGTCGCGTCGGCCAGTGAGTCCGTCGGGCGGCCAGCGGCGTCGCCGCTCACGGTTGCGAGCGCTCAGCCCCTCGGCTCGGCGTTCACCACGCTGAATCTGGATCAGGGGTTGGTCGAACCGCTCCGCGCCGGGGGCGACGTGGTAATGTCGCAATTCCCGTTAGGCGCTTCGAGGTTCGCGGATCTGGCGCTACACAGGTTCGATGTGTTCACCCCGGACGCCGTGATCGTGCTCGGGACCGCGCAGGGTGACGTCCGCGTCGCCAAGCCCGACGCCGTGCTTCTGTCGGGCACGATCGCGGGCGAGCGAGGCTCCCGAGTCTTTCTAAGCTTTTCGGGAGATTCGGTGAACGGGGTGGTGACGACCGGCGGAAGAACGCTCGTCATCTCGAGCGGTCCGGCGGGCCGGGGGCTCGCGCCGGTGATCTTCGACCAGGACGCCGCCGAAGGCTCGATCAACATCGTCAAACGCCGCTGCGGGAACGACGAGATTGACCTGCGCACGCCCGCGATGAAGGCGTTCCAGCGGACGGACGAACAGAGCGAGGACGGGGATGGTTGGACAAACCGCGATGCGCCGTGCCGCAACGCGGTGATCGCGATCGAAACCGACAACGGATTCCGGGCGCTCTTCAGCGAGGGCAGCGCCACGCTGGCGGCGGCCTACGCGGGCACGCTCATCGGTGGCGTCTCAGAGATCTTCAAGCGCGACGTGAACACCACGCTCCAGATCGGCTTCCTCAGAATCTGGACGACGCCCGATCCATGGACACAATCCAGCACCGCCGATCAACTTTTCCAGTTCCAAGACTACTGGAACGCGAACATGACCTCGGTGCCGCGCCAAGCGGCGCACTTCCTCTCCGGCCGAGGGCTCGGGGGTGGGGTCGCTTACGTGGGCGCGCTCTGCTACCCGGGGTACGACTACGGGCTGTCCGCGAACCTCAACGGCTTCTTCCCTTACCCGCTCACGAACAACCACCCGCAGAACTGGGATCCCTACGTGACGGCCCACGAACTCGGGCACAACTTCGGGACCGGGCACACCCACGACATCAACTCCTACAACCCGGTGATCGACGGCTGTGGACTGGGCGATTGCTCCAACGCGTTCAACGGCACGATCATGAGCTACTGCCACACGTGCCCGGGAGGGACGAGCAACATCCGCCTCGAGTTCGGGCCGCGGGTGAACGCGAAAATCTTGGCGTACATGGACACCCTTCCCGAGTGCGTGCCCTCGGTGAGTTGCAACCCGTGCCCGTCGGATTTCAATCACGACGGGTTCGTGACCGGGGATGACTTTGACGCGTACGTCACGGCGTTCGAGGCCGGCAACATCTCCGCGGATTTCGACGGGGACACGTTCGTGACGGGTGACGATTTCGACGCGTATGTGACGGCCTTTGAGTCGGGTTGCTAGCCGACCGGACGGTTCGGATCGTTCGTCAGCACCGTGCGATTTCAACTCCCCGGCCCGGAGCCGGGGGTTTTTTGTTGGTACCCGCGTGAACCAAGCGTTCGCGCGCGGCATGGTCTGTATACTGCCCCAGAGCGCACGATGACGAGCTACGGACCGCCCGCACCCAACGACTCGCTCCGCCGCGGAGATCTTCCGCCCGCGTCCCCGCTCGGGTTGGGGATGCTGCGCGCCCTGGGAAACCGCGTGCCGGCGCTGGGGAAACGCTTCGCAAACGCTCAAGCGGCCATCACCTGGCGAACCTCCGATTCTGTTCGCCGAGGAGCGACCGCCAACGCCGCTCGCCTCGCCCCGAGAGAGCGAGGCGATGCTTCCGTCGATGCGCTGGCACACGCGATCGTGCGGAATTGGTACCGCGGAATGTTTGACGCGGCCCGGAACGCCGGGCGTGATTTTCGGGATCTGCTGCCTGAGATCGACCAGATCGTTGGGCGCGAAAAGTACGGGCGAGCGCGCGCAACCGGGCGGGGGTTGATCATCGCGACCGCCCACGTTGGCCCGTTCGAGATTCTTGCGGCCGCGCTCCGGCAGTACGAACCGAAGATCCGCACCATCGTGCAACGTGACCGCAACGCGGGGGTGGATTCGCTCCGGTCGGACCAGCACCGACGCCTCGGCATCGTCGAAGCCGCGGTGGACGACGGGTTTGACGTCTGGGTCGGGATCAAGAACGCTTTGGAGCGGGACGAAGTGGTCCTGATTCACGCGGATCAAGTCCTTCGCGGGCAGCGCGGCGCGAAGGTCAAGTTTGCCGGCGGGCACATCAGCGTCCCCACGACCCCGATCAAACTCGCCGTAGAAACCGGCGCGCCGATCATGCCCATGTTCGCGGTCCGCACCTCGCCGAGCACGGCGCGGGTTTTCTTCGAGAGCCCGCTCAAGATCGAGCCCGGGCCGAGTGAGGAGGGCGGCGTTCACCCGGGAGTGTTCGCGCTGGCCGCGATCGTTGAGAGCTACGCGGTGCGCTACGCCGATCAATGGCGGATGGTCGACCCGTTATGGATCGAGGACAGGGACGCCGGGCGCGGCACCGGCTGAGCCCGCGCAGCGCTGATCATCGCCGGGAGTCAACCACGAGCGAGCGGCAGAATCAGCACGAAGGTCGTTCCCTCGCGTGAGGTCCGTTCCAGACGCACGTCCCCGCCGGCGTGCCGCGCGAGCTCGCGCGAGAGCGAGAGCCCGAGCCCGAGCCCCGATTTGGCGGCGTGCTCGAGTCTGTGCCCGCGCTGGAACGGCTTGAACAGGCGACGCTGGTCCCTGGGATCGATCCCGGGTCCACGATCAGAGACGCTGAACGCGACTTCATGCCGATCCGCGACCACACGGAGTTCCAACGGCTGCGAACCCAAGTCAGAATCCAGAGCCCCTTCACGCGACGGAGCATACTTGCACGCATTGTCAACGAGATTGAACAGGGCCCGCCCCAAGGAGGTCGGATCGATACGGACCCGATCTCCGTCCGTCGTCTCGTCGCGGATATTCAGGCAGAGCCCGTCGCTCTGGGCCCGTCGGACGAGTTCGGGACCGATCGTCGCCAGCATGGTGGACACGGCGCAGGTGGGAGCGTTGGCCGGTCGATGCCGCCGCCCGACCCTTGCGAAGTCCAGCACGTTCTCGACGATGCGTGCGAGCCGCGCGGACTCGCCCTTGAGCGTCGCGAGGTACTCCGCGCGGGCCGCCTCCTCCCGAACGACCCCGTCGGCCAGCATCTGCGAGTAGAGCACGAACGTCGTCAGGGGCGTGCGAAGCTCGTGTGTGACGGCGGAGACAAACCGCCCGCGTCGCTCCGCGAGGTCGCGGGCGGTGCGTACGAGCGAGGCCAGCCCGATGAGCGCGGCGAGCACGGTCGCCCAGGTCAGCACGATCGCAGATCGCATCGGTGTCCATCGAGGGACGGGCGCGATGGGCGCGGGGCCGGGGTCGATCTGGGCCGGGATGGCCGCGAGTCGGCGTGCGAGAGATTGCGATCCCGAATCCTGTCCGCTCGCGCCCGCGATAGGTGTGACCATGGCACCCGGGAGGAGATCGCGAACTTCATCGAGCAGAGACCGACGCAGGGCGGGCCAATCAAACCAGCAGCCTTGAGTGAACCGAACATCCTTGGAGGATACTGCGCGAACCAAGATCAACTGAGGACCATTCTCATGCGCGCCCACGCACCAGCGGGGGACAAACTCCCCCACCTCGACCACGCTCGGAGCGGCGGCAGCGCTCAACTCAGCCTTCCCACCGTCACCGTCCGGCGCGGCCCGTCGGAGGGCGCTGTCGAGCTCGTCCGACTTTCGTTTGACCCCGCCGAGACCCGTCGCGTCCCGCTCCTCCGAATCAGACTTTGGAAGCCCGCTCTCCGATTCGCCTCGCGGCGCGGAGACTTGAGGCGGATCGGCTTTTTTCTCCACTCCTGCGCCCCCCGCGACCCGGTTGGACCTTTCACCCCCGCCGCTGACGGAAGCGGGCGATGACTGATGCCGCTCCTTAAGCGCAAGCTTCCCGTCAACTCTGGCAGAATCGCCGAGGGATTCGCTGTCGCGCAACGGCTCCCCGCCTGCCGGCCCCGGAACCGTCGGAAGAGACGCAGGGACCCGCGGAGTGTTCCGTGTTTGCTCCTGAGCGATCTGGGTCGCCGGCGCGACGGCCCCTTGCAAGGCCTTCTGTCGCGCCGCGAACTCGCTCTGGACGTTTACGGTCTGAGCGGGGTCCTGCCGCTGAAAAACGGCGTCGCCCGGCTGCCCTTGCGGGCGTTCGGCTACAGGATTCTGCCCATCGGCACCCGTGCCGAGGTGCGTGATCGCGTCCGGCGCTGGAGTGTCGTCCGAACCCGCGCTCAGGATCAGTGCGAGCCTGTCTAGTTGCGCCCGCGCGCTCGTGAGCCTCTCCTCTGGCACGCTCGCGGTCTGGGCAAGCACCCGCAGGTTGCCCGTTGGAACTTCGGGTGACATCAATTTCCCGTCGCCGGCGTGCTGGAAATGCAGTCTCACAAACGGGGTTGCGGCTCGGAGAAGCGGAGACTCGACCAGTGGTTGGTCGGGAAGGGTCTCGTCCAGCATGGCCGCGTACGCGCGATCGGCGGGAAAGAACGGTTGGTAGTGGAAGTACGGACGCGTCGCCTCACGGGCGATGAGTGGCGTCAGTGCCGAATCGATCCGCCACAGCGCCAGGCGGACCGATTGCTCGAACGCGGCGTCGGCCTGGGCCTGACGTTCGCGGGCCTCAAGCCCGAGCACGTTCACGGTTGCCCACGCGAGCGCGGCCAACACCCCCGCGGCGCAGAGCGCGACCACCATCAGTGGCCAGCGCGGGGAAGGGTTCATGCCCCGCCCCGATCCAGCGCGCTGGGGTCATCGCTTGCCAGCATGTAACCCTTGGCGCGAACAGTAATGATGACCGCGGGCGCGGACGGGTCGTCGCGCAGAAGTTCTCGCAGCCTGGCGACGGTCATGTCCACGGTGCGGGTCTGCACGCCGCGCGGGTCCAGCCCCCACACGCGTGAGAGGAGTTCTTCCCTCGAGATCGCCCGCCCCGGGTTCGCGGCAAGAAACGCGAGAACCTCGGTCTCACGCTCCGAGAGCGTCGCTCGCGAGCCGTCGGGGAACAGTGCTTCTCGTCGATCAAAGTCGATGTTGCGCCCGGCGATCGCGAGACGCTTCAGCGGATTGGGCCGCTCGGCAGAGCGGCGGAGCACGGCCTGGACGCGCGCGAGCAGTTCCTGGATACCGAAAGGCTTGACGACATAATCGTCCGCGCCCGCCCCGAGCCCGCGCACGATCTCCTCTTCCTCACCGCGGGCCGTGAGGAAAATCACCGGGAGGGTCGGCTTGGACCTGCGCAGCTCGCGGAGCACCTCCATTCCGTCCTTCTTCGGCATGAGAATGTCGAGCAGCACCAAGTCCAAGTCCATGGATAGCGCCGAGTCGAGTCCCGAGGAGCCGTCCGACGCCTGTCGCACGGAATACCCAGCGAACGTGAGCATGTCGGCCAACCCGCGACGGATCGCGTTATCGTCTTCCACGACCAGCACATTCCCGAGCGACACTCGCCACCTCCTCACCGAAAAACTTCACGATCATCGTACCGCAACGCGTGAGGGGTGAGTTCGGTATCAGACCCGGGACTGGGTTCCGTCGCTCCCGCACCCCGGTCAACATTCGTGGTACCCGCACGACGGTTCATCGAGAGATTGGACACCCGATTCGGCGCGAGCGTGGTCACATGTTTGTAACGACCCGACTTGAGCGCATCTTGCCCCACGGGCCACAACCCATGCCGGAGGTCTACCGCGAAACGCCCAGCGCAACAACCACAAACCCACGGTACGCTGGATCATTCTCCGATCGGTCGTCGGCCACGTCTCTCAGATCAAGAGGTGCATGCATGAATCGGTTCCACTTGTCGATGTTCTCGGCACTCGTTCTCGGCCTGTGCGCGCTGACCGCCGATGGGTCCACGGGTGAGCCGCCAGCCGGAACGCCGGATCTTCGCACGGTCGCGGAAACATCTGATTTCAGAGCCACCGCCAAGCACGCGGACGTGGTGGCGCTGCTCGAAGCGCTCGCCAAGTCCAGCCCGCTGGCGCGTCGGTCCGAGATGGGAAAGACCGTCGAGGGTCGGTCGATCCCGATGCTGATCGTCGCGGACCCGCCGATCGCCACGGCCGACGAGGCGCGCGCCGCGTCCCGTTCCGGCAAGCTCGTGGTGCTCATGCTCGGCAATATCCACGCGGGGGAGGTGGACGGGAAGGAAGCGCTCCCGATGATCGCGCGGGCCGTGCTTGCGAACGCGAACGCGGAATTGAAGAAGGACGACAAGCCCGCGTCGCACCCGCTGCTGAAGGATTTAGTGCTGGTGTTCGCGCCCATCTACAACGCTGATGGCAACGAACGTTTCGCCAAGGACCATCGGCCCGGGCAGGACAGGCTGAAGAAATGGGTATCCGCGAGAACGCCAGCGGGCTCGATCTCAACCGCGATTTCATCAAGCTCGAAGCGCCCGAGACGCGGGCGCTCGTCAAGGCCTTGAACGAGTGGGACCCGGCGCTGGTGATCGACACGCACATCACCGACGGCTCGTGGCACCGCTATCTCATCACGTATGAGGGACCGAAAGCACCCGCGACCGACGCTGGGCTGCTCACGTTCGCACGCGACACGATGATGCCGGCGATCCGCGGCGAGGTCGAGAAGAAGTACGGCGTCAAGAGCTTTGTGTACGGCGACTTCAACGACGACCACACCAAGTGGGAGACGTATCCCGCGCAGGCGCGATATGGCACGACCTACGTCGGGCTCCGCAACCGCCTCAGCGTGCTGGTCGAGAGCTACACGCACGCGCCGTACAAGGACCGTGTGCTGGGGACGCGCGACTTCGTGACCGCGTGCCTGGAGTACGCGGCCTCGAACAAGGACGCCATTCGCAAGACCATCACGCAGGCCGATGAGGCGGCAGTGAAAGCAGGGAACGAGCCCAAGCCCGACTCGTTGATCGCGATCCGCAGCGCGGCCAAGACTGCGCCGGGAAAGTCGTCGGTCGCGGGAGTCGTCGAAGAAATGAAGGACGGCAAGAGCGTTCCCACGAAAACCCCCAAGGACTACGAATGCGAGTTGTGGACGCACTTTGAAGCGACGAAGACGGTGACCAGGCCGTTCGCGTACCTCATCCCCGCGGGGCGCACGGACATCACCGACGTGCTGCAGCGCCACGGCATCGAGGTCGAGGAGCTGCGCGAGGACATTGAGCTGGATCTTGAGGGGTACTCGATCGAGAGCATGGCCAAGAGCCCGCAGGCTTTTCAGGGGCACGCGATTGCAACGGTCGGCGCGAGCGCCAGCACCCTGAGTCGGCGGATGGCGGCGGGGACGGTGATCGTGCGCACGGGCCAGCGGCTCGGCACGCTCGCGGCGTATCTGCTCGAACCCGCGTGCGAGGACGGGCTGACGACGTGGAACTTTTTCGATGCTGACCTGAAGATCGGCGGCGAGTTCCCGGTGCTGCGGCTGCCCAAGGCCACGCCGATCACGACGGGCCGCGTGCGCGGGCTGAGCGACGGGCCGATCGTGAAGAAGCCGATCACGTTCGCGGAGATGTACGAGAGCGATCGCCCGCCGAGTTTCTCGGGGTCGCCCGTCGGCATCAGCGGCTGGCTCGACGACGGCGAACATTTCCTTCAGAACAAGGACGGCAAACTCCGCAAAGTGAACGCCAACACGGGACGGAGCGAAGTGTTCTTCGACGCCGAACCGATGGCCAAGGCGCTGGCGGAGCTGCCGACGATCGGCGCGGAGAGGGCGCGTGGGCTTGCGGACGGCGCGGTTTGGGCGCTCAACAGATCTCGTACCGCCGCGTTTTTCAACGTTGATAACGACCTGTACTACGCAAAAGCGGACGGCAGCAAGGCGTGCCGACTCACCAGCACGCCGCAGCCCGAGGAACTGGCGAGCTTTAGCCCCGACGGCGAGTTCGTCGCGTTCGTGCGCGCCAACAACCTCTTCGTAGTGGACGTGAAGACGCAGACCGAGCGGCAACTCACGACCAGCGGGGCGGCCAACATCCTCAACGGCAAGGCCGACTGGGTGTACTACGAGGAAGTCTTCAACCGCAACTGGCGCACCTACTGGTGGAGCCCCGACTCGCAGCACCTCGCGTTCTACGAGACCGACAACGCGCCGGTGCCAACGTTCACGATCGTGAATGATCTTCCGGGGACGCAGGTGGTTGAAGCAACAAAGTACCCAAGGCCCGGTGAGCCCAACCCGCACGTCCGGCTCGGCATCGCCAGCATCGGCGGCAGCGTCTCGTTCGCGGACACGAGCGGGTACCAGCCCGACAACTCGATCATCGCCAACGTGGGCTGGTGGCCCGACGGCTCGGCGGCGTGCTTCTATGTCACGGATCGCACGCAAACGTGGATGGATGTCTGCCGCGTGAGCGCACGTGGCGGGCCGATCACCAAGCTCTTTCGCGAGACCACCAAGGCCTGGGTCGAGATGCTGCCCGCGCCGACGTTCCTCAAGGACGGCTCATTCCTGTTCACGAGCGAACGCACGGGTTGGAAGCACCTGTACCACTACGCCGCGAACGGAACGCTTATCGCGCCGGTGACCTCGGGCGAGTGGGAGGCACGCGAGCTCGAATGCGTCGATGACAAAGAGCAATGGGTCTATGTTAGTGGCACCAAGGACAGCCACATCGCGTCGAACCTCTACCGCGCCAAGATCGACGGCAGCGCGATCGAGCGACTGACCACCGAGCCCGGCTCGCACGGGACCGACGTTTCGCCCAAGAGCGGGAAGTTCGTGGATACCTGGTCGAACCGAGTTTCGCCGACGAATGTCGCGGTCCGAAACGCCGACGGCTCGCTGCTGCGCACGCTTGACAACAACCCGGTGTACTCGGTCGAAAAGTACACGTTCGGACCTTCCGAGCAGTTCCAGATCACGATGCCCGACGGGTTCGTGTGCGAGGCCGCGTGGGTCAAGCCGGTGAACTTCGATCCGACCAAGAAGTACCCGGTGTGGTTCACGACCTACGGCGGGCCGCAGGCTCCCACCATCCGCGATACGTGGGGCGGTGGCAACGTTTGGGACCAGGTCATGGCGAGCGCCGGCTTCGTGGTCTTCCACATGGACCCTAGGCCCGCGAGCGGCAAGGGTGCCGTCTCCGCGTGGACGACGTACAAGAAGCTCGGCGTGCAAGAGATGAAGGACATTGTGGACTCGATCAAATGGCTGAAGAACCAGCCCGGCATCGACGGCTCGCGCATCGGCATGTCGGGTTACAGCTTCGGCGGGTACATCACGGCGTACTGCATGACGCACAGCGACGTCTTCGCGGCCGGGATCGCGGGCGGCTCGCCCACCGACTGGCGCGAGTACGACTCGATCTATACCGAACGGTTCATGGGCACGCCGCAGGACAACACCGAGGGGTACGACGTCACCTCGGTCAACAAGGCGGCGAAGGACTTGAAGGGCCGGCTGATGGTGCTGCACGGGCTCATCGACGACAACGTCCACATGGCCAACTCGTGGAAGCTGGTCAAGGCGCTGCAGGACGCGGGCAAGCAGTTCGAGCTGATGGTTTACCCCGGCAACCGGCACGGCGTCGGCGGGCGGCAGTATCAACGCTTCCAGTACGATTTCATCGTGAAAACGCTGGGGACACCGACGAGTTCGCCGACCGAGGAACCGCCACGCCCACGCCCGCTCGGACCGTGAGCCCGGCCCAACTCCCGGCGCGGCCAGCGCCAGGGATCGCGACCCGCATGGCCCGATGTACCGCCGTCCACCCGCGACGGGGCACCGAAGGATATGAAAAAGCCCCGCTGAGGCGGGGCTTGGGTCAGCTCAGAGATTTCGAGCTGCTCGACCCAACTACCGGCCCGGGCGCTATTTTTTCTTCTTCTTGATCGTGAGAGTGACGCTTGCGGTTTCCCCGTTCTTGACGGTGACCTCCGCCCGCCCGCGTCCCACTTCTTTCTTGCCAGCATCCACTCCGTCCTTGCCCGACGGGGCTCGCTCGAAGACGAAATGCCCGGTGCTGTCGGTCTTGCCGTGCGCGATGATATGCTTGCGATGATGAAGTTCGACGTTCGCGCCCGCGACCGGAGCACCGCTCGAATCAACGACGGTGACGTCAACCTTTCCGGGGGCCGCGTTCGCGGCCCTGGACAGCGACATGCCCACGGTGCTGGCGAGCACGAGGGCGAACGAACTCAAGAAAGAACGGCGGCGTGGCATGCAAATCCCCTTCATGCAAATCCCGTTCATGGGGTGAAACCGCGGAACCTGTCACAGCTCCAGCGGAGCTGTGGGGACGGTCCCTCACATCGCCGAACGTTGAGCGCTCGCCCGGATTGCGTCTCAGGCCGATTTGTGACGAGTGATCCGGCCGCATCCCGGGCTCTGCTAGGGCAGCGGATCGGCCCACCCCGGCTTCTCTCTCACCGAGGCTGAGCCGTCGTAGAACACCGCGACAAAGCTACTCGGCTTCGATCGCGACCCGTGGAAGCGCCCGAGACGCTTGGCCAGGTGATCGGGCTGTCGGAAGTCGAGCACGCTCGAACACTGCGTCGGCGGCGGCGCGTCGGGGGCGTTGATCGCCGCAGAATCGCAGAACGCAAGGGCCGCACTGGGCCGCGCGATCAGGTTCACACGGACGTGGGCCGACCGAGCGTTCGCGTCCGTCTTGTCGGCGTCGTAGGTATCGGGGTCGCCCGGCAGCCCCGCGTGCCCGGTCGCGTTGATCGCGTAGGTCCGCGTCATTCCACGGTTGTAGAACGCGGCGACGGTCGGGCAGACCAGAACTCCGCGGGTGGTGTACAGATCCTTGGACGCCGCCCCCGTCATACCGGCCGAGGTCTGCACCACGATCGCCCAGTGCGGCATCGACGTGTACGGGTACCCCAGCGCCGGCCCGCGGCCCTTGTTTTCGTCAGCGTACATCTGCGAAATCTGCTGAACACTCCGCAGGTTCGACAGGCACACCGCCGCTCGTCCCGACTCCCGCGCGGCGCTGAGCGATGGCAGCAGAATCCCGATCAGCACGGCGAGGACCGCGATGACCACCAGCAGTTCGATCAGCGTGAAAGCGCGGCGCATGGCGGGAAGTGTATTGGGCACTCCGCCCCGAAGATCGAACACCAAAGAGCGGGATACCCTCACCGTCAACGACTTTTCCCTCACCGCGTCCGCTCCTCGCCGTAGCCCGTGCCATTCTGGAGTTCCTCGATGATTCAGTTGCCGTCCCGGTCCTTGGTTTCCAGATCCTTGTTCTCGCGCCTGCTGATCGCGGTTGGCTCCCTGACGCCGCTCTCGGGCGTATTCGCGAACCCGGCCGCGTCGCCCGCGACCACCGACCACGCCGCCGCCCCGACCTCGGATGCCCCCAAAGGCCTCTCCGTCCGCGCCGGATACGCCGTCACCGTCGCCATCGACAAGCTCGACAACGCCCGATTCATGGAGTTCGACGACAAGGGCACCCTCTACGTCTCGCGACCCAACAACGGCGACGTCCTCACCTTCCGCGACACCAAGGGCGACGGCGTCTACGAGCCCGTCGGCACCTTCGTCTCGGGCCTGAACCAGATTCAGGGCCTCTGCTTCTCCGAAGGCTGGATGTGGATGTCCCAGAGCACCGCCGTCCTCAAGGCCCGAGATACCGACGGCGACGGCAAGGCCGACGAAACCATCACCGTCCTCAAAGACCTCCCCGGCGGCAACGGGCACTGGTGGCGCTCGCTGCTCGTCACCAAGGACGCCCTCTACACCTCCGTCGGCGACAGCGGCAACATCACCGACGAGACCAGCAGCGACCGCCAGAAGATCTGGCGCTTCGCCCCCGACGGCCAGCGCAAGACCCTCTTCGCCAGCGGCATCCGCAACACCGAAAAACTCCGCTTCCGCCCCGGCACCAACGAGGTCTGGGGCGTGGACCACGGCTCGGACAACTTCGGCGGGCCGCTCGGCGAGAAGCAGGGCAACCAGCCCGTCACCGACCGCAACCCGCCCTGCGAGTTCAACCACTACGAGCAGGACAAGTTCTACGGGCACCCCTTCATCACCGGCAACCGCGTGCCGCGCTACGAGTTCATGAAGCGGCCGGACATCCTGGACCTGGCCGCCCGCACCGTTCCCCCCGAGTGGACCTTCGGAGCCCACTGGGCCCCCAACGGATTCTGCTTTGTCGACCCGGCGATCAACGACGCCAAGAAGCAGTTCCCCGCCGACCACAACGGCGACGCCTTTGTCGGCTTCCACGGCTCATGGAACCGCAGCGACCGGGCCGGCTACTGCATCGCCCGCGTCCTCTTCGACGACGGCCACCCCTACGGCCTGCTCAAGATCGTGGACGGGCTGCCGGACCCCAAGGGCGACGCCGTGCGCCCCGTCGATTGCGTGATGGCCCCCGACGGCTCGATCCTCTTCAGCGCGGACCAGCCGGGGCGGGTGTACCGCTTGAAGTGGGTCGGCGTCGAAGCGAAGAAATAGCCCGCGACGAGATTCTTCAAGACGGAGGGCAGTTCAAAGCAGAACGCAGAGGTCGCGGAGAGAACGTTACGGAGGAACACAGAGAAAACCCTGTGGAATTGCGGCCCGAATCCGCTCTTCCCCACCTGTTTCTCGCTCCGCGTTCCTCTGCCTCCCTCTGATCCCTCTGCGTTCGATTTCAGGCTCTCGTCACGAGTGCCCCGCGTTCTCCCACGCCACGTCCAGCTCGCGCACGCCGCGTGACAGCCGCACCCGCTCCACGCCCAGCCGCAACTGCTCGCGGACCTCGCGCGGGTTGGGGATCTTCGGCAGAAAGAGCTTGGCGTTCGTCTCGTCGGAGCTCAGCACCTCGATCGTGCCGATGTTGAGCATCCGGTCGCCGAGGGACTGGTTGAGCTGCGTGTCCTTGATGCGGTAGAGCTCGATCTCGTCGATGGTCTTCGTCAGCACCCCGCGCTCCATGCGCAGCCGCTGGCTCGTCAGCGTGTACTTTGTGTACTTGGTTTCCAGGTATTTCCAGATCGCGTAGGGGATCGTGATGATCCCCGCCCACCACCAGAAGTTCACCCACTGGCTCGGCGTCCCGCTCCACAGTTCCACCTCAGGCCCGAGCCGGCGCGAGACGCGATCGTCGTCGATCGCTCCCCCACCGCCGCCACCACCGCCGGTCCCGCCGCCGCCACGCCCCGCGCCGCCCCCACTATCAACCCGCGGCGCGGCCGGCCGCGCCGACGACGGATCCACCTCGCTCCCCGCCACCGTGACGCCCAGCTTCCCCGCCACCTGCTCGGCCTCGGCCGCCGTCCCCGCCTCGATGATCTTCTGCACTGGCAGCCCCTTGGCGTCGGTCCCGTGAACGATGTAGCGCGTCGGCATGGTTCGATCCCCTCGCGGGCCGCTCGGAAGGCCGAGGCCCGGACTCTTCTTGACTCTGGCCGGAGAGTTCTTTGGAAAGCCCGCCGGCCGGTTGCGGCCATGATACCGGGTTGGCACGAGCGCGGGGACACCCTCGGCCCGTTATGCCGCACGCCCGCCCACCACGGTTGTCAAATCCGGCGGAATACGATGAAGCATGGACCTCAAACTCACCAACAAGACCGCGCTCGTCACCGGCTCATCCAAGGGCATCGGGCTCGCGATCGTCGCGACGCTCGCACGCGAAGGCGCGAGCGTCATCCTCAACGCGCGGAGTGAAAAATCCGTCTCGGCCGCCCTGGGCGAGGTCCGTGCCGCGGTGCCCAGGGCCAACGTCCAGGACTTCGTCGGCGACCTCTCCACCGAGGCCGCGGCGTCGGACCTCACGCGCAAGTTCCCCGCCGTGGACATCCTCGTCAACAACCTCGGCATCTTCGAGCCCAAGCCCTTCGAGGAGATCCCCGACGACGACTGGCGGCGCTTCTTCGAGGTCAACGTGCTCAGCGGCGTCCGTCTCAGCCGCGCGTACCTCCCCGGCATGAAGCAGCGCGACTGGGGCCGGATCGTCTTCATCAGCAGCGAGAGCGGCGTGCAGATCCCGCCGGAGATGATCCACTACGGCATGACCAAGACCGCGCAACTCGCGGTCTCGCGCGGTTTGGCAGAACTCTGCGCCGGCACCGGCGTCACCGTGAACTCCGTGCTCCCCGGCCCGACCCGCTCGGCCGGCGTCGAGGACTTCGTGGCCGAACTCAGCGGCGGCAAGCCCTTCGCGGAGTTCGAGAAAGAGTTCTTCACGAAGGTCCGCCCCAGCTCTCTCCTCCGCCGCTTCGCCACGACCGACGAAGTGGCGAGCCTGGTCGCGTATGTCTGCAGCCCGCTGGCGTCTGCAACCAATGGCGCCGCCCTGCGCGTGGACGGCGGAGTGGTACGCTCGTGTGTTTGAATGATCGCTCGCCGGGCGGAAAGTGTCCCCGATTCGAGCGGCGCAGCTCCGCGCACCCCGCTCACCCCTGCCTTATGCGCAAGAATCTTCCCCCGACGGAGCGGGCTTCGGCGGCGTGGACGAGAACTTGAGCATCGCGGACCACAAATGCGCTTCCTCCAACGTCCGATGCGCGAGGCGAAGCTGCGCGCATCTGGCTCGCAACCGGTTCACTCCCCTCATGGTGGATGCGCCGTCCAGCAATCGCCCCGTGCCTGTGGAAGGGCTGACGAAACGATCTGACAGCCACCGGTCGTAGGCCACATCTTCCGACATGCCCTTCCGCGGCCACCCCAAGGGCCGCGGGCCGCCGGCGCACGCGAGGGATTCAGGAACCCACCACACGTGGACGATCGGCCACCCCAGCGTGCGCAGGTCCCACACGATGGTTCCGGGTCCGCGCGAGAGGTCGCGCTCAACTTCCTCCCAGGTTGCGGTGCGCCCCACCGCCGCCATACTCCCGCGAAGCCGACGGAACGACCGTGCGCTCGCGACCGGATTCCAAAGCGTGTGCCACGCACCAAAGAGAACGAACAGCGGGAGCATCACAACGAGGTAGACAGCCCAGACCGGCGCCCACAGCACGCGACGCCACAAGGGCCACCCAACCATGGACGGCGGAAAGTCGTGGACTGTCGCGTGTGCTTCGAACTCCACGCCAGATCATATTGTGGCAGCGTGGGCGGGCGGATCGGCACTCAGCACCTGCCAACCTTGCCGCGCCTCGCTCTCCCCGCTCAATACCCCTTCGTCTTATCCACGCAGTTCAGCAGCGGCTCCCCCGCCCCGAACCTTCTCATGTTCTCCTTGAGAAGTGCCCAGCGCCGCTCCTCCGTCAGGTCCGACTCGGCCGCCACGTGCGGCGTGAC
>JBGAOD010000139.1:0-8905 GCA_044221955.1 Phycisphaerales bacterium | reverse complement strand
CTGGCCGAGCCGTCGCTCGGGCTCTGGGAAGGGATGAGGGAGTCCGATCTTGAGGACCGCTCGCCGACGGTGTACCGGCAGTGGAAGGACGACCCGTTCACGGTGAGCGTTCCGAACGGCGAGTCGATGGACGACGCCCGCGATCGGATGATGGAAGTTCTGCGGCGGCTGGTTCCGAAGTACGCCTCGGCCACCGGCACGCTGGCGGTCATACTTCGGCCCACCGCGCTCGGCATGGCCCGTTGCTACCTTCAAGGGATGCCGACGACCCAGCTTTGGGATTTAGCCTACGGCGGAGACGGGATCGAGAGGCTGACGCTCGACTGCGATCGGCTCCGCGAGAGGCTGGGACTTCCCGCGGTGCTGCCGCCGGTTGAGTCCGCGATCGAGGCGTTGCCGGTGCGGGCATCGGCCAAGCAAGCGATTCGCCAGAGTTCGAGGCCGCTCGGGGCTCCGGTGCGTCGCTCGGTCTGAGTCGGAAGTCAGGCACTTTCAGCAGGGATGCGGTTCTCTCATCCTCGGCGGGGTTCTCGGACGATTACAGGTACGCACGTCTTGGGTCTTGCGACGTGAACAGGGAAGCAGTCTCATGGCACAGGCCGCCGCAGCGACACGAACTTGGCAAGAGGTCAGGCCGGCACGCAAGTCCGCGATCCCAGAGGGTCTGTGGCTGCGCTGCCCATCGTGCGGCAAGATGGTCTATCGCAAGCACCTCGAAGCCAACCTGCACGTCTGCCCCGAGTGCGGGCACCACTACCGCATCAGCGCCTCGGAGCGCGTGAAACAACTCGCGGACCCCGGTACGTTTCAGGAGATGTTCACGGGCCCGTCCCCGACCGACCCGCTGCGGTTCAAGGACCTCAAGGCCTACAAGGACCGGTTGACCGCCGAGCAGATCCGCACGGGCGCGACCGATGCGATCAAGGCCGGGCGCATCTTCCTCAAGGGTCGCGAGGCGATGCTCTGCTGCCTCGACCTCACGTTCATGATGGGGTCGATGGGGAGCGTGGTCGGCGAAGTCATCACCCGTGCCATCGAGTTCGCGACTCCGGGGCGTGAGAAGGACGGCACCGAGCGGCCCGGTCTGCCATTGGTGATCGTGAGCTGCTCGGGCGGTGCTCGCATGCAGGAGTCCGGGCTGTCGCTGATGCAGATGGCCAAGACCTCGGCCGCGCTCGCTCGCTTTGACGACGCGGGCGGGTTGTTTATCTCGGTGCTCACGGACCCGACCACCGGCGGCGTCA
Source organism: Phycisphaerales bacterium (assembly GCA_044221955.1). Classification (GTDB taxonomy): domain Bacteria; phylum Planctomycetota; class Phycisphaerae; order Phycisphaerales; family UBA1924; genus CAZCPB01. The sequence goes on along the minus strand of JBGAOD010000139.1, from coordinate 7,661 downwards.
CCGCGTCGTTCGCCATGCTCGGCGACGTGATCCTGGCCGAGTCCAAGGCCCTGATCGGCTTTGCCGGGCCGCGCGTGATCCAGCAGACCATCCGGCAGGAGCTCCCCGAGGGCTTCCAGCGGGCCGAGTTCCTGCTCAAGAGCGGGATCGTGGACCGCGTGGTGACGAGGCAGAACCTGCGAACCGAGATCGCGCGCGTGATCGACTACGCCGGGAAGTAAGCACCGGGGTGGGTAGGCGTGGCGATCGGGCTTGAAACCGCAAACTCCATGAAGGCGAGCGACCGAGCAGGTGCCTCGACCGCTTCCGAGTGCGAACCACGCTGGTGGCACGCGGTGCTGTGCGGCCTGTTGCACGCGCTGCTCATGGCGTCGGCGTTTCCTCCCGTCGGATTCTGGCCCGCGGTGTTCATCGCCCCGATCCCGCTGACCTGGCTGGCGGTGCGGGCAACGAAGTTGAACCGGGCGGCGTTGCTGGCGTGCCTGGGCGTGCTGCCGTTGTGGTTGCTGGAGATGAGCTACGTGATCCCGATCTCCTAGATGAGCTACGTGATCCCGATCTCCTCGGCCGGGTACGCGCCGATGACGATTTACCTGGCGTCCACGACGTGGCTCTTCGTGGTGCCGATGGGGCTGATCGCGCGGGCTTGGCCGCGTCTGCCGTTGGCACTCGGAGTGCCTGTGGCGTGGATTGGGATGGAAGTCCTGCGGGGAGATGTCATCCTCGACGGCCTGCCGTGGTTCTATCTCGCGCACCCGCTGATCGATGTTCCGATGCTCTCCGACCCGGCGCGGGTGGTGGGAGCGGTCGGGGTATCGCTCCTCGTGGCGTGGTTTTCTGGCGGGCTGGCGAGCATGTTTGTTCGGCGCGAGTGCGGTTGCGGGAAGCGGCAGGCGATCTGGTGGGGAGTGGGTGTCGCGGTCTGGCTGGTCGGAAGCTTGATCGGGAACTCTGTCGGACCGCACGGCGGCGATGGGCGGACGCTGCGCGTAGCCGTCGTGCAGACCAACCTGCCGCAGGACAACAAAATCGGCTGGTCGTTCCAGCGTCGGCTCTCGGACATGGACCGTTTTGAGGAACTGACCAGGTTGGCCGCGAAGGGTGACAATCGGACCAGACCGGGGCCGGCGGGGCGGGCGGAGCCGGACTTGATCGTCTGGCCCGAGACGATGTTCCCGGGGATCAACCTGGACGAGGCGTCGTTGCGGGAGCAGGAGCGGGCGGGGCTGTACGTGCCGGTTCCCAGGAGCGACGGAACAACGGAGAAACTCTCGGTCAACACGTTCGCGACTCGGCTCTTTGCGTTGCAGAAGTCCATCGGCATCCCGATGGTGGTGGGGGCGATCGGAGCGGACGAGCCTGGTGTGGTCGAACGCAACGGCGGGTACTCGATCGAGGCCAAGCGGCGGTACAACAGCGCGTTCATCGTGAACCATGGATGGGTGGAGCCCGAGCGGTTCGACAAGATCGCGCTCACCCCGTTTGGCGAGTACATGCCGCTGATCGGGCGCTGGCCCTGGCTGCAGAAGCAGATGCTGGCGGTGGGGGCGCGGGGGATGGCGTTCGATCTGGCTTCTGGGACGAAGTACACACCGCTGACGCTCGAGCTCGGGGAGTCGCGGGACCACGTCCCGCTCGTCCGCTTTGCGGCCCCCATCTGCTTTGAAGTGACACGGGCCGAGCACTGCCGCCGTCTGGTCTTCGACGGTTCGACGCGCAGGGCCGACCTTCTCGTCAATCTGACCAACGACGGGTGGTTCGCGTTTTTCAAGGCCGGGCGATTGCAGCACTTGCAACTGGCGCGCTGGCGGTGCCTGGAGCTGGGCACCCCGATGGTCCGAGCGGCGAACACCGGCATCTCGGCGATCATCGACGCCCGCGGCCAGCTCATCGCCTCCGGGGTTGAGGGGAGGCCGGGTGAATCGGACGTGGACGGAGTGCTCTTTGGAGTGATCCCGAACCTGACGATCGATACGCCGTATGCTCGGTTCGGGGACTGGGCTTCGTACCCCGTGTTGACGACTGCGGGGCTGATGTGCGTGGTCGCTTGGATCAGGGCGCGGCGGAAGAGCAGTGTGAGCGAGATTTGACCCGGAGATTTATCATGCGGCGTACACGAGTTCGCGTTCCGAGAAAATTGAACAGAGCGATCGGATTTTCGCTGCTCGCCGCCGTCGCTGGCTTGGGAATCGCCTCGGCAATCGTGGTACCGGGCTGCACGATCCCCGTCGACGGCACGAACGGTTCACCCGGTGTTTCGAGCAAGGATTTCAGAGACCCGGTAGTGCTCGCGGACCTTCGCGAGCGGGCCGTCTCGGAGATCGAAGCGGGAGTGCGGAACCCCGACGCCGAGGTGCGTGCAAACTCGATCGAGGCGGCCGCGAAGCTGCCGGCGCGGATGGAGAACTTCGTGGCGCTGGGTCTGACCGATCCGAACGAAGGCGTGCGTGCGGTTGCCGCGATGTCGGTTGGACGTTCGGGTTTGGATAGGCTGATCCCCGCGACCGAGGGGCTGGTCGGGGACCCGTCGCCGTTCGTTCGATCCGCGGCCATCTTTGCCTTGGCCAAGAACGGTCGGCCTGCCGACCAGACCCCGCTCGCGGGGATGCTCACGGGTGAGTGGCCGACGCGGGTCCGGTCGCATGTGGCGTTTTTGCTCGGGGAACTTGGAAACCGTTCTGCGGCCCCGATGCTCCGGGCTTGGGGCCGCGTCGCTCCCGGGCGGACCGCAAACTCGGGACAGGCGGAGGTGCAACTTATGCAGTTGCAATTTGCCGGGGACGAGGTTTCGCTGGAGGCGTTGCGTGCAGCGCTCTACCCGTCTCGGCCGGAGGACCTTGAGGCGACGGCGATGGCCGTGCAGATTCTTGGTCAGGTCCAAGACCGCAAGTCGGTGGACAACCTGATCTATCTTGCGTCGTACAAGGACGAGGCCGGGAACCTGCTCCCGGCCGAGGTGCGGCTCTCGGTGGCCGGGGCGCTGGCGCGGATGGGGCTGCCGCAGGGGGCCTTCTTGGCCGAGGAATACCGAGCGAGCGCCATCCCGGCGGTGCGTGCCCAGTGCGCGTTCGTGTACGGCGTGACCGGCGGGCCGCAGAACCTCGCCCGACTCGACGAACTGTTGGGTGACGGCGATACGCGGGTTCGGATCGCGGCGGCGGCCGGGGTGCTGACCCAGGACCAGGCCCGGGGCCGGTAAGCGGGACGCCACCTCGATCGACCGAAAAGTTGACCGCCAACCGCCCGAATCGCCCGGTTGATGGAACCGTTCCGCCGCGCGGAGAGAACCGGTGGTTTGCGGCAACGCGCCCGGTCCGAGTCAGATCCGGCGGCCCGGAACCCGGCGGGTCGGGTCCGGCGGCCTGTCGCGAGATTTGCAAACCCCGGATGACGATCCGCCGGAAAGGTGTTACCATACCGGTCCTGTCGGGGCGGCCCCGGCGTGGGCGCGGCGACGGTGCCGCGAGCGTGAGCGATCCCGGGCGGTTTTTTCCGAGGATCGCGGGTATGTTGAGGGTGTGTTGGATTGGCTGCACCGGCGTGCGTGTCGGTGCGTGAACAGGCGTTGGTGCGGCCCATGGGCGGGTCGCGGGCGTTGCTGAGGAGTCGAACGTGCATATTCTGACCAAGTTTCTCGTGGTTTTCGCGGCCGTGTTGAGTATTTTTCTGGCGGCGCTGACCATCGCCTATTCCGCCAACGCGGACCGGATCACCGCCAGCCTCTCGGGGGCCCAGGCGGACCGTGCGGCGGCCCAGGCCGCGATGCAGAACCAGAGCACCGTGTTCGGCAACGAACGCGGGCGCTTCACCGACTCGATCCAGCAGCTCGCCCGCGATATCGCCAGCCGCGACGCGGTGACCAGCGAACTGCAGGCCCAGAACTCGAGCCTGCTCGCCCAGAAAAACAAGGCCGAGGCCGAGCGTCAGGCCATCTCGGGCAAGATCGCCGAACTCGGCGAACTGGCCAAGACCCAGGCCTCGCTGATCACGTCGTATAAGGAGGAAGTCTCGAACCTCCGCAACGGCGAACTCAAGACGCGCGGCGAAGTGCTGGCCCTCGAAGCCAAGCTCAGCGATCTGGAGAGCTTGAAGGAAGTGCAGACCAGCACCATCCGCGCCCTGGAAGAGCAACTCGCGGAGTTGAAGTTGGCCGGTGGCAACGGCCCTACCAGCCCGCGCGGCCCTGATTCCCTTGCGTCCTCGACCCGCGGCCCACTGATCCAGGCCCGGATCGAGCAGATCACCCAGGACACGGCATCCAAGAAGTCCCTCGCCAAGATCAACGTCGGCAGCAACGACCAGGTCCAGAAAAACATGAAGTTCATGATCGTCCGTGGAAATCAGTTCCTCGGCAACCTGATCATCGAGCAGACCGACCTCAAGTGGTCGGTCGGCCGGATCGACACGCTGGGCAGCAACGTGGTTGTCCGCGAGGGCGATCAGATCATGAACAAGCCTCAGGGGAACTAGGGAAGCGGCCGCGATTCTGCGATTGATCCTGGACGCGTGTGTACCGGCCCACCACAGGGCCTTTGGAGTCTGAAGTATGAGTCAGTTCGGAATGCAACTCCCCGGCGGCCGCGGCAAGCGCAGCGCCTCGCTCGACGTCTATGCGGCCTTGGCGTTCATCGCGGTCGCGTTCCTCGCCACGGCGTGCGTCATGATGTGGGTGGCCGGGAGCAAGGTTGGGGTCGACGGCAGCCCGTTCCAGCTTCAGGAAGTTGGAAAGATCTCCCTGAAGAAAGCGAACTGATCGACGGGTTCTGCCGAACGTTTGGCCGGGCTCGCGAAGGCCTGCGGCGCTTGACAAGATCGTGAGTGAACCTACATTTCTTTCCGCCTTGAGTCGGCCTGCGGCCCGGGGTGTCGGATATCCTGAACGTCTTGAAGGGGTGGTAGCTCAATTGGTTAGAGCACCGGACTGTCGATCCGGATGTTGCGGGTTCGAGTCCCGTCCGCCTCGCTTCTGCAAGCCTCGGCCTCCCGGGGCTTGCTGTTTTTTTGCCCCGCCGCCCCAACAACCCGCGAGCCCGAGCCCACAGGCACGGTCCCGAGGATCAACACCGACGCCCGTTTTTCAGTACGCTGCATTACCCCGGGCACCCAACGCCCGCGTTCCGCATTTCCATGGGAGACCGCCAATGTTCTCAGCCCACGACGCTCTGTGTCCGATCCGTGTTCCTCGCTCGTTGCTCCTCGCTGCGGGGCTGCTCACGGCCGCCGCAGTCGCGCAAGACCCGCTCGCCACCGCTGCGTTCCCGCACGCGGATACCCCGACCGTCGCAGCCCCAGACGCGACCCCCGCGCCGGACCCGCGCCTCGACTGGTGGCGCGAGGCCCGCTTCGGAATGTTTATCCACTGGGGCCTCTACGCCGTCCCCGCCGGCGAATGGAACGGCAACAAGGACCACGGCGAGTGGATCATGAACACGGCCCACATCCCCGTGCCCGAGTACGAGAAGTTCGTCGGGCAGTTCAATCCCACCAAGTTCGACGCCAACGCGTGGGTCAAGCTCGCCAAAGAAGCGGGCATGAAATACATCGTCATCACCAGCAAGCACCACGACGGCTTCAACCTGTTCGATTCGTCTGTCACCGACTATGACGTGATGTCCACGCCTTTCAAGCGTGACATCATGAAAGAGATGGCCGAGGCCTGCCGCAAGGAGGGCATCAAGATCTGCTGGTACCACTCCATCATGGACTGGCACCACCCCGACTACACGCCACGCCGCGAGTGGGAGACGCGCTCGACCGACGGTGCCAATTTCGACCGCTACGTGACTTACCTCAAGGCCGAACTCAAGGACCTGCTCACGAACTACGGCCCCATCGGCGTCCTCTGGTTCGACGGGCAATGGGAGGGCACCTGGAACAACGAGCGCGGCAAGGACCTTGAAAAATACGTCCGCTCGCTCCAGCCCAACATCATCATCAACAGCCGCGTCGGGCGCGGCGGCGGCGCGTACGGGCTCGAATCCGGCGAGAACGGCGGAGCCCTCGGCGACTACGGAACTCCCGAGCAGTTCATCCCCGACGAAAACCCAGGCTTCGATTGGGAAACCTGCATGACGATGAATGACCACTGGGGGTACAACCGCGTCGACAAGAACTTCAAGACGGCCAGGGAGATGATCCAGAACCTGGCCGACATCGCGTCCAAGGGCGGTAACTACCTGCTCAACGTCGGACCGACTTCTCTCGGCGAAATCCCACCCGAGAGCGTCGAACGCCTCCACGCCCTCGGGGCCTGGACCAGCGTCAACGGCGAATCCATCTACGGCACGCAGGCGGGTCCGTTCGGGAAGTTCTCATGGGGACGCTGCACGCAGAAGCAACTCCCCGGCGGTGTGACCCGGCTCTACTTCCACGTCTTCGAGAAGCCCGCCAGCAACGAGCTCGTCATCGACGGCCTGCTCAACGGGAGTGCTGGCGACGGCAAGGCCTCGCTCCTGGGTGACCCCACCAAACGCACGCTCGCCGTCAAGCAATCCGACTACGCCACGACGATCACGCTGCCCGCGGACATGCCCAAGTCCGACGACTCCGTGATCGTCCTCGACCTCAAGGCCAAGCCCGACGTTTCGACGCCCCCGACCATCAAGGCCGAGGCCGACATCTTCGTCGGGTCCGTTGACGCCACGATGGCCACTGCGCAGTCCGGGGTCGATCTTCGCTACACGCTCGACGGCACCAAACCCACCGCCTCATCACCCGTTGCGAAGGGTCCGGTTCACATCACCACCACTTCCATCCTCACCGCCCAATCCTTCCGAGCCCAACGCGCGGTCAGCGCCCCAACGTCCGCCAAGTTCTCCGCTGCCACGCCGCACCCCGCCGTGAAAGCCGACAAGGCTCAACCCGGCCTCAGCTACGAGTACGCCGAAGGCGACTACGACCTCACCCCCGACTTCGACAAGCTCAAGTCTGCTGCGCAGGGCGTTGCCCCCAAGTTTGAGATCACTTCCGCCAAGGCCCGCGACAAGTACGCTTTCCGATTCCGCGGCTACGTCAACATTCCCGCCGACGGCGTCTACACGTTCTCCACTCTCTCCGACGACGGCAGCAACCTCTGGATCGGCACCGACAAGGTCGTCGCCAACGACGGCCCGCACAGCGCCGCCGAAAAGTCTGGATTCATCGCCCTTGCCAAAGGACTCCATCCCATCACGGTCACCTACTTCGAGAAAACTGGCGGCACCGAACTCAAGGTTCTCCTCAAAGGCCCCGGGATGACCAAGCAGGAAATCCCGCCGACCATGCTCTCGCACTAACTCTTCTTCTTCTTCTTCTTCTTCTTCCAAATCTAGTGGGGCAGGTTTTCAACCTGCCTCTACCCCTCTACCTCTTTTCTTCTTCCTTCATTCCCCTGTTTGCTGGCCCTGACCCAAACACCATGCACAACATTCACCCAGACCCCTCCCCGTGACCACCACCCCCAGCACCAACCTCAACCTCAAGCCAATCACTCGAAGAACCGCCCTCACCACCCTCGCCGCCGCCGGAACCACCGCCGCCCTCTGGCCCATCAAACCCCGCAGCGCCGCCGCCATCCCCCGCGGTCGTGTCATTCTCCGCTACTGGGAAAAATGGACCGGCCCCGAGGGCGACGCCGTGCAGGCCGTCGTCGATCGCTTCAACCAAACCCAATCCCACTCCTG
>JBGAOD010000138.1:0-8943 GCA_044221955.1 Phycisphaerales bacterium | reverse complement strand
ACCCCGCTGGAACCAGGTCCATCCCCAGAGGGCTCCGGTCCCAACACTCGCCGCCGCCCAAATCACGCCCTCGAACTTGAGCGCCTTGAGCGCGCGCACACCGTCCTTGAACAGGTCGTCCCAACGGTTCTCGATCGTCATGCACCTCCACATTTCCATAAGGAACGAGGGCATCCGCGAAAAAAAACGACTCGGGTGAAGATCAATAAAGGTGCCCGAGGTCGCGGGGTATCCCTTGCGCGACGTGGTAACGTAGAGATACAGGTACACGGCGTACATCACCAGCAACGCCGCGATCGGGAGCAAGGCACGCACGAGGTCGGAGCCCCGCGATCCCCGCGACGAATCCCGCCGAAAACGCAACGCCGGGTGCAAAAATGGGATGGCGACCACCGCCGCGGCGGGCTGTTCATTTATGAGGGGGATCAGTGTCCCCACCGCCGTGATCGCGATGGTCCATCCCAGAGTCTTGCCCCACGATCCCCCGCTCCCCGGCGGGATCGCGGCGTACCGCAGGTACATGAGCACAAGCAGCACGTAGATCCCCGTCGCCAGAACCGTGGTGAGGCACGCGGACCAAAATAGAGTCTGAAAATGAACCGGGAACGTCATGTACACCAGGGTCAGACTGGCGGCCGTCCACCGCGTCACCCCGAGCCTGAGAAGCAATCGCCAGATCAATCCACACAGGCCGAGGTGCAGGATCGCATGGAGCGCGTGGTTTACCCACGGCGTGTCCCAGAAGGCCGTCTGTAATGCCGGCACGATCACGAAAAACAGCGGGCGCCAAAACTGTTGGCTCAGGGTGAAGATCCCGCTCATCGAAGGGAACAACTGGTGTGCCACTCCGGTCTCGGGGATGCGCTGGTTGAAGGCGTAGTCGTCGTTCCAGCGCCCGAGATCGCCCTTGTAAAGCAGCGTGGCCAAGGCCCACACGACGATCGGGAAGAGCCACGCTCCCCAGCGAATCCAGCGGGGCGAACCGCTGCTGCGAAGGTCGGTCATGCGAATCCCCAGAGGGACAAGGAAAGGATCGAACTGCGCGGCGCGGCCATGACCTTCCAAGTGAGGTGTTGAGAGTCAACGCGGGAGCCAAGACCGAACGCATCGTCCGGGCGGGTTAGTTGTCAAGCTTCCGCAGCGACAGCCCGAACTCGGTGAGACGCTCGCGGACTTCCGTCAGCGAGGTCGCGCCGAAGTTCTTGACGCCCATCAGCTCGGCCTCGGTGTGGCTGGCGAGGTCGCCCAGGGTCTGAATATCCAGCAACTGGAGGGCCTTGCGGGCACGGACCGAGAGCTGGAGATCGGTGACCGGCTTGGCGAGGAGGGTCTCCTGCCCGGTGCCCTTGTACTGCTCGACGAGCGTGCGGCGGGCGGCGCGGTGGGCGTCTTCCAGGCCCTGGCCCAGGCGCAGGTTGCGGACCGTGAGCATCTTCTTGATCTCGACGAGGCTGGACTCGCCGAAGTTCTTGTAGCTCATCAGCTCGGCCTCGGTGATCCGGAGCAGATCGCCCAGGGTGCGGATGTTCATCTTCTTGAGGCAGGTGCGGGCGCGGACGGAAAGCTCGAAGTCCGTGACGGGCGTGTCCATCAGGGCCTTGCGCTTGAAGGTGTCGCGGTCGGGGTCGTCCTCGACGACCATCTCGCGGCTCGCTTGCACGTCCTTCATGTAGAGGCGGGCGCGGGCGTGGTTGGGGTGCGTGTCAAGAACCTGCCGCAGGCAGCGCTCGGCCCGGGCGAAGTCGCCGCGGTCCTCGTAGAGGATCGCGAGATTAATAAGCGCATTGATCGGTGCCGGGGGGTTCTCACAGGCGGTCTCGTAGAGAGAGAGAGCTTCCTCCTCCTCGCCGACGAGGTCGAGCTGGTAGCCCAAGTGGAACATGACCTCGGCGTTGTGAGGGTCGGCGGCGGTCGCGCGGCGGAGTTCGGCGATCGCGGAGACGCGGTCCGACGAATCCTCCGCTTTCTTCGCGGCGGCGAGGTGCTTGGCCGCGCCGGCCGTGTCGCGCCGAACCGTCTCGTCCACACCGATGACGGTGTCCAATGGATCATGAGCCATGCACAGTTCCCCAAATAGAAGCCGCCACCGCGGTCCGAGCCGCGGGCGGAGGTGATTCTATCCACGCCGAACGTGTTGGGTGTTGGCTCAGGGGGCTTTGCCCGCCTTACCGCCGCCGACGGGTGAGCAGCCCCAGCCCGAGGAGCGTGACCAGACCGGTGCCGGGGCTCGGGGCCAGGACGGTGAGGACTTCGAGATCAGAGACGGAGAACGCTTCTCCGACGGCGTACTGCACGTCGTTGAGCGAACCGCCGATCCCGTCCTGGTACCCCACGCCCCCGTTGGCACCGCCAAACGCTGGACCTTCCTCGATGGTCTGGTAGAGCATCTGGGCGACGATATCGTCCTGGACGGTGCCGCGGATCTGGACCTGGAAGGTGACGGCTGCGGCGTTGGGGAACCCCTCGAACTTCTTGTGGTCCCACTGAATGACGAGCACCGAGTTCACCTCTTCAACGTACACGTTCCCCACATGGTTGCCGATGTCAGACCAGTAGGGGAGCAGGCACTTTGAGCCACCGAAGGCTCGGTTGCTGGGGATCGCTTCGGGGTTGGGATCGAGAAAATCGTCGGTGGGGTCGAACCCGATCCCGCCGTTGTTGGCGATGACGACTCGGCCGGCCGGAAAAACGCTGTTCCCGATGGTGGTGGTGACCGCCGCGGAGAGGTCCCCGTGCAGGTTCAGCGGCAGACCGGTGTCCTTGATATCCACAAAGGTACCCGGGCGGTTGTTGACGATCTGAACAGCCGCAGAAGCTGAGGGGCCCGAGAGCACCCTATCCGAACGGGGGTTATCGAAGGCAAACGAGAGCAGCCCCGGGGCGAGCACGGCGACGTGAGCCATCGCCCGGGTGCGCCGGTGAGCGCGGGTCCCGCTCCGTGAGGCCGGATCCCTCGGACCAACCCCGGTCAGCAATATCTTCAAGCTCGCCACGTCGTTCTCTCCCCAAAGACTCAGTAGAAACGCCCGACTTCGTTCATCGACCGATGGGCCGCGGATGCCCTCGCGGGGCCGACCGGTTTTTCTCTGTTCCCCTCGACCCTCGCTTTCCCTTGCCTTTGGGGCCTTGTTTAGTTCCGATCACCGGCTTGAAAGAGATCGCTCGACCTTTCGGGCGGTGGCCCGTGCTCGTAGACTACCGATCCTTCGCGCGGAATACCAGAGGTTCCTTCACAAGATAGTGGTTCAGGACTGTCCCTTGCCGGTTGACACCTGATCGGGACATGGTTTATCGCGAATCAGGCTCGCGGAGCGGCGGGTTGCCGTGTTCCATGTTCTTGCGGCGATAGAACTTAGGCAAGATCGGAACGAGAATCTCGGGTCGAGCTCGATAGAACGCCGATGCCGGTCGTTGCAGTACCATTCGACTCCCTGCGGAGGATGAAGCGCTCGGGCCTGCGAGCGTCCGGGGATTCGCTCCGGGCCTCTCTTCGGGGTCGTGTTGCGACGAGATTGAAGTTCCCAACCCTTCCATCGGTGAACCCCATGAAAAAACCCCACGCGCTCGACCGGTCCGAGAAATATCGCGTTGCTCCGAACACCCCGGGGTTGGCACTGGCTGGGCCCGGCTTTCGGGCCCGAAGGCTGGGTGCTGCCTCGGGCCGGGCGAGCTCGGTTCGTGCGCCGCTGGGGCTGGAGGAACTTGAAGCGCGGCGGCTGCTGACGTCGCCCGCGTTCGACCTGATCGGGCTTACCTCGGCCCGCAACGACCCGACGTTCGCTGGGATCGATGGGTCCGGGGTAACCGTGGCCGTGATTGATACGGGGCTCGATCAAACCCACCCGCTGCTCGCGCCCAACTACCGGGCGGGGTTCAATTTCATCAACAACTCGGTCACCCCAATCGACACGCAGGGGCACGGGACGCACGTTTCAGGGACGGTCGGGGCGCGCAACCCGGACATTGGGGTTGCGCCGGACGTGGGGCTGATCGGGCTGCGGGTCTTCCCAGACAACGGCGGGGCTTCCAACCGGACGATCTCGTCGGCCTTGAAGTGGGTTCTGAACCACCGGGTTGAGTACAACATCGTGGCGGTGAACATGTCCTTGGGCGCGGGGTTCTTCACGGCCGCCAGCCAGGCGATGTCGGATATCTACTACGACGACATCAGATCCCTGGAGGCGGCGGGCGTGACGGTGGTATCGGCGGCGGGGAACTCGTACAAGGACCATGAGACGCTCAACGCGGCGTCGCCGGGGATCATCAGCTCGCTGGTGGTCGGCGCGGTCTGGCAGGACGGGCGGTACACGGGCGTGCAGTGGGGATCGGGGGCGATCGACAACACGACGGGCCCGGACCGCATCGCCAGCTTCAGCCAGCGGATCAACGCGCCCAACATGATCTTCGCGCCCGGGGCCTTGATCTACAGCACGTACCTCAACGGCGGGTACAACACCGAGGGCGGGACGTCGATGGCCTCGCCGATGATCTCGGGCGTGGTGGCGCTGCTGCAGGAGGCGGCGCTGAAGTTCGGCGGGCGTGAGCTGACAACCTCCGAGGTCGTGAACACGCTGCGCACCACGTCGGACACGATCATCGACGGGGATGACGAGAACGACAACGTGACCAACACCGGACTGCCGTACCCGCGCGTGAACGTGTACAGCGCGCTCAAGGCCGTCAAAGCCAAGTTCGACCAACTCAACGGGAACACGAACGGCGTTGGCGACCCGAACGGGACGATCGTGGGCGCTGTGAGACCGAGCGGACCGATCGGGGCCGGCGGTTCGTTCTTCTACAACGGGACGATCGGCACGGACTCTTCGGGAGAAGCCGTTCGCGCCAACGACGTGGACCTGGTCCGCGTGGAACTGACGCAGTTCGGCACGTTGGCGGTGCGCGTCGGTCCGAACGCCAATGCACCCAGGGACTTCGATTCGTACCTGCGAATCTTCTCGGAAAACGGCACGGAGCTGGTCGCCAACAACAACGAGGGGAGCGGCAGCTCCTGGTCCGCGCTGGTGCTGGACCTGGCGGCGGGAACGTACTACCTCGGAGTGAGCGGGAACGCCAACACGGGCTACGACCCGAACACCGCCGGGAGCGGGGCGTCCGGGAGCACGGGCAATTACACGCTGCTGGTCGCGCTCGACAACAGTGACAATTCAGGGACCATCGGCGGGGCGGGCAAGTCGGAACTCGGGGACTACCGGCACCCGCTGACGATCGACGGCGTGATCGGCTCGGACGAGGGCGTCGCAACCGAGAAGGCGGACGTGGATATCTTCTCGTTCTTTGCGCCCGACGCCGGCACGATGCTCATCAACCTGAACTCGCCGTACGACACGGATTTCGTGGACACCTACGTGCGGGTCTTTGATGAGAACGGTGTTCAGATCGGCGCGAACGACAACGGGCTGGCGCTCGACATCCTGGGCAAGGCCAGCGAGCGGGTCTCGGGGCCGCAGGTGCTCAGCATCGCGACCGGCGAGCGGGTCGGGCACACGAGCGACAGCTTCCTTCGCTTCACGGTCACGCGCGGGCAGACGATCTACGTGGGGATCTCGCACCCCAGCAACAAGATTTACGACCCGCTCGACCCCGCCGATCGCCCCGCGACCTCACCGACCGGGCGGTACCAGTTGCAGGTGCAGTTCATCAACAACGACGCCAACGGCGCGATCCCGCAGTCGCTCGACGGCTCGGCCATCCCGCTGCCGGTGGTGGGACAGCCCGGGACCATCGGGTTTGACGGCGTGCCCGGGCAGAGCACGCCGCGCGAGGTGGGCGACCGCGACGTGGACATGGTCAAGATCCAGCCCACCGCGGACGGGATTCTGGAGATCGATATCGATTCTTTCTCGATCTTCGACGTGGACACAGCGGTGGACACGGTGCTGTACCTCTTCGACGGCGACGGGAACCTGCTCGCGGTCTCCGACGACACCGACGCGACCACACTCGGCGGGCTCGACCCGCTGCTGCGGTACCGAGTGAAGGCCGGGGAGACCTACTACGCCGCGGTCGTCGGTTTCGGCAACGAAGGCTTCGATCCGTACCTGCTGGGCTCGGGTTCGTCGGGGGAAACGGGCTCCTACGAGTACAACCAGCAACTGCTGCCGCTGTCGGAGGAGGGTTCGTTCATCGACAACGCGATCGGCGACGGGGCGGTGCGCACGATCGGCGTGGGTGCGAACCTCGACGAGTCCATCGGCGATGACAACAACTACAGCACCGGGGCCGGCGACGTGGACGTCTACACGTTCGTGCCGACATCGAGCGGCGACTTTGAGTTCAAGACGCTGACGAACAACACGTTCAGCGCCGACACGCTGGTCCGGCTCTTTGATTCGGCCGGACGCGAGATCGCGTACAACGACAACGCCGACGCGACGACGACCGCCAGCACACTGCGGCAGACGCTCACGGCGGGGCAGACGTACTACCTCGTGGTCAGCGGCGCGAGCCCGACCGCGCGGAACTACGACCCGCTCCGCGGCACGGGCGCTTCCGCGGGCAGCTCGGGCGCGTACACGCTGGTCGTCGGGGTGGCGACGGGCATCGACGCGTCACGCTACCGCTCGGCCAGCTCGGCCGTCGAGACCACCGCGGCGAGCAGCGCGGGGCAGACGATCGTGGCGACCAACAGCGCGACGGGCAGGCCGCTGGCGTTCCAGCAGAACACCACGACCGGCGCGTGGAGCGTGCAGGATCTGACCGCCAAGACCGGCGGGCCGCCGATCTCGGGCGAGCTACAGACGTGGGTCGATCCCAAGGACGGACTGACGTACACGCTGGCGCGCGGGTCAGCCGGGATGCTGCTCTACACCAACCGCAACAACACCTGGACGTTGCGGAACCTGACCACGGAACTTGCGGGCAAGGGCGCGATCACCGGGTCCGGGTTCACGCAGTTCACGACAACCGACGGGAAGATCGCTTTCGGCGCAATCGCCGACAACGGGCAGGTCGTGCTCTACATCCAGACCGGCGCGGGCTCGGCCGGGAACTGGGCGTGGGATTTTACGAACCTCTCGGTCACCCACCTGCAGGCGCAGGGGCTGGCGACTCCCGTGTTCACCGGGAAACTGGTCAGCTACGTCACGAGCTGGGACGGGCTGAACCTGGCCGGGCTCGACGCGCAGGGACTCGTGCAGTCGATCTGGTGGGCTCCGGGGCTCTCGCTCTGGACGACGAGCAACCTGTCGCAGATCACCAACGCCCCGCGCCTCACCGGCGGGCTCACGGCCTACGTCACGAGCTGGGACGCCATCAACCTCGTCGGCGCGGACGTGCAGGGCAAGGTCTCCACGACGTGGTGGGTGCCGAGCTTCGGCGGCAACTGGGTGACGAGCAACCTGACCGACGCGTTCGGCGGGCCCAAACTGATCCCGGCGAGCATGACCAGCTACGTGACGCCGTGGGGCGGAACGAACATCGCGGGGATCGAAGCCGACGGGACGGTCACGATTTATTGGTGGTCGCCGGGGCTGGACAACTGGAGCGTGACGCGGATCTCGGACTTCATCGCGGGCGCGACGAAGATCACCGGGTCGCTGACGGGGTACACGAGCCCGACGGGCGAGATCAACCTCGCGGGCGCGTCGTCGCCCGGGGACGTGCTGCGGTACCACTGGAAGCCGGGGACGGACTGGACGCAGGACAACCTGACGCAGATCGCGGTGCCGGGGTGATCGGATCTGTGTTGCGATGCATGTCCTGCGTTGGTTGAACGGTGGGGAGGGGATTCGAACCCCTGGTACCCTGACGGGTACACCGGATTTCAAGTCCGGCGCGTTCAACCGCTCTGCCACCCCACCGTGGTGAGTATAGCTCGCGGCGGTTCCGCTACAGACCCGTTCCGGTGGGGGCGGGGGTGTCGTCGATGAGCGCGCGCCACTTCTCCGCGCCAGCGGCGTCGCCCGTCGCGGCGCAGGCCCGGGCCATGTCGATGATGAGTGTTTTTCTCCACGCGAACGGTGATGAGGTGAAGCGGTAGTGCTGCTCCCAGCACGGGCCGAAGAGCGCTTTGGCCTCGGCGGGACGGCCGAGGTTCATCAGCACATGCCCGCGCACGAACTGGATGTGGTTGAGCTGGTCGCGATAGGTGGCGGGGAGGCTGGTGGCGATTTGGAGGGCGCGCTGCGAGAGCGAGTCGGCCTCGGGCGTCGCGCCGGTCTGGAGGAGGCTGTACGCCAGGTTGGACTCGGCGAGGGCCACAAGGTGGTGCTCGGGACCCACGGCGTCGCGGATTTCGCCGACGGCGCTGCGCAGGATCGTGATCGCTTCTTCGTGGCGGCCGGCGAGGGAGAGGAACCAGCCCAGGTGGCGGTGTGCGGTGGCCATCACGATGGGATCGCGGGCGGCCGGCGGGGTTGTCTCACGGATGGCACAGGCACGCCGTGCGAGTTCGACGGCGCGGTCCTCGCCGCCGTTGAACGCCAGGGTCATCGCCGCCTCGTCGATGCAGACGAGCACGGAGGGGTCGTTGGGTCCGAAGCGTTCGGCCAGGATGTCGGCGGCCTTGATGGATGACTCGGCCTGGATCATCTGGAGTTTGAGCGAGGACGGGCTTCCAGCGTAGACCTCGGTGAGGTTCTCCTCGCGGGCGGAGCGGAGCTGAGCAATGAGCGTGCTGACCAGCGCGGGGTCCTTGGGACCCAGGACGGTGCTCTGGAGCGCGACGATGCGCCCGAGCGACTCTGTTCGGCCCGCCGGACCGCGCCGCACCCATTCACCGCTCTCGGGCGTGGCAAGGAGGGCGAGGTCGGCGCGGAGGCGCTCGGGGACGTCGCGTGGCGGGATGTTCCATGCGGTGGAAAAGTCGTGCGCGAGTTGAGATTCGGGCGAGGCGTCGATCGCGTCGGCGGCGTCGGCGAGCGAGGTGAGCAGGTCGGGGTCCTGGGGGGTGAGCTTGCGGAGCCGGGCGACGAGCGCGGCGCG
>JBGAOD010000137.1:0-9339 GCA_044221955.1 Phycisphaerales bacterium | reverse complement strand
ACCTCAGCATGGACACGAGCACAAGCTCAACGGCGACAGGAAAGCGTTGCACGCTGAGAAGAAATGCCTATGACGCGGCCGCAGGGTTGGACAACCTGGTGCGGCGCCAAGATGTGCGCTCAATTCGCGGCTGGCGGTGCTGGACTTGACCCGCTTGCCAGGTGCCGGTCGCAGCGCGACGGCGTCCCCCGCGTTCGTTCGACATGGTTCAAAAAAAGAAGCGGCCCCGCCGACTTCGTCGGTCCGCGGGGCCGCCGTAACATTTAGTTCGGAGAACCTTAGTTGTCCTGCGACAAAATGATGATCGAATACGGCCCGATTCCGATATTTGCGTTGTAGCTCATCCCATCCTTGGCTCCGGCGTTGGCGGTCGTGTCGTAGCTGTTGGTGTTGGCGAAGTCGGCGCTGTACCCGTTCCAGTCCGAATTGAACCGGACTCTCCACGTGCCGCCGCGCGGGAAGCCCAAGTTGTAGCTCGCGTAGCTGGCATTGGCGAAGTTGGCAATGACCACGCAGTCGTCCTTGGCCCCTCCGTTCTGCCAACGGTGGTACCCGATCACCTTGTTGGTGTCGTTGACGTGGTGGACGTTGATGTTGTTGCCGCGCAGCCCGCGGGTGGTGTCGTACCAGTTGCGGCGAAGTCGGATCAGGTCCCGGTACATCGTCTGGATGCCCGCGTAGGTCGTGAGCTTTGTCCAGTCGACCGGGTCAGAGTCCGCAAAGAACCCGTCCTCCAGCACTTCCTGCCCCTCGAAGATCATGGGGATGCCGGGCCCGGTCATCACCAGCCCAGCCCCCAGCGTCGAACGCTTCTTGCTCGCCCACGACCCCGCGTTGCCCGGCCAGATCTCCTCTGGCACACGGCTGTGCCCGTTGGCGACCTCATCGTGGCTCTCGGTGTAAATGACGCGCTGCGTCGCCGTGCCGTTGTAATAGTGCGTCAACGCGTCGCGCACCGAGAACATGTTCCGGGCCGAATCCGTGCCCGTGATCAACGCGTCGCGGATCGGATGGACAAACCCAGCGTCCCACTGGCTGTCAAACCCCGCCCCGCCCGCGCCCGTCGTCTTCGTGAGATAGTCGTTGTTCTGAAGATCCTCGGCAATCGAGATCTTCCACGGCACGCTGGCGTCGATCTGACCGTTGCAGTACTGCATCAGGCTCCACCCGTCAGGAATGTCCGTGCCCACGCCGTTGTTGGTGTTGCGGATGTTGACCGTCGAATCCCAGCGCAGCCCGTCGCAGCGGTATTCCTGGACCCACGACATGATGCTGTCGCGGATGTACGTCCGCACTTCGCCGCGCCCGTAGTCGGGCCGAGTGTCGCCCCAAGGCGTGCTCGAGCGGAAGTCCTGATAAAAATAAATCCCGCCCTTGTTGTTCTGCTGCCAGCCGTCAAACTGCCACATGTCCAAGTCCGACGGCCCGTAGTGGTTGTGGACGACGTCCTGCACGACGCCGATGCCGCGGGCGTGGCACTCGTTGATGAACGACTTGTAGTTGTTCATCCCGCCGTAAATAGCCTCGATCGTGTCGGGGTCCGAGGGGTTGTACCCCCACGAGAAATCACCCGCGAACTCCGACAACGGCAGCACCTCGACCATGTTCACGCCCAAGGCCTGGAGCTGGTCGAGCCGCGAAATGGCTGTCGCGAACGTCCCCGGCGTGCCCCCCACGGCATCGTTGAACGTCCCGATGTGCATCTCGTAGAAAACGCTTTCATTCCACGCCGGAGTAGAAAACGCGGGCGTCTTGGCGCGGCCCGTCACAACCACGTCGTCGATCGCCACTCCGTCCGACGACAAGGGCGAGTTGTCATACTGCTGCCAGCGGACTTTGAACGTCGCGCCCGGCGTGATCCCCGCCGCCGCGGCCGCCGCGCTCAGGTCCACGCTCTGCGCGGAAAACGCCGCCGCGATCGCCGGGTAACCCGTCACCTTGGTCCAGGTCGTTCCGTTGCCCGAGATGAACAGCCCGTCGGCCGCGTCCGTCTCGTCGCCCACGTTCCGAACGTTGTACGAAAGCTTGAGCTGCCCGTAATTTGAAGCGTTGATCGTCAGCGTCAGTTGGCTGGTCTCGTACGACGACGACAACGAGCTGTCGAAGGTACACCCGCGCGTGCCTGTTGCCTTGTACGTCGTCGAGGTTTGCACACGCCACGAGGTCGTCCCCGACAGCGCCCAGGACGAGCCGAACGTGCCCGACTCGAAGCCGTCACTGAAAAGCGTGACCGTCGGCCCGTACACCGACCAGTCAAAGTTGTCGGCCCTGACGATCGAGTTGCCCGACGAGTTCACGACCTCGCGCCCGCGCGGGTCTTTCTTCCAGATCGTGCTCGCACCGTTGGTGACCACAAACTTGTACTGCTGCCCATCCAACGCTCCAGGAACATCAACCGACCAGTTCCCGCTCGCGCCCTCGCTGAACATGGGGTTGGCCGTCGCGGAAAAAGCGTTGAACGTGCCCGCGACCTTGACGGCGCTGGCGTTCGGGGCCCACACGCGGAACGTCACCCCGCCCGAGTACGGGATCGCCCCCATCCCGGGCCTGGTCGAAACCTGCGCCCACAAGCTCGAAGCGAGTGAAGCAAACAACGCGATGGAAGCAGCGACACGGCTCTTCTTCATCTGGGTCTCCAATGTGCTTGGCGCTCGGCGAGCGCGGTGCAAGAGAATGAACGCGGCCGCAGCCTACTGGTAGTCTGGGGGGTTCGCAACAGCAAACTCCCAAGTATTTCCGCACTCCCCTGACAGCGCAAACCAATCCCGAAACCCGCTCGCGTCGACCGCCGTCGGAGGTCCAAGCCGGAAATCTCCGATCAATGCGCGATGAAACCCAACTCGTTTCTGCTAAACTCGCCCCCATGATGAACAAGAGCCTGAGCGTTATGGCCGTATCAATTGCACTCGCGTACCCGGCCGCGGCGATGCCCCTTTTGAGTGATGCTGCCACGACCGATGCCAAGCCGAACGGACCCCTGTTCACCGAGCGGCTCGGCGTGCTGGAGCTCCTCCGGACGGCTGATTGCCCGCCCGCCAGGACCTGCTCCCGATCAGGCCGCGGCCGTCGGGCGTCGCCTGCACCCCTCACCGAGTACTCACCCCATGGATGAGGCCTGCTGCCGGTCAACCGCCCGAGGCCCTCACCGCGCACGCCCGAGTTTCCTCGCGCGGCCTCCAACCAGCACCCGATCGCGGGTACCAGGCCAACCCGCGACGCGAGCTTCGCCACCGGCGATCAATACGTCCACCCTGGACTGATCTGCTACCTGTCGAGATCGATCCCAACGACCCGCAGGTCACGGCGGCACGCCGTCATGCAGTCCGCCAAGGCTTGGGACCTCACCACCGGTTCAGCCTCGGTCATTTGCGCCGTCACAGACACCGGCATCGACCTCACTCACCCCGACCTCGCCGCCCACCGCGTCCCCGGCTTCAACGCAGTCACCGACCTCGCCGAGGTTGACGGCGGGGACGTCAGCGAAATCAACGGGCACGGAACCCATGTCTCCGGGTGCGCTGCCGCCATCGGCAACAACGCTGTCGGAGTCGCCGGGATCGGCTGGAACCTTCGGATCATGATGTGCCGCGTCGCGCTCGACAGCGGCGGCGGCGCTTACCTTGACGACATCCTCCAGGCCGCACGCTGGGCGATCGACCACGGGGCCAAGGCCGCCAGCTCAAGCTACAGCGGCGTCGACTACCCCGCGATCGGAACCACCGGAACCTACATCAAATCTCACGGCGGGCTCTACTGCTACGCCGCGGGCAACGACGCCCGCGACCTCAGCGGATTCGACTACCCCGACACCATCGTCGTCGGTGCATCGTGGTCGGGCGAAGACCGCGCCGGCTTCAGCGCCTTTGGACACGCCGTCGATGTCTTCGCCCCGGGGCAGGACATTCTCAGCAGTTGCTGGGGCGGCGGATGGTGCTACGCCTCGGGCACCAGCATGGCCACACCCGTCTGCAACGGCGTGATCGGCATGATCTGGTCCGCCAACCCCGCACTCACTCCCCAGCAGGTTGAGGACATCCTCGAACACAGTTGCGACGACTTCGGCGCTGTCGGAAATGACGACGTCTACGGGTGGGGGCGTGTGAACACCTTTAAGGCCGTCAAGGGCGCTCTCAACGCCGCGGGCCCTCAGCCCCCGAACGCCTTCCCCGACGGCGGCACCGGCTTCGCCGGAATCCCCGTCGCGCTCGACGTGCTTGCCAACGACTACGACGTCAACGGCGACACCGTAGCCATCGGCACCTTCGACGCAACCACCCTCCACGGCGGCACGGTCGTCCGCTCCATCGCCACCGGACCCGGCGGCCGCGATCAACTGACCTACAACGCGCCCGTCGGCTACTTCGGGCCCGACTCGTTCTCTTACACCGCCGTCGATCCCGGCGGGCTCGCCGCGTCCGCGCTCGTCTCCCTCACCGTCGACGACCTCTCCGCCTACCGCATCCCGGAAAACCCCATCCACGTCGGCCCCTCCATCGACGTCGCCTACTACGTCGTCCCCATCACCATCCCGCCCCGCACCCGCCTCCCCGACTTCAACACCCTTACCCCTTACAAACTCGAAGCCGTGCCCGACATCAACATCGCATCAACCGGCGGCGTCTTCGGAAACTCCGGTCGGGCCGACGCCCTCGGCGCCGTCTACACCGGCTACGTCACCGTCCCCGCCACCGACACCTACACGTTTTTCACCGAGTCCGACGACGGTTCCAAACTTCTCATCGGCTCCAAACTCGTCGTGGACAACGACGGCGTTCACGGCATGGAAGAACGCGCCGGAACCATCAAGCTCAGGGCCGGAACGCACGCGCTCCGCGTCGAGTTCTTCGAGCGCAGCGGCGGCTGCGGGCTCATCGTTCGCGTGCAGAGCCCCGCCATCGCCAAGCAGGTGATCCCCGCCCCGATGTTCAAACACCACGTCTGTCCAGCAGACTTCACCGGCGACGGGTTCGTCACCGGCGACGATTTCGACGCCTACGTCCTCGCGTTCCAGACCGGCGACGCGATCGCCGACTTTGACGGCAACGGCTTCGTTACCGGCGAGGACTTCGACGCCTTCGTCACCGCCTTTGTCGCCGGGTGTTGAGGGATCGCCGCAGCCCGAGCCCGGCGAGATCCCCACTTTTAGGCTCCACGCGAGTCTCAATGACCGTGGATCACCCTTCACCGCGGGTCGGGGTATCCCCGTGCCCGCGCTCGATCCGAGCACGCGGTTTCTCGGACGTACCGGATTCCGGGGCATTCCTTCTCTACAGACTCCGAGATGGGCCGATACGCGCTCATCGTCGCCCCGCGCCGACGACCCGGAGCCACGAATGTCACACGCCGCCGACCTCGCCGGAGCCCGATCTGTTGCCCCTACGGCCCCTCCGCGCTCGGCGGCGTCGCGACGGGAGGCGATGGAACTCCTTGAACGCCTGCCCGAGAGCCAGATCGAGGCTCTCTTCCACGACCTCCTCGATCGCCGTCGCGCCCCAGGACGCCTTGATTCCGCCGGGTCCGTCGTTCGGGAGATCGCGTTCTTCCAACGCCTCGATTCCCACCTCCAGCGCCATCTCAACGTCCTCGCCGAGCGTGCCTACGACGGGCGACACCCCAAGCACTGGCTCTGGAAATCGCACAAGCAGTTCTTCCTCGACCGCCTGCGCCCAGGCGAGACCGTCCTCGACGTCGGGTGCGGCGCGAGCGCCTACCTCCTCTGGATGGCCGAGCTCGGCTGCCGTGTCACCGGCTGCGACATCAACCCCGCCCGCGTCGCGCAGGCCTCCACGCTGATGTCACACCCCAACCTGCGCTTTGAAGTCCGCGACGTGACCTCACAGCCCCCGCCCGGCAACCAGAGGTTCGATGTCGCGATCTGTTCGCACGTCATCGAGCACCTGGACGATCCGATCGCCCTGCTCGCGTCCCTCCGCCAGCACGCGAGCCGTCTGTTCGTCGCCGTGCCCCCGCTCAACAATCGCTGGCAGAAGGTCATGTTCCAAGACCTCGGCCTTCTCTGGAAAGACGACGAGGATCACCGACGCGAGTACACCCCCGAACTCCTCCGCGAGCAGCTCGCGGCCGCCGGCTGGCGCGTGATCGAACTCCACGCTGGCGTAGACATCAAGGCCGTCTGCGTTCCCGACACCGAAAACTCGGGCCGACCCATCAGCTACGTGCCCGCAAACCTGATCGAGGACGAATACCGCGCGCTCCAGGCCGATCGTTCACGCCGTAAGGCCGGGTACGACTCGATGAAGCGATCGGGCTATCTGGCCGATCAACTCGTCGGATTCCTGCCCAGAAACGCCGAAGCGCGCGTGCTCTGCGTGGGCGCTCGCAACCGTTGCGAGATCGACTGCTTCACACAACGCGGCCTCTCCGATGTCACCGCCATCGACCTCCACGCGGGCGACCCTCGAATTCAGGTCATGGACATGCACCACATGTCCTTCAAGGACTCGACGTTCGACGCCGTCTTCGCCTCGCACTCCTTCGAGCACGCCCACGACCCGGCCAAGGCCGCCGCGGAAATGCGCCGCGTCCTCAAGCCGCGCGGGCTCGTGGCGATCGAAGTCCCGATCGGCTACACGCCCACCGGCGTCGATCTCTGGGACTTCGCCTCCGCCGACAACGTCGCGGACTACTTCCGCCCAACCGACGTGCTCTGGACCGAGACCGGGCCGCAGCTCGACGCTCCCCACCAGACTGTCATCCGCTTGATTCTGCGCGCGCGGTGAGCGATCGGGCCCCGCTCGCGCAGACGAAAGGACTATCGCCACGTGTGCGGGATTCTCGCCCGGATCAGCGCCCAACCGCCGCGCGACCACGCCGCCCAGGTGTCGGCGCAGCGCTTCCAGGACGCGCTCCGCCTCATGCGCTCCCGCGGCCCCGACGGGCACGGCGTCTGGTCCTGCCCGGCCACCAACCTCGCAACGCTCGGGCACCGTCGCCTCGCGATCCAGGACCGATCGCCCGCCGGTCATCAACCGATGCTCTCCCGCGACGCCCGCGTCGCCATCTCCTACAACGGCGAGATCTACAACGCGCCCTCGCTCAGGCGCGAACTCGAATCGCTCGGCTCACGCTTCGAGTCCAGGAGCGACACCGAGGTCATCCTCCACGCGTACCAACAGTGGGGGACTCGCGGGGCACTCACACGCCTCCAAGGAATGTTCGCGCTCGTCATCTGGGACACACGCCCGACGCTCCAAGGCGGACTACCGATCGCAGTAGTCGCCGGCGATCACGCCGCCATGAAACCGTGCTTCTGGCACTTCTCAAACGGCACGCTCTCCATCGCGTCCACCGCCGACGTCGCCCGCGCACTCCTCGATGACCCACCGCCCCCGGACCCCGCCGCGCTCTGCCACGTCCTCACCCTCGGCTATTGCCCCGCGCCGACAACCGTCTGGAAAGGCATCCGCAAGCTCGGCCCCGCGCAGTATTTCGAGTGGTCCCCCGGTCGGCACGCACCCGAAGTACGCTCGTGGTGGAATCCGCCCGAAGCTCGCGCCCACGAGCAATCGCTCGGAACACGCTCCGATGCTCAGACCGGCGATCAGACCGGCGCCGAGTTTCTTGAGCTCTTCACACGCGTAACGAACGAGCACCTCCTTTCCGACACCCCCGTCTCGCTCCTCCTCTCCGGCGGAATCGACTCCTCGGCCGTCGCCGCAGCGCTCGCGCACTCGGGCGTCACCCTTCCCTGCCTCACGCTCGGGCTCTCCGGCGACGACGACGAATCAACCGCCGCCGCCTCAACCGCCGTTCACCTCGGTATGCCGCACCGAACCGCGCGTCTCGATGCCTCTGAAATACCCCAACTCCTCCGAACCGTCGCCAGAGACTTCGATGAACCGCAAGGGTTCGGCGCCCTCCTCACCATGACCCAGGTAGCTCGCGCGACCCGCGCGCACGGACCAGTCGTCATCACCGGCGACGGCGGGGACGAGGCCTTCGGCGGATACGCGTGGCACCGAACGTCTTCAACGACGCCCGCAGCCTCCGCCCTCACGCGCTCCCACCTCGCCGCGATCGTCTCTCAACCCAACGCGACCGCCGACCAACGCCGAGCCGCGCTCGCAGAACTCGCGACGTGCAGCCCCACGCACGCGCACCTCGTGAGCGTCATGCCACGCTTCCACCCTGCCGAGGCCGCCGCACTCCTCGCCCCGCTCTCCCCGGAATACAACGAAGAGACCTACGCCGCGTGGCTCGCCCCGCACGACCGCCCGGGGCTCTCCCCGATCCGCCGTCGCCAGCGCCTCGACCTCTTCGGTTTCTGCCCCGGGTCTATCCTGCCAAAGCTGGACCGAGCAACGATGGCCTGCGGGCTCGAACTCCGGGCCCCCTTCCTCGATCGTCGGATTCTCGAGTGGTCATTGTCGCGCCCCGAGTCCCCCGACGAATCCGCGCCCGCCGGCGCCAAAGCGATCCTGCGAAGATTCCTCCAGAAGCGCGTCCCGCCCGGCGTGCTCACACGCCCCAAGCAAGGCTTCAGCCTTCGCGTTCCGATGTCCGATGTGCTTGGTTCCATGCTCCAGACCGTCGCACACTCCGCCCTCGTCACGCAGGGAGTCCTCTGTCCAGACTGGCGTAGCTACCTCGCCCCCGACGCGCCCAACGCCCAAGGCCGGGCGTTCCTGATCTGCGCCCTCGCCGCGTGGTGGGAGGAGCGATCGTGAACGACCGCACAACCATCGGCGTCATCGCCCAGTTCCCCGCCGCCAGCACCCTCGCGCACGCCATCAACGTCGTCAAAACCGCCGGCGGATTCCAACGCCTCGGCCACCGAGTCGTCGTGTGCTGCCAGCCACCGACCAGCGGTGCCGACATCGCGAACATCGCGAACGACTACGCAGAACCCGGGCTCGAATGGAGATTCGCTCCCCCCAGACTCTCAAGCCCAGACTCAGCCCCAGGTCCCGACCCCGCTCGCGCCTTCGCCGCATGGTCCGTCAGCGCCTGCGAACAAGAGGGCGCAGCTCTGATCTACGCACGGCACTTCCACGGTGCCCTCCGCGCGGCCCAAGCGGGAATCCCATGCGCTCTCGAAACCCACGCCCACGCCAACGACCCCAACCCGCTCCTGCAGGAGTGCTTCGCCGCCACCCGTACCGAGAACGGGCTCCGCGCGATCATCACGATCTCGCACATTCTCCAGCACAACTACATCCTGCGCGGCACCGCAAAGCACCGCGCTCACGTGGTCCC
Organism: Phycisphaerales bacterium; assembly: GCA_044221955.1. GTDB lineage: Bacteria > Planctomycetota > Phycisphaerae > Phycisphaerales > UBA1924 > CAZCPB01. Next base: position 123 of record JBGAOD010000137.1, on the reverse strand, counting down.
CGACGGAGTCGATGTCGAGCTCTTCAAACCCCGCGCGACAATCGAACGCCCGCGCGACCTGCCCGCCGGACCCGTCGCCCTCTACTCCGGCCACCTCTACGACTACAAGGGCGTTCCTTCCGT
>JBGAOD010000136.1:0-9175 GCA_044221955.1 Phycisphaerales bacterium | reverse complement strand
CCGCTCCACCAACCTACAGATCACTGGTTGGATGTTATGCATCGCCTACTAACAACTGCTCGGTCGATATCTCGCGAGAACACTGGATCACGGAAGCCATTTTAGCCCTGCTCCATTCTACGAACGAGCTAAATGTTCGTGGAATCCAGTGGCAACGAGGGGCCGAGCCACTGTTTCTGGCCCCCAAAGCACTGGCCAGCAAGATTCTGTGCACTAGGCACAACTCGGCTCTTTCAATCCTGGATAGTACTGCCCTAAGACTTTTCCGGGCATTCCATCAAATCACGGAGATGCACAATAATCGCATCTCCGCAGACTCCATCCCACCGCTGTTTCTATTTGCCGGACATGACATTGAGCGGTGGATGATCAAGCTCCTATGTGGCGCGATCGCCTCGAAATCTCTAAAACCAGCTCAAGTGGGGAGATCGCAGCCGCGAATCGATCCGGACTGGCTGAGAGTACTCTGGGGAGAAAGGTTGCTATGGGGGTTTCAGGGCCTTTACTTGCTCGGCGACGTAGGCTTTTCGTATCAGCCAGCAAAGAGCGTCGACTTCCGTGCAATCTTTGACGAACACTACACCATCGTTGGTCTTGAGGTATGGTTGTATGGAATTGGATTTGGGCTAAGCCTCATAGATGTAAGAATGTTTTCTCCTGGCATTTTCAGACCAACTCATCTCACTTTCGGAACGGAAGGTGGAAAGGCTATTGGCATTCATTTCTCTTGGGATGCTCCCGGGGACAAGAAAGGCTTCGATGTCGGGTTCACTCGGTCGGAACCAGACATTGGCACTATCATGGGCCCAAGGGTAAAGGCGAAGGAGTGACCCACCCCACGTTCCATTGACATAGCCCGGCGGGGTGGCACCGAAGAATCCAACGCACCACCGAGGACGCGGCTCGGGGCGTCCTCGGTGTCGTCGCTCCCATGGGGGTCCACAAAGAGCACCGACGACGGTACACCATTCTCGATGGCACGGTTTCGCTCGTTGCCAAAGTTCCCAGGACACCCTGTCAGGCTCTTGATCGCACATCTCGCACAGCTAAGCCGTGACGGTGAATAGCCGTGGGTCGCCGCGTAGCGGCATCCACGGTACACGGATTCCCAAATCTCCCTGCACCGCGTCGCGGTGCAGGTTGTTTGTGATTGCGAACCGTGGGTGCGGCTTCGCCGCGACCCATGGCTATTGACCGCGACAGCTTCGCTGTCAAAGAGTCGGGCATGGCGGGGGAGGCGGCATGGGTGGGACTGACGCATTCCGCTGGTACAATCGCCCCGGCAACAGTTGGTGAAAGAGCAACGAGCGAAAGTGGAAGAAGACAACGAAGAGGAGGGAAAGAACACCCGTGGACATTTTCAAAAAACTCTCCGGCGAGCTGATCGACATCGTCGAGTGGACCGACGACTCACGCGACACGCTCGTGTACCGCTTCCAGCGCTACCAGAACGAGATGAAGAACGGCGCGAAGCTGACCGTCCGCGAGGGGCAGAACGCGGTCTTTGTCAACGAGGGGCAGATCGCCGACGTTTTCAAGCCGGGGATGTACACCCTCAACACGCAGAATCTACCCCTGCTGGCCACGCTCAAGGGGTGGAAGTACGGCTTCAACAGCCCCTTCAAGGCCGAGGTGTACTTCGTCGCCACGCGGCAGTTCACAGACTTGAAATGGGGGACGGCCAACCCCATCATGCTCCGCGATCCCGAGTTCGGGCCGATCCGGCTGCGGGCCTTCGGGCAGTACGCGATGAGGGTGATCGACCCGGGGCTGCTCATTAAAGAAGTCTCGGGGACGGACTCGCGCCTGACGGCCGAGGGGATCACCGACCAGCTCCGCAACCTGATCGTGTCGAAGTTCACGGACTTATTAGGGGAAAGTAAGATCCCGGCGCTGGACCTGGCGAGCAACTACGACGAGCTGGGCAAGTTCATCGCCGACCGCGTGCGGCCGTTCTTCGCGGGCTTCGGGATCGACGTGACGCAGCTGCTCGTCGAGAACATCTCGCTGCCGCCGGAGGTCGAGAAGGTTCTCGACCAGCGGACCAGCATGGGGATCGTCGGCGATCTGAATAAATACACGCAGTTCCAGGCGGCCCAGGCGATCGGGCAATCCGGGAACAACCCCAACAGCGCGATCGGCGCGGGGATGGGCCTAGGCGCGGGCATGGCGATGGCGCAGCAGATGGCCCAGACGCTGGGGCAGGCCAACGCGGGGAACGCGGGCGCGGGGGTGACGCCGCCGCCGTTGCCGGGGCAGGCGTCGTTCTTTGTGGCGGTGAACGGGCAGCAGTCGGGGCCGTTCGACGCGGCGTCTCTGAAGGGAATGGCGAGCACGGGCCGCCTGACGCGGGACTCGCTCGTGTGGCGCAACGGCATGGCGCAATGGACGGCCGCGGGCCAGGTGCCGGAGGTCGCGTCGCTCCTCACCGGCGGGAATACTCCCCCGCCGATCCCTTCCTGAGAGAACGCCGTGCCCGAACGCGAGTTCCCTTGCATCCAGTGCGGCGCGAAGCTGAAGTTCCAGCCCGGGACGGAGCACCTGCTCTGCCCGTACTGCGGCACCAAGAACGACATCGTCTCGGAGTCGCCTCCCGTTGAAGAGCTGGACTACGAGGCCGCCCTCGCCAAGTTCGAGGGGCAGGCGGAGACGGTGGACCGCGTTGAGGTCACCTGCCAGGCGTGCGCGGCCAGGGTGCAGATGCCGGAGAACGTGAGCAGCTCCAAGTGCCCCTTCTGCGGCACGCCCATCGTGGCGACGGGCAAGTCGGTCAAGCTCATCAAGCCGGGCGGGATTCTGCCCTTCGGGCTGGATGAACGCAAGGCACGCGAGGCGCTGGGGTCGTGGATCGGCGGCCGCTGGTTCGCGCCGAGCGACCTGAAGCGGAACGCGCGGGTCGACGCGGGCGTGAGCGGCGTGTACGTGCCGTTCTGGACCTACGACTGCAGGGCGACGACGCGGTACACCGGGCAGCGCGGCGATCACTACTACGTCACCGAGACCTACACCGCCACCGAGAACGGGCGGCCGGTCGTGCGCACGCGGCAGGTGCAGCGCACGCGCTGGAGCCCGGCGGCGGGGACGGTCGGCAACGTCTTCGACGACGTCCTCGTGTGCGCGGCCCGCTCGATCCCGGTCGAGCGGCTCGATTCGCTCGCGCCGTGGGACTTGAAGGCGATGGTGCCGTACACCGACGAGTACCTCAGCGGGTTCAAGGCCGAGACGTACACGCTGCGATTGAAGGAAGGTTTCGGCGTGGCGCGCGAGATCATGGCACCGACGATCGACCGAACCGTCCGCGCGGACATCGGCGGCGACGAGCAGCAGGTGTCGAGCGTCCGCTCGGTCTACGACGGCATCACCTACAAGCACGTCCTGCTCCCGGTGTGGGTGTGCGCGTACCGCTGGAACAACAAGGCGTACCAGATCCTCATCAATGCGCGCACGGGCGAGGTGATCGGCGAGCGGCCGTACAGCGCGTGGAAGATCACGGCGTTGGTGGTGGCCATCCTCGCGGCGATCGTGGTCATCGTGATCATTGCGCAATCCAAGTGATCGCTTGACACACTTCCTTGGGCGGGACGGGCTTGGTCGGTCCGGGCGACACCGAGCGGCGCTCGGTGCGATCAAAAGCAAGCCCTCGGAACCCCTCTTGGGGAAGCCCCGCGGGGGACCAGCCCCCCGGACAAATGAAATGTTCGTCGAATCGGACATGCCTCTCGCAAGATCGACGCATGGAGAGGACATCCAACAGGGACGGGCCTCGCTCGGCGGGAGCCCGACGCACAATTGTTGAATCTTCCCGGAGAGACTGCCATGCACCACGCAGACCGTCGTCAGGCCGTGCCCGCTCGCTCGTCGACCAAAGCCTGGAACCTTTGTGGACGGGGGGTTGGATTGGGTATCGGGGCTCTGGTTGCGCTGGCCGGGTCGCCGGCCGCCCAGGGTCAGGTTCTCCCCGGTGATCTGTCCGCCGATCTGGTGCAAGTCGCGAGCGGGCTCATCGCCCCGGCCCTCGTGACCCATGCGGGCGATGGGAGCGGGCGTTTGTTCGTGGTCGATCAGGTGGGGACGATCCGAATCATCCAGAACGGCGTGCTGCTGGCAACGCCCTTCTTGGACCTGAAAACTTCGGGCGATGTCGTCACCGTCAACCCGGGCTACGACGAGCGAGGGATGCTCGGGATCGCGTTCCACCCGAACTACAAGACCAACGGGCGGTTCTTCGTGCGCTACAGCAAGGCCAGGGTGGGCGCTGCCGGGCAGCCCTGCTTTGGCACCTCGCGCGGTTGCCATGAGGAGATCCTGGCCGAGTACCATGTCTCGCTGGGGAACCCCAACGTCGCGGACCCGACCGGCGTCATCCTGTTCCGAGTAGACAAGCCCCAATTCAACCACGACGGCGGGGACGTGGCGTTCGGGCCCGACGGGTTCTTGTACTTCACCCTGGGCGACGGCGGCGGCGCCAACGACGGGCTCGCCGACGTGCCGCCCTCGCACGGCCCCTTCGGGAACGGGCAGAACATCGACGTTCCGCTCGGCAAGGTGCTGCGGATCGACGTGGACCACGGATCGCCGTACACCATCCCCGCGGACAACCCGTTCGTCGGCGGGCCCGGGCTCGATGAGAACTACGCCTACGGGTTCCGCAACCCCTACCGCTTCAGCTTCGACAACGGCCCCGGCGGGCTGGGCACGCTGATCGTGGCGGACGTTGGACAGAACCTCTTTGAAGAGATTGACCTCGTGACCAAGGGCGGGAACTACGGGTGGGTGATCCGCGAGGGCAAGCACTGCTTTGATCCGTTCAATCCCAACACCGTCCCCCCCCCTACCTGCAACACGGCCGGGCTGATCGACCCCGTCGCCGAGTACCCGCATGTGGACAGCACGGTCCCCGTCGGGATCGCGGTTGTGGGCGGGTTCGTGTACCGAAACCCGTTCCCGCCCATCGCCAACGGCAAGTACATCTTCGGCGATTTCAGCACCAGCTTCAGCGCGCCCGACGGACACCTCTTCTACATCGACGCGGCCCACGACTGGTCCACCATCCGTCGGCTGCGACTCGGCGCGGACAATCACAACCTGAGCCTGTACCTCAAAGGCATGGGGCGCGACGAGGCCGGGCAGTTGTACGTCGTCACGAGCAGCGTGCTTGGACCAAGCGGCACGCAGGGCAAGGTCTGGCGGATCGACGTCAAGTGCCCGTCGGACTTTGATCGCGACGGGTTCGTAACCGGCGACGACTTTGACGCCTACGTGCTCGCGTTCACGCTCGGGAGCGCCTCGGCCGACTTTGACCACGATGGCTTCGTCACCGGCGACGATTTCGACGCCTATGTCCTAGCGTTTGAGGCAGGGTGCTAGGAGAAAGCCTTCGCTTCTCGGGGTTCCAACGGAGCACCCGCCCTCGCGGGGCGGGTGCCAAAGGACCCCACGGTCAGCCACCCGGTCGAGCGAGTTCCTGCATGGGAAGTACACGAACGCGACAGCAGTCACACCCTTGTGCGAGTGGCCGCCCCGACGGCGATCGCGGGTGCATCGCGCGCACGCCCCATCGGTTCCTCGCGGCCTGTCTGTCCGTCTGCGCATGGCTTCCGATCGCCCGATCCGCGCCTCCGGCCTCGTGGTCCTCACGGTTCGCGGGTGCGGGTTTCTCGTACACGATTTTCGAGGATGGGCCCGTGTGCCTGCTGGCACACCGGACCGACAAAGGATCGCGCCTGTACGTGGGCGGGCAATTTTCCGCGATCGGAGGAACTCCGTACCGATCACTGGCCGCGTTCGACGGAAGGCGCTGGCTGGGCGTACAGGGTCTCGTCGATTCGTTCGGGAACGAAAAGATCGAGATGATGACGGAGATGGTGATCGGCGGCACGCCACGGGTGATCATCGCGGGTTCCTTCGAGGCGCCACAGACGCTGGACGGGATCGGGTTCATCGATGGGCAGGGCGTCGTCCGATCCTTACCGGCTGGGCCTCAGAGCCCTCACGCATGGTTTGCCAGCGCGTTCGCGTGGAACTCACCCTCGGGCCCGGAACTCCTGCTCGGGTCGGGGGTCTTCCCGCTCGGAAGCGACTACTTGTACCGATATTCCAACGGTGCCTACGGGCGCGCGTCGCCGGGGGTGCTCACGGTCACCAACGCCTACTCCGTGTTCGATGACGGCACGGGTCCGGCGGTGTTCATCGGCGTCCCCCGAGTAGGTGCGACCTTCGCGCAGACCGTCACGAAGTGGGACGGGGCGACCCTCACCTCGCTCACGCCCGGGCTCACCTGGGTCAACGCACTCTGTGCGCACGACGATGGGAACGGCGGCGGACCCGCTCTCTACGCGGGCGGCACGGGGATCAGGAGATACCGCTCGGGCGTGTGGGAAACGGTCCCGGGCGCGCCGGGATTCGGCATCGAGGCCATGGCGAGTTTCGACGACGGAACGGGGCCCGCGTTGTACATCGCGGGTCAATTCACGTCCGCCGGCGGGCTGGGGGTTGCGAACATTGTGCGCTGTCGCGGCGGCGTGTGGGAATCGTTGAACGGTGGGCTCGCGGGTGGAAGGGCCCACGCACTCGCGGTTTTCGACGAGGACGGCCCCGGCCCACGCCCTGCAGCGCTGTTCGCGGCCGGCACGTTCACCCAGGCCGGAGGTATCAACTCGCGGGGAATCGCACGATGGGGCGTGGAGATCTGCGACAGCGACTTCAACACCGACGGGTTCGTGTCGGGTGATGACTTTGACGCCTTTGTGTCAGCGTTTGAGAAGGGTGAGTTTGGCGCGGACTTTGATCGCGACGGGTTCGTGAACGGGGAAGACTTTGACGCCTATGTTGAGGCGTTTGAACGCGGCTGTTAGACGCTCGGCAGTTTCCCCCCGTGGTGGGCTGATTTCTGCGGGTGATATGGAGGAGAGACAAGATGCTACGTGTACTTCGAGGAACGAGCGGTGGCTCAGGTCTGGTGGCGGCGGGGGCGGCGGTCCTGGCCATGGCGGCGTCACAGGCCGCGGCCCAGTGGACGGTCACGGTTCTTCACCCGGTCGGGGCCGGATCGTCCTCGACCGCTGGAGTCGTTGGCGACCAGCAGGTCGGTGACGCGGTGTTCGGGACCGATCATGCCGGCCTTTGGAACGCCAGCGCGGGCTCCTGGGCCGATCTCAACCCTGCGGGAGCTCAGTTCTCCGCGGCCCGCGGAGTTTCGGGCGGTCAGCAGGTTGGTTCTGCGTACATCGACGGGATCTTCCGGGCCGGGCTCTGGTCCGGTTCCTCAGCGAGCTGGGTGGATCTCAACCCCGCCGGGTCGGTGTTTTCATACGCGCTCGGATCTTCGGGCACACAGCAGGTCGGGCACGCCAACGTGAATGACGTGGGCAGCGCGAGCCTGTGGTCCGGGTCTGCGGCCTCGTGGGTTAATCTCCACCCCCCGGCCGCTTCCAGCTCGGTGGCGCAGGGCATTTCGGGCGGCCAGCAGGTCGGCGTCGCGATCATCGGCTCGGCCGAGCACGCAAGCGTCTGGTCGGGCACAGCGGCGTCATGGGTCGACCTCAACCCCGCCGGGGCCGCATCCTCCTCGGCGAGCGGTGTCTCGAGTGGGAAGCAGGTGGGATACGCCAAGTTCAGCGGGCTCGCGAACGCGAGCCTCTGGACTGGAACCGCGGGCTCGTGGACCAACCTCCACCCGTCGGGCGCGGTTGAGTCCTTCGCCACGGGAATCTCGGGCGAAACTCAATCAGGGTACATCATCGTCACGGGCGGAGCCGAGCGGGCCGGAGTTTGGGCAGGGTCGGCGGCGTCGTGGGTCGATCTTCATTCGTTCCTACCGACGGAGTTCTCGTCTTCCAGAGCGAACGGGGTCTGGAGCGACGGCGTGTCCATCCGCGTGGTGGGCCAGGGGACCAACACGCTCACCGGTCGCAAGGAAGCGCTGCTGTGGACCAATACGCCCGCGTGCGGCGCGGATTTCAACGGCGACGGGTTCGTGACAGGCGACGACTTTGACGCATACGTGGCCGCGTTCGAGCTGGGGGACGCGGAGGCGGACTTCAACGGCGACGGGTTCGTGACCGGCGACGACTTTGACGCGTATGTGGAAGCGTTCGAGGCGGGGTGTTGAGTTTGCGTCGTGGATGTGCTGTTTCGACCGTGCTTGTCGCCGCGGCGCGACCGCGGATCAGAGGGGTTCTTCTCTTGCGGGATAAATGCATGAACCGTGATTTTCGTTCCTTCGCGGCGGTGGTGACGGCGGTAGTCGGTGCTCTGGGGATCATCCGCGCGGGGCACGCGCAGGCCACGGTGGTCAACGTGCCCGCATCGGCGGACAACACGCTGTACGCCGAGAACTCCGGGGTGAGCAACGGCAAGGGCCCCACAATGTTCGCCGGTGCGACGGCAAGCGGTGCAATCCGGCGGGCGTTGATCAGCTTCGATCTCTCTTCCCTGCCGGCGCACGCGAGCGTCGCTTCGACGACGCTCCACTTGCATCTGTCCAAGACAACTTCGGGAGCAACGACACAATCGTTGTATGCGCTGACCGCGCCCTGGGGCGAGGGTGCCTCGAACGCGGGCGACCCGGGCGGCGGCGGGACGCTCGCGCAGCCGGGCGACGCGACGTGGGGGTTCTCGTTCTACAACACCGCGGCGTGGTCCACGCCGGGCGGGGACTACGCCGCGACCGAGAGCGCGAGCACGACCGTGGACGCCATCGGCGACTACTCGTGGAGTTCGTCCCAGCTCGGGCTTGACGTGCAGGGTTGGATCAACGCGCCCGCGACCAACTTCGGGTGGGAGCTCAAGGGCGACGAGTCGATGATCTTCACGTCCAAGCAGTACGCCAGCCGGGAGAGCCTGACGCCAGCGTTCCGACCGTTCCTTACCGTGTCATACTTCTGCGGCGCGGACTTTGATCGCGACGGGTTCACGACCGGCGATGACTTTGACGCCTACGTCAGCGCGTTCGAGCTCGGCGACATCTCCTCGGACTTTGACGGCGACGGGTTTGTCACCGGCGACGACTTCGATGCCTACGTCGTTTCCTTCGAGCTTGGGTGCTGAGGAGTTCTCAATCAACGCTCAGTCGCGTTGTTTTCGCTCGGTTGGTCTCGGTGCAACCCTAATGCCGCGTTCAGCGAGGAGCGTCCGCCATCCCGCCGCGGCGGGCGGCCCGCGCTCGCTGAATCGG
>JBGAOD010000135.1:0-9472 GCA_044221955.1 Phycisphaerales bacterium | reverse complement strand
GGTCGATGTGCGCGAACGGGATCATCTGGAAGGCAAGGTCCCAGGCCGCGTACCACGGGTACTCCCACTTGTCGGGCATCGAGATGATGTCGGCGTTGTTGAGGTGCTCCCATTCGGTGTTGCGCCCGACCTTGCGCGACTCGGGCGGCTTGGGCTGCGCGGCATCGCCGGCGAGCCACGTTCGCACGTCGATGTGGTAGAACTGCTTGCTCCACAGCAACCCGGCCGCCGCCTGGCGAGCAACGTTCCGTGCTTCCGCATCCAGCCGGCCATGACCGAGCGGATTTGCGGCGTAAAACTCGTCGGCCTCACGAATGCGGGCGTCGAACACCGCGTCGAAGCCGTTTGCCCCGGCCTCGAACGGACGCGGCGCGGCGCCCGCCGAGGGCTGGAGCCTTGCGCGGACAACGACGGTGGCCCCGGCATCGACCGTGAGCGTGTACCACGCCGCGGCCTTGGTCCCGATCCTTCCGGGGTTCACGGCATCGTCCTTGCCGTGGACTACCCGATCATGGAACGCGTCCTTGACATGCGCGGACTCATTCACACTCCCCCACAGCCGCTGGCCGTTGCTGTTGTTCTCGGTGAACAACAACTCGGGCGCGGTGCGATCGGACGCGGCATCGAACGCGGCGACGAGGCTGCCGACAAGCGGGTGGTTGATTCTCGCGGAGTTTGCCGAGACTGCCGAGATCAATGGCCTCGCGTCGGGAGCCGCTCCCGCTCCTCCCCACGACCATGTGTTGCGGAACCACACGGTCGGCAGCAGGTGCAGCGTCGCGCGGTCGGGGCCGCGGTTGGAAACCGTGATCCGTGCGAGCACGTCGTCGGGCGCGGCCTTCGCGTACTCGACCTGCACGTCCCAGTACTTCCCATCCACAAATGCGCCGGTGTCGGCCAGCTCGAACTCGCCCTCGTGCCGCCCGCGGTTTTGGTTCTCGCGCACCAGATTCTCGTAGGGGAACTCGGACTGCGGGTACTTGTAGAGCGCCTTCAAGTAGGAGTGCGTCGGCGTGGAGTCGAGATAGAAATAGTGCTCCTTGACGTCTTCGCCGTGGTTGCCCTCGGGGCCGGTGAGCCCGAAGAGGCGCTCTTTCAGTATCGGATCCTTGCCGTTCCAGAGCGCGAGAGCGAAGCACATCAGGCCATGATCGTCGCTGATGCCCAGCAGCCCGTCTTCGCCCCAGCGGTACGCCCGGCTGCGCGAGTGGTCGTGCGGGAAGTAGTTCCAGCAGTCCCCGTTGGGCGAGTAATCCTCGCGGACCGTGCCCCACTGCCGCTCGGAGAGGTACGGACCCCAACGCTTCCAGAGAGCCGCGCGGCGATCGGACTCGCGCAGCCTCGTTATCTCCGCGCCGGAGTTGGAGTCTCCAAAGCGAAGCATGGATGGGGTCGCGTCCGCGCGCGAGCTTTGTTGAAGGGGCTGTCCGTTCTTTGCCATCGAATGAGTCCTTGCGAGAGCGCGGCAGAGGTCCTGCCGCGGTCGAAGCCTTGGTTACTGCTGGGTCGCTTCGCGTTGGGATTGAGGCAACGCTTGCGGTCCTGAGAAGCACTGAATCGCGTGCCCGTCGGGGTCGCGGATCTGAAAGGCGTTCCGCGTTCCTTCATGTGAAGGCACGCCAGACACAACTCCGGGAGATATCCATGTTGCGCGAGCGGATCGTGCTCGCAGAGCGGCCAGCGTCACGTCATCGCACTCACACTGTGTGCTCCAGTGCAAGAGATCGCTCGCGCGGGCATCGCTCGGGTAGGCGCCACCGTCGCCCGGCGCGAGGTATTCGAGCAATTCAACGCCGGGCCCGTGTGCGCCGCGCAGCGCTGTGATCTGCAGCTTCGCACCGAAGACGTTATTGAGGTGTTCCTGCTCGGTCCCGTAGTTCTCGCTCGCTCCTGCGATGCGCATCCCGAGCACGTCCTTGTAGAACGAGGCGCTGCGGTCGGTGTCGCTCACGACGATTGCAGTGTGGTCGATCCCCAGGAAGAGCCGCCCCGCGCCTCGCTGCCACCGGGGATCGCCCTTCTCCGCGGGGAAATGGATCACTTCGAGCACGTGCCCGTCAGGATCCTTGAAGTAGAACGCGGAGATCCCGCCGGCGTTGGGGTTCCAGGTCGGGATGGTCTGAGGCCCTGTAGAAGCGTGTCGTACTTTGTTCTCGCGGAGCTTGGCGTACGCGGCGTCCATGTCGGAGACGACGATCGCGATGTGCTGGAACCACCGGTCGTTGCTGCGTGAATCGACGGGGATCGGCCTGCTCTGCGGCGCAAGGTACTCCGTGAGCTCGATGAACTCTTCTCCGAGTTTGAGACGTGCAACCCGGCATCGTGCACCAAAGACCCCGGAGAGGTTCTCGATCGATTCGCCGGCCCCCTCGTGCTCCCATATTTTCTCGAATGTCAGCACGCCGGTGTAGAACTGCACGGCCTTATCGAGGTCCGAGACCGTGATTCCGATGGAAGAGACGGACGCGGGAGGGGCCGCTTCGCTCGCCGCCGCGCTCGCGGGCTGCTGTGGAACCGCGGACGCGCGGCAGATCGACGCGCTGGGCGCACAGGTCACGAACGCGATCGCGAAGAACGCAACGCTTCGGATCCACGCTGCGGTGGCCATGTGCCTGATGAGCCTGCTCATGCCAGAGCTCCTTCTTCATCTCGGACCGACACGCCAAGCTCGGACTTCAGATGATCGGCGACGCGCAGAGCGTTGGCCATGATGGTCAGCGACGGATTGACCGCGCTGCTCGAAGGGAAGAACGACCCGTCCACCACGTACAGATTCTCAACGTCGTGGGCGCGGCAGTTCAGGTCGAGCACGCTGGTGGCCGGGTTCGTGCCGAACCGCGCTGTTCCGTTCTGGTGGCTCACGCCGCTGATCCCGAGGCGGGACGCGAAGAACGCCGGCCTGCTCCGCCCTCGCGAGAGCTCGACCCGTGTCAGGATATTGATGAGCTTTGCTTGAAGCCTGTCGTAGGCCTCGTGGTTATTCAGCGTGTAACTCACGCGGATCGTGCCGTCGGCGCGGAGTGATACACGGTTGTGCGGATCGGGCAGATCCTCGGCCGTGAGGAAGAAGTCGATGGTGCGGCGAGCGATCTGCTCCATCGGAACGCCGGGCATCTGATCGCCGCGGAGCCATGCCAGAGTGCCCAGATCCGGCTTGCCCATGAGCTGGATGGTCCCGAGCGGGAAGGGTGAATCGTCGGAGTTGTTGTAGAAATCCGTCATCCCGAAGTGCTTCTGGAATTGGGACGGGTTCTCGTCCTCGGTGACCGCGATGAAGCAGCCGTTCTGGTGGCACATGTAATTCCGGCCCACCTGCCCGGAGCCGTTCGCCAAACCGTCAGGGTGCCGCGGGCTGGCGGAGCGCAGGAGAACCGCCGCCGAGTTGATCGCACCGCAGGCCAGCACGACGGTGTCGCCACGGAAGACGAGCCGCTCGCCTTGACGGTCCACGATTACCTCGGTGACTTCACGTCCGTTCGGGCTTGTGTTCAACCTCTGGACGACCGCGCCGGTGAGAAGCGTGATATTCTCACGGTTCAGGATCGGCTTGATCCCGACGACGTGGGCGTCCGACTTCACTTCGGTGAGATCTGGGTAGCCGTCGAAGTTGCTGAGGCGGTATGGAGCGGCCGCTCGATCGGACTCGTCGAGTCGAACACCGAGAGGGACTGGGAACGGGCGGTACCCCATCGCGGTCAGGTCGTCAAAGAGCTGTTTGATCCTGGGCTCTGGTCGCAGAGGCGGACGCGGGTAGCCGGCCGAGGCCGCGGGTTCGCAGGGGTCCGATCCGCGCTGCCCGTGAACGCTGTACATCCGCTCGGCGCGCGTGTAGTAGGGCTCGAGGTCTTCGTACGAGAGCGGCCACGCCGGCGACACGCCGCCGAAGTGCTTCACTTCTCCAAAGTCGCTGGCACGCATCCGCAGCAGAGCCGCGCCGTAGACCTTCGTGTTCCCGCCCACCCAGTAGTGCGTGTACGGCGAAAACGGCCGGTCGTCTTTGTCGTGCCACATCTCTTTGGCGAGGTATCGCTTGTCCTCGAACACGGCCTTGGTGTCCCAATTCTCGCGCTCGCGCGGCAGGAACCCGCCGCGTTCCAGGATCAACATCCGCTTGCCCGTGGACGCGAGCGCGTGGGCGAGCGTTCCTCCGCCGGCCCCGGTGCCGATGATGATGATGTCGAAGTGGTCATGTGTGGTCATTGCAAGCTCCTAGGCCGCGTTCGACGCGGTTCAAGGCTGAACGGTCCGCGAGGGATCGGGCGATGACGCTCCCGAGTGGGCGCAGTAACCACAGCGGAAGATGCAGCGCTCGTGCCCGTTGTGGCAGAGTTTGGCGCACAGCACGCCAGCGAGACCGAAACGGTTGACTCGAACAAAGGTCTCGGCGGCGAAGAGCACCCCGGCGAGCGGGGCCGCGAAATAGATCCAGAGGGAGTGAAAGTTCCCGGACGCCACGGCCGAGGCCAGCGACCGCGCCGGGTTGATGCTCATCCCTGAAACGGGCCCGAAGCAGGTGATGTAGATCGCGACGAGGAGGCCTGCGAACACGCCGGTGAAGGGCGCGAGCCGAGCGTGGTTGGACGACCACAGCACGACGCTCATCATGCCGAAGGCCATGCCGAGCTCGGCGACAAACGCCAGGGCTTGGCCAGATGTTCCGGGCACGGTGACAACGTAGTTGACGGCCGGGTCGCCGGCATGGGCCGACGGAACCGCTGTGACCATGACCATCGCGGCGATCGCGCCGCCGAACTGCGCGAGCACATAGAAGACAGCATCCCAGGGTTTGATCTTTCCGAGTCTCAGAAAGGTCAGCGTTGTGCAGGGGTTCATGTGAGCTCCGGAGCGCCGCCCCAAGCGTGAGTAGATCAGCGCGATCGCGGTGAGCCCCATCGCCAGCCCGATCATCGCTCGCCGAATCCCCGCGTTCTCGATCGCGCGGTGAACGGGTGATCCCATGAACTCAAAGAGTGCGGTGAAGAGCGTCGCCGACACCATGAACGTTCCGAGCGCCGCGGCCTCGATGAGGTACTCGGGCCAGTGTCGCTTCAGCGTGTTCCAAACATCGACGGCGGCGGGGGGCATTGAAGTCTCCGAGAAGCACGGACCGCGGGGCCCGACGGCCTGCGCTCCCGATTCTCCATCGCGATGTCCGGGGTGCCACCGTTCGATGCCCAGGACACGCGGCGGATTCCCTGAGACGATGCGTTTCGCGACAAATTCTCTGGCATCGCGAGCACGGCGCGATCGAGGCGGAGGATCTCGCCCACCGACCAGGCTTGGAACAGGCAGCCGCGCGGCGCGTGCGGCGCTTCAGCGTCCGCAATCTCAGAGAGATGTCCAATTCCGCCGATCAATGACCCGGCCTGGGCCTGCGCTCGCAGCAGCATCGGGCCGAGGAATCGCTCGCGTGCGTCGCGCTTCGCCTCACCGGTGCTCCCCCGTACCCTGACCCAAGCCTCGACGAACGCGCCGAACAGCCAAGGCCAGACCGTGCCCTGGTGGTACGCCTCGTCGCGTTCCAGGGGTCCGCCTTCGTATCGAGGCACATAGCCCTCTTCGTCAGGCCCAAGCGACCGCGGGCCCATCGGTGTCCAGAGGTGCCTTTCGCACATGTCCACGACGCTGCGTGCCATCGCGCCATCGATGAGCGCCGCCGGGAGCCCGCCGACCGCGAAGAGCTGGTTTGGCCGCAGGCTCGGATCAAGCCGCCCGGAGACATGATCGCAATCGACCACGTCGTACAGGCACTGACGTGACTCGTTCCAGAAGCGCTCGCGGAAGGAGGCTGTGGCCCGTGCGGCTTCGGTTGCCCAGCGTTGCTCGAAGCGGGCCGCGACCAGCATGGCGTTCACCCACAGCGCCTGAACTTCGACGGGCTTGCCGATGCGTGGTGTAATCACTCGGTCGCCGCACTTGGCGTCCATCCAGGTGAGTTGCACGCCGGGCACTCCCGCGGCGAGCAAGCCGTCGGGTGTTTGGCGGATGCCGTACCGGGTGCCCGACGCATAACGCGAGACGATGCTCTCGACCGCGCCCGCGAGCGCCGCTCCGTCCGCTTCATCGAGAGGGCAGCGCGCCCGATCTACTGAGTCCAAATAGTCCCCCACCGCCACGACGTACCAGAGCGATGCGTCTACCGAGTTGTACTCGGGGGCCTCGCCGGAATCGGGGAATCGGTTGGGCAACATGCCTTCCGAGACCGCCGATGCCCAGCTGAGGAGGATCCGACGCGCGTCATCGTGCCGCCCTGTAGCCAGGCAAAGCCCGCGCAGCGATATGAACGCGTCGCGTCCCCAATCGGCGAACCAGGGGTAGCCCGCGATGATGGTCGAGCCCTCACCACGCCTCACGATGTACGCGTCCGCGGCCTTCTCCAGCGGTCCACCAAACGCGAGCCGCCGGGTGCGTTCGGCGCCGCGAAGCCACGAGAGCACGCCGTCGAACGTCCCTTCGGTTTGCGCTGCGGCACCACCCGGAGTGCTCGCGCTCGCAATCATGACGGCCTCGCGCGCTGAAAGATCGAAGCTGAGCACGCCGGGCGAGGCAAGGTCTTCGTGGAAATCGAAGCCCCGTTCCCGCTCGTCCTCGTACTCGAACGCGCGGTACCACACCGGGTCGTGCTTGTAGGTCCCGTTGTGCCGTGCCGAGATGGACGGCACGCCGGGGTACGGCGACCAGTTCAGCGTGTCATCCCTGAGCGTCGTGCTGAAGTTGAATCCGGGGTTCTCGCGGTGCAAGGCGTGATAGTCACGACCGGAGATGAGCGGTCTGACTTCAAGGCGCACATCCGGCGAGTCGCCGAGCACCTTCCACGACACGACCACGATCGGCGAACCGTGCCGCATCATGACCTCGTGCTGGATCCGCGTGCCGTCGCTCAGTTCGTAGATCCACGTCGGCCAGGGGTTGTTCTCAAAGCGCTCGATCCTCACGCGATCCCCACCGGTGGTAACACCCGGCGCGAAGCGATGTGCGGAGATCGCGAATTGCCCGGACGGAGTATTCACCCGCGCGTCAACCCCGTTCAGCAGGACGAACCGATCGGTCGGCGGGCGGCTCGAAGCGATCAACAACGCGTGATAGCGGCGAGAACGGATACCGCTGACTCGCCCAGAGGAGAAACCTCCGAGCCCGTCCGTTTCCAACCATTCGGCACGCGGTTCGATCGCCGACGACATCACAAGGCCTTTCATCAACGGTTTCATTCTCACACGTCCCGCGTTCGATGCGGACAGCGCCGCCCGCGCACGATGCACTTGGTTCACCAAGACACACGGGTCTATTTCCGACGCTCAACGCTCGTTCAGCCCCCCGCTTCGAAACCGGGGTAGAGGGTCATCCCGCCGTCCACAAAGAGGCTCGCGCCCGTGATGTAGTCGGCCTCGTCCGAGCAGAGCCAGACCGCGAGGCGCGCGATGTCGTCGGTCTCACCGATCCGCTTGTAGGGGATGAGCTTCATGAGATCGCCGTAGGCCTGTGGCGTCTCCCACGCCTCACGGTTGATCGGCGTGCGGATCGCGCCGGGGCAGATGCTGTTGACGCGGATGCGCCACGGCGCAACCTCCTGCGCGATGCTCTTCATCATGAGCATGACGCCGCCCTTGCTGGCCGCGTAGTTCACGTGCCCGGCCCACGGGATCACCTCGTGGACGCTGGAGACGCACACGATCTTCCCGGCCGCGCACGACACTTCTGGCTTCACGCCGCGGCGCTTGAACTCGCGCACGGCCTCGCGTGCGCACAGAAATTGCCCGGTAAGGTTGACATCAATGACTTTTCGCCAGCATCCTGCTGCAACCCCGCGTTGTTGACCAGGATGTCGACCGTTCCGAACTCATCCACGGTCCGCGCGAACATCTCACGCACCTGATTCTCATCGGAAACATCGCCCTTGATGGCGATCGCCTTCCCTCGGTGCGCGCACCCGCAGTGTGTGGCCTCATGAACGACAGCGTCGGCGGGTGCGTCGGCACCGATGTAGTTCACGACGACGTTCGCGCCGGCAGCGCACAGGGCGTTCGCGATTCCCCGTCCGATGCCCGACGAGGCACCGGTGACGATCGCCGTCTGCCCCCGGAGGATCGGTCGAGCTTCGCAGGCAGGCATGACGACATCGGGGAGTTGGTCCGCGCGGAGATCGCGGATGGCCGCGCTGCTCATTTTTGTGAGGGTCTGCCGGGCGGACCCCGCGTCCAACCCCGTCGTCCCGGTATCTAGAAAGTTCGCCATGGTGTTCCCTTGCAACTACCCGACCCCCCGGCCGAGCCCCGGCTCAGCCTTGTGCTCTTCGCACCTTGATCCGCCGCCGATGCTGTTCTCGGTCTGCAACCACTGAAGAACCGAGCCACTGTCGGGTAAGATGCCGGGTTTCTGGTTCGGATTCGCGTGGTGGCGCGGGTGCGTGCCCACGGGCCGCATTGTTTGTGTACCATTCGCGGAATGCAGGATCGCCCTGTGGCTGACACGCATCCGCACCAATGTGGCTCAAGCATGAGTGATCAACCGGGGAATCTCGCGCCGTCATCCGAACTTCTTCCTGAAGACTCGACGCTCCACGCGCTCCTCCATGGAATCGCCAGCCACTCCGGGCCGGAGTGCTTCCGAGTGATGGCCAAGAGCCTTGCCGAGATTCTCTCGGTCAAGTACGCGGTCGTCGCCGAGTTCCTCCCCAAGACCGCGACCGTGCGTTCCTTAGCGTTCTGGACGGGCGATAGCTTCGCCGAAGACGTAGAGTGGCCGCTCTCGGGCACGCCTTGCGAGCGTGTGATTGGCGGCGAGTTCAGCCACCACCCGATGGGGCTCCAACAAGCGTTCCCCAAGGATCTTCCGCTCGTTGACCTTGGCGCAGAGAGCTACCTGGGCGTGCCGCTGCTGACAGCCGACAATCAAGTGCTCGGGCATCTCTTTGTCATGGATACGCGTCCGATGCCGCCCGTGCCGCGCAACCTGACGATCTTTCGGATTTTCGCCTCCCGGGCCGCGTCGGAACTCGGACGTATCCGGCTCGAGAAGGCGCTGGCCGAGAGCGAGGAACGCTTCCGGGATCTCTTCGATGAAGCGCCGATCGCGTACGTCCACGAGGGGCTCGACTCTCACTTCATCCGGGCGAACCGAGCCGCGATCCGCCAGCTTGGGATCACTCCCGAACAGGTGCCGACGACCTACGGGAAGACCTTCGCGCCCGACACCCCGGACGCCCAGCGACGCATGCGTGAGGCCTTTGAAGCAATCGGACGCGGCACTGACACCAGCGGGGTCGTGCTCGAAATGCGCCGCAAGGACAACGGAAAGCCGCTCTGGATTCAGTGGTGGTCCAACCCCGATCCCAGCGGCACATACACCCGCACGATGTTCCTCGATATCACGGAAAAGGTGATGCTCGAGCAGGAACAAGCTCGATTACAGGCTCAGAACCGCTTCCTCCGCGACGAGATCAGGTCCGTCCAGAGCTTCGATCAGATCGTCGGGT
>JBGAOD010000006.1:0-70498 GCA_044221955.1 Phycisphaerales bacterium | reverse complement strand
TCTCCACGCTGGAATTGGCTCACGTGTTCCCTGTTCTTCGGGCTGTACATGTTCGGGAGCATCGTCGAGCAACACCTGGGTGGGCGGCGGTACGCGGCGTTCTATCTCGTGAGCAGGATTTTACGGTGGGCTGATGTGCGTGCTGATTATCTGGCTGTTCTTCGCGTATGAACTGGCCGATGATTCCCGGGCTGCTGTTCACGGATTCAGGACACCTGACCAGGTGGGAGCGTCGGCGGGGGTGTTCAGGGTGATCCTGGCGTGCGTACATCGCCCCGAACGCCGTGGTTGAAACCGATCTTTCGCCCGGTGCTGATCTGGCTGGAAGTTGCTGGCGTATGGGTACGTCGCCATCGCGTTGTTCAACGTGTTCTGGGTGGTCGTTTCCAGGCGGCGGTACGGCTCCACATCGGTGGAGCGATCGCGGGAGTACTTCTTTATCCGGCACTCGCACCTGCTGAGCGATTTTTCGACGTCTTCGGAGCCCCAGTCGAACAAGGGCAAGAAGAGAGCCGGGGTTCTTGGCGGGACGCGCCCGCTGGCGCGAGCACCTGTGGGGCCGAGTCCGGCGGTGATGGCGGAGGTGGACCGGATCTTGGCGAAGGTGCGCGACCAGGGATTGGCGAGCTTGAGCGAGCGTGAGAAGACGACGCTGCGGGACGCGACGGAAGCGCAGCGGCGCGGGTGATCTCGCTCCATGTCCCTGTACCAATCACAGGAAGGGTTCGGGCGTTCGATCTGTGAACTGGAAGAAAATCAGGAACCCACGCGGAGCGTGGGGTACCCAACGCCTGGGAATCGATCGTCATTGGTGCCATGAGCTTCTCCCCGCTGAATTTGAAGTTTTCGCATCCTCGTCGGTCAGCCATGCATGGTCGGGCGGGTGACGACGCCGCACGGGTCGTTCGATACGCCGGCGTTCATGCCGGTGGGCACGCGCGGGTCGGTGAAGGGGCTGCTGCCGCAGAGCGTGGTCGAGACTGGTTCGCAGATCGTGCTCAACAACACCTACCACCTGATGCTCCGGCCCGGCTCGGAACTGATCGCGGGGATGGGCGGTGTGCATCGTTTCATGAACTGGCCCGGGCCGATTTTGACGGATTCGGGCGGGTATCAGGCCTATTCGCTGTCGGACACCAACCGCGTGGACGACGACGGCGTGACGTTCAAGTCGATCGTGGACGGGAAGGAAGTGCGCCTCGCGCCCGAGGACGCGGTGCGGATCCAGAACGAGCTTGGCGCGGACATCATGATGGCCCTGGATGATTGTCCGCCGTCGATGGACCCGCGTGTGGGGACGGTCACGCAGGATCGTCTCAAGGCCGCGGCCGCACGGGATACCAGGAAGAACACGATCTACGACCACGGCAAGCGGTTGGAAGTCGCCAACGAGCGCACGGTGCGATGGCTCGAGCGCTGCAAGGTCGAGCACGCCAAGGGGCACGCGAGCGCGCGCGAGCAGGCGCTCTTTGGCATCGTGCAGGGTGGAACGGATCTGGAACGGCGCACCTGGTCGGCCCAGCGAGTGTGCGGCGTGGAGCTGCCCGGGTACGCGATCGGCGGTGTGGCGGTCGGCGAACCGTTCGAGGCGATCGCCGCGGTGGTGCGACACACGGCTCCGCTGTTACCGCGCGACAAGCCGCGGTATTTGATGGGGGTGGGGTACGAGCGGGACATCGTGGCGGCCGTGCGGTCGGGGATTGACATGTTTGATTGCGTGCTGCCAACCCGGAACGGCCGGAACGCCAACGCGTTCACACCGACGGGTCAGGTTCGGCTCCGGAACGCCCAGTTTGCGACCGACCAGGGTCCGATTGATGCTGGGTGTGATTGCCAGGCGTGCAGCCCGGGGAGTTACGGGTGGAAGACGCCTGATGGGAGGCCGTTCAGCCGTGGGTACATCCGACATTTGTTCATGGTTGGGGAAATGTTGGGTCCGATCTTGGTGAGTTTGCATAATGTGAGGCACTTCCAGCGGTTGATGTTGGACATCCGTGGTGCGATCCGGGAAGATGATTGGCTCGGCGTGGTGAACCGCTGGCCGGTGGCGGCGGCGGGGCTGTTGTCGTCGCCGGGTCTGGATCGGGGGTCGTCCTCGATCGTCGTCTAAGAGGAAGATGAGGCCGGGGCTCGGCGTGAGGCGGGGTGCGCCTTCCTCGGACTTGAGGTCCGGTCTCTGTGATCCTGGTTTTGGAACGTTCCTTCCGCACACGGCCTTGAAACGGCCTTGAAAGCACACACCGCTATGACCATCGAATCGATGTCGTTTTTTTCTCCCGATGCCCCGTTGTTGACGCTGGCGTTTCAGAGCGCGACACCCTCGAACCCGAACATGGTGGGGCTGCCCGATGGGGCGCAGCCGGCGGCACCGGCGGGGGCGGCGACGCAGGGGGCTCCGGTGGGGCCGAGCACGGGTTCGGCCCCTGCGAGCCCGTTCAGCGGGAACTTTCTGTTCCTCATGGTCGGCGTCATGGGGTTGATGATTGTGATGCAGGTGCTGACGGGTCGGAAGGAGAAGAAGAAGCGGGCGGAGTTGATGTCGTCGATGAAGCGTGGGGACAAGGTGCAGACGATCGGCGGGATCATCGGGACGATCGCGGAGATTCGCGACGATGACATGGTGCTCAAGCTCGAAGAGGGCAAGGTGCGCGTGACGCGGTCGTCGGTGGCAACGGTGCTGAAGGAAGGGAAGGGCTTGGAGTCGGCGGAGATGGAAGTGAAGAACGGGCGAGAGAAGGCGGCGGTGTGAGGGGTTGAGTGGACCGGGTGCGGAGGGGCAGGTTGAAAACCTGCCCCGGCGAAGAGTTGATTTAGAGAAGGCAAAGAGAAGACAAGTAGAGAGGTTTGGCCCACGATGGGGAAGATTTATCTCAGGATCGCTCTGGTCATCGCGGTGATGATCGTGATGATTTCGTCGATCATGCCGCCGGCGCAGAAGCTGAAGCTGGGCAAGGACCTGGCGGGCGGCGCGACGCTGCTGTACTCGGTGACGATCAAGCCGGGGGAGAACGCGGCGGAGGTGTTGCAGAAGACGATCGAGGTGCTCAAGAACCGCGTGGACCCGGACGGTCTTGCGGAGATTTCGTTCGTTGCGCAGGGGAGGGACCGGATCGAGATCTCGATGCCGCTGCCGGGGCCGGAGGTCAAGGAGCTGCGGCGGGCGTTCGAGGCGGAACTCGCGACGTTGGGGCGGTTCGCGTTGCGTGAGAGCTCGATCGACGACGCGGTGAAGCTGCCCGCGGCGCAGCGCGACGCCGAGATTTCGTCGCTGGTCAACGGCGACGCGAAGCGGATCGAGAAGTTCAGGGCGGCGGCGGACAAGTACGACCAGGCGCAGGTGGCGCGGGCCGAGTATGAGGCGGGGAAGCTCGCGGGGGCGGACAAGGCGGCGCTCGACGCGTTGATTGCGAAGGCGGCGGAGCTCGAGGCGGCGTATGAGGAGGCGAGGTCGGCGGTTGCCAAGTCGGGGCTGACTTCGACGGAAGTGCAGCGTGTGATCCAGTTGAGCGATGAGTCGCGGGCGCTGCTGGACGAGCAGACGGGCGAGAAGATTTCGATCAAGAGCCCGCGGGCCAAGGCGATCGAGCGGCTGAAGGCCGAGCACCCGGACTCGGTTGAGGCGCTGGAGCGTGTGCTGGCGTCGTACAAGAAGTACGCGTCGTCGCGGAAGGCGATGGACGACCCGTCGGACCTTGTGAAGCAGCTGCGCGGCGCGGGCGTGCTGAACTTCCGCATCGGTGTGAAGCCGGGTTGGGATCCGACGGAGGTTCAGCGGCTGCGGCAGCAGCTCGCGGAGCGCGGTCCCAAGAACATCAAGTCCAACGAGGTGCGCTGGTTCAAGGTGAACCAGATTCGCAACTGGTACAACAACACACAGCAGTTGAAGGCGCTGGACGCGGACCCGGTGGGTTTCTTTGCGTCGCGAAAGCTGATCGGGGCGGAATACGACGGGGAGTATTACGTTCTGTGCTTTGACACGCGGACGACGCGGCTGACCGAGGCGGACGGGGATTGGTCGGTCTCGCGGGCGTACGACTCGCGCGACCAGGTGGGCCGCCCGAGTATCGCGTTTGAGATGGACCCGCGCGGAGCGGTGCTGCTGGGGAACCTGACGCGCGAGCATGTGGGCGATGAGATGGCGGTGCTGCTGGACGACGAGGTGTACACCGCGCCGACGCTGCAGGGGAATATCTCGAAGTCCGGGCAGATCACGGGCGATTTCCCGCCCGACGAGATCCGGTACATCGTGCGGGTGCTGGGGGCGGGGTCGTTGCAGGCGAAGCTCTCTCCCGAGCCGATCTCGACCAACTTTGTGGGGCCCGAGCTGGGCAAGGACAACCTGGACAAGGGTCTGCACACCGGCTTGGTCGCGTTCGCGGTGGTGAGCGCGTTCATGGTGGTGTACTACTTTGGGTGCGGTCTGGTGGCGGTGATCGCGCTGATGTTCACGGGGACGGTGATCCTGGGCGCGATGGCGCTGAACAAGGCGGCGTTCACGCTGCCGGGCATCGCGGGGATTGTGCTGACGTTCGGGCAGGCGGTCGATGCGAACGTGCTGATCTACGAGCGCATGCGTGAGGAGCTCAAGCGCGGGCACGACATGAAGACCGCGGTCCGGGTTGGGTTCTCGCGCGCGATGCCGTCGATCGTGGACGCCAACGTGGCGCACCTGATCATCTGCATCGTGCTCAACACGCTGGGCACTCAGGAGATCCGCGGGTTTGCGATCACGCTGGGGATCGGCGTGGTGGCGACGCTGTTCTCGGCGATCGTGGTCAGCCGGTTGATCTTTGACCTGCTGGTGGGGTTCGGTCACTGGACGAAGGCTTCGATGCTGCCGATCGCGGTGCCGGCGCTGCAGCGCGTGCTGGAGCCTCGGATCGACTGGCTGAAGCTGCGGCCGATCTTCATCACGGCGTCGATCGTCACGATGGTGGCGAGCCTGTGGCTGGTGGTCAACCGCGGGCAGGAGGCGTTCGACACGGAGTTCCGCGGCGGCACGCAGGTGACGCTGGAGCTCGGGAAGAACGCGAGCGGCGAGGACAAGAAACTCACGCGCAAGGACGTTGAAGAACGGATCCGGTCGCTGGAGGTGCCCAAGACGGGAGGGCTGGCGGTCGCGCAGCTCAAGACGGCGGAAGTGCTTCCGATCAACCCGGACCAGGACGGCGTGACGTCCGCCAAGTTCAAGATCAAGACGATCGCGTTGGATTCCAAGGCGGTGCTGTCGGCGGTGCGCTCGGCGTTCGCGGGCGAGGTGGAGGCAGAGCCGGAGCTGGCTTATAGGGGGAGTGACGCGGAGGAGCTGGCGGGTGCGCCGGTGTTCCGGGTGATCGGGCCGCTGCTGAGCGAGTCGGTTGGGGCGGCGGGCAAGAGCGAGAACGTCAAGAAGTACCAGGGCGGGATCGCGATCCTGCTGGAGAACATCACACCGCCGGTGTCGATCGATTCGCTGACTTCGCGGCTGCAGCGCGAGCGTTTGACGTCAACGTACTCGGACACGCTGGAGCGGATGCGTGAGGTGCGGGTGCTGTCGGGGACCAACGAGGCGGTGACCACGGCGGTGGTGCTGGTGAACGACCCGGAGCAATCGTTCTACGACAACGACCAGATCTTTGACCGCAACGTGGCGCTGCGTGAGTGGAAACTGGCGCGCGAGGCGACGGTCCACGCGGCGAGCTTTGCGAGCGTGGAATCGTTCAGCCCGGCGGTGGCGGACACGTTCAAGGTGAAGGCGTTCCAGTCGGTGGCGGTGAGCATGTCGCTGCTGATCCTGTACATCTGGATCCGCTACGGCACGATCCGGTGGTCGCTGGCGGCGACGCTGCCCCTGGTCCACGACATCATCGCGCTGCTCGGGCTGCTGGCGCTCGCGCAGCTGGTATACGACGCGGAGGCGACCAAGGCCTTCGCGGGCGTGATCGGGCTGCTGCCGTTCAAGATTGACCTGAACATGGTTGCGGCGTTGTTGATGATCGCGGGATTCTCGCTGAATGATAAGGTGATTATTCTTGACCGCATCCGCGAGAACCGTGGGCGCTCGCCGTATGCAACGGGGCAGATCGTGAACGACTCGATCAACCAGACGATCAGCCGGACGCTGATCACGTCGGGGACGACGCTGATCACGACGGTGATTTTGTACGTGTTCGGCGGCGAGGGCGTGCGCGGGTTTGCGTACGCGTTCACGCTGGGTGTGCTGATCGGGACCTACTCGTCGATCGCCGTGGCGGCCCCGCTGGTGTGGTCGCGGAAGCTGGACGCCAAGGCGGCGGCGCTGGAGGCGAGCGGGGCGCTGAAGCCGGCGTGAGGCGAGTTCGGGAAGAGTTCACCGCGGAGTGACACTGAGGGGCGCGGAGAAGGGCAGATCGGAATGCTGCGCCGCCAGGTTGCGCTCGGAAAATGTCCGGGGTGGAGTCGGAATCGTGCATTTGCTGTCGCGCTCAGCCCGATGAGTATGGTCGGAAGCCATGTCCGACAACGTGCGAAAACTCTCGATCGCGTTGCTGCTGCTCGCCGGCGTGTGGGTCGGTGTGTATTGGCTGTGGGAGCCGGGTGAGGGGCGGATTTCCTTCAGCAAGCGGGGTGCCGCTGGGGCGGCGGTGGTCAATACGGCGGGCGGCGACTTTCCTCCAGATCCGACAATTGTTGAGCCGAGTGAGCGCGGTGGGGCAATCGGGGGATCGCCCGGAGGCGGGGGTGAATCCGCGGGCGATTCGGGCGTGGGGAGGGGATCGGTCGTGAAGACGGCTCCGGCGCGCGTTCCGGAGATCCCGGTCGGGCCGGACGGGAAGCCGATCGCGGTGATACCTCCGGAGTTTGTGGAGTACACGGTGAAGGCCGGGGACACGCTGGCGACGATCTCCGAGCGTGTGTACGGCACGAGGGCTCACGCGGCGGTAGTAGGGCGCGCCAACCCGTTCATGGACCCGAATCGGTTGAAGGCGGGCCGGGTGATTCGGGTGCCCAAGGACCCCAAGAACGTGCAAGGGAAACCGCTGCCCAGGCCGGAACCGGTGGTGGCATCGCAGGGGGGAAGTCCTAAGGAGTCGGGGGGCGATACGGGTGACAAGACTTACACGGTGAAGCCGGGGGACACGCTCTCGCGGATCGCGCAGGAGTTGTACGGCTCGTCGGGATTGGGGACGTTTTTGTACGAGTCCAATCGGTCGGTGCTCAGGAGCCCGGACGAGTTGAAGGTCGGGATGAAGCTACGGATCCCTTCGCGTCCGACAACTGGGACGGGCGACGATCGCGGGGCGCGATAGGTCGGGACGGCGGGGAGGTCGGTGCGTGGTTCGGTGCGTGTGGTGTGCGGGCCGTACAATCGCCGCGAATGGCAGAGACCAAGACGTACATCGTGACAGGCGGTGCGGGGTTCGTGGGGTCGAACCTGTGCGCAGCCTTGGCGGCGCGTGAGCCTTCGTGCGAGCTGATCGTCGTGGATGATTTTCGATCGGGCTCGTTCGCGAACCTGGTGGAGGCGTTTGCGCGTCGGGGGTTGCCGGCGTTTTCGGGCGAAGTGATTGCGCGGCCGTTCTGGGAGGTGGCGTGGCGTGGGCTGCTGGGCGGGCTTGATGGCGGGGCTCGGGCCGCGGCGGTGTTCCACGAGGCGGCGATCACGGACACAACTGTGGCGGACGAGCCGGAGATGATGCTGGTCAACGCTCAGAAATCTGAGACTCTCATGCGAGAGTGCGCGGAGCGGGGTGTGCCGCTGGTGTACGCGTCGAGCGCCGCGACGTACGGGACGCCGCCGCAGGCGCGGGAGCGCAGGCCGTTCCCGTTGGGCGCGGCGGGTTCGCCGAGCAATGTGTACGGGTTCTCGAAGTGGATCATGGAGAAGAACCACGAGCGGGTTGCGCGGGATTTCGCAGCGGCCGGAGCTGGGGCGCCCTGGATCGTGGGACTGCGGTATTTCAACGTGTTTGGGCCGGGTGAGTCACGCAAGGGCAAGATGGCGTCGATGGTGTTCCAACTCGCGCAGCAGATGCTGCGTGGGGAGCGACCTCGGGTGTTTGTGGACGGATCGCAGGCGCGCGACCAGGTGTATGTTGAGGACGTGGTCGGTTGTACGCTGGCAGCGGCGGGGTTGGGTGTCGGAGCCGGAGGGCAATCTGCGGCGCGGCGCGATCCGAAGCCCGGCGTGTACAACGTTGGTTCGGGTGTGACGACGAGTTTCAATCAGATCGTGGCGGCGTTGCGGGTGGGGTTGAAGATCTCGGAGGCGGAGCGGCCGACGGAGTACTTTGAGATGCCGGCGAGCGTGCGAGCGTTCTATCAGGATTACACCTGCGCGGATGTGTCGGAGACGAAGGCGGGGCTGGGGTGGTCGCCAGCGTGGAGGCCTGAGGAGGCGATCGCGGAGTACGCGAAGAGGATGCTGGCGGAGGTGAAGAGGTAGACGAGGTGGGACACAGGTCGAAAGCCTGTGCCACTAGGGAGGGTAGAGGAAGAAGAGGACATAGGCGGGACGCCTGTGCCACGAGACTGTGAAGAATGAAAGTTTGAGAAGGGTCTTTGATGAAGAGCAAGCGGATCTTGGTCACCGGCGGGGCGGGGTTTCTGGGCAGCCACATCTGCGATCGTCTGGTGGCGCAGAAGCACGACGTGATCTGTCTGGACAATTTTTTCACGAGCCAGAAGATCAACGTGCAGCACCTGCTGGGCAGGCCGAACTTTGAGCTGATCCGGCACGACGTGACGCACGATATTTGGTTGGAGGTCGATGAGATCTACAACCTCGCGTGCCCGGCCGCGCCGGGGCACTACCAGTACAACCCGATCAAGACGATGAAGACGAGCGTGCTGGGCGCGATCAACGTGCTCGGGATGGCCAAGCGGTGCCGCGCGAAGGTGCTGCAGGCTTCGACAAGCGAGGTGTACGGCGACCCCGAGGTCCACCCGCAGCCGGAGTCGTACCGCGGGAACGTGAACCCGATCGGGACGCGGGCGTGTTATGACGAGGGGAAGCGGGCGGCCGAGACGCTGTTCTTTGACTACCACCGGTCCAACCGCGTGAACATCCGCGTGGTTCGGATTTTCAATACATATGGGCCTCGGATGCACCCGTTCGATGGTCGCGTGGTATCGAACTTCATTCGGCAGGCGCTGGCCGGCGAGTCGATTACGCTGTTCGGTGACGGGATGCAGACGCGCTCGTTCTGTTACTGCGATGATCTGGTCGAGGGGATCATCCGGATGATGAACGGCCCGGACTCGTTCGTGGGGCCGGTGAATCTCGGGAACCCGGTGGAGTTCACGATCAAGCAGTTGGCGGAGTTGGTGATCGAGCTGGTGGGGTCGAAGTCGAAGATCGAGCATCGGCCGCTTCCGTCGGACGACCCGACGCAGCGTCAGCCGATCATTGATTTGGCAAAGAAGCACCTGGGCGGTTGGGAGCCGAAAGTTGCGCTGCGCGAAGGTCTCATCAAGACGATTGACTACTTCAAGTCGATCAATCTGGATGATTTCAGGGCACCGACTCCGAACTATTGATGGCGCAGTGGCAACCGGTGTTTCGTGAGGGCGTATGGCGGGCCGTGCTCATCGTGTGTTTTGCGCGGCCTCTCCGCCTATGCCCGCGGTTGAGAGCTTGCTTTCGCTGCTCACCGATCGGGATCTCCCTTCTCACCGAATCACGGCCTCACGTCAGGTCCATCTCACCGTGCTTTTCATCGGTGACACGCGCAGCGATGAGCTTCCGGGGATCGAGGAGTCGGTGCGGCGTGCCGTGAGCGGGGTCGGATCCTTTGACTTGACACCCAGGAAGCTGATCTCGCTGCCCGAAAGTGGCGTCGCTCGGTTGATCGCGGTGGAGACCGACATGCCGCCGGGGCTGTTGGAGATCCATCGTCGGCTCGTGCGTCGCGGCTCGCCTGGCGGCCGGGGTCGGACCCGGATAGTTTCCGGCCGCATCTGACGCTGTGCCGGTTTGCTGGTTCGGGGCCGTGGGTACTCGCTTGATGAGACGATTGCGGCTCGGGCATTTTTGATCGGCTGGATCTGGTCGAGAGTGTGTTGCATTCCACGGGCGCGGAGTATCGAGGGCTGGCGAGCGCGGAAGCGGCGGCGGTGGCGGATTGACATTGGGTATAGTGCCGCGGCGATCTGTTGTGACAGCACGCCCGGACGCGGCGTGTGATTGGAAGGGAGAGAAGGATGCGATCAAAGCAGGGGTATGAGTTTCCGAGCGTGCCGCGGACCAAGAAGCCGTTGACGAAGACGGCCGTGCTGATCGCGTCGGGCGACTCGAGGGAGAGCGCCAACGCGGTATGTTGGCCGGCGCAGCAGGCGCTGGAGCGTGAGGCGGGGAGGGCGTTCGCATCGCTGGGGTGGAAGCTGAATCGAGCGGAGATCCCGGGCGAGCAACGCGGCAAGCGTGCGCACGGGTTCATTGATTCGCAGGCGCTCGGGCGTGCGGTGTTCGAGGGGATCCACCCCGACGCGCCGCTTGTGGTGGCCGAGGCGGTGTGGCAGTACTGCACCATGTGCTGATGGGGCTGTGCCGTCATCGCGGGCCGATTTTGCTGCTGGCGAACTGGTCGGGGCAGTGGCCGGGGCTGGTGGGGGTGTTGAACCTGCGCGGATCGCTCACGAAGGCTGGGGTTCAGTATTCGATGCTGTGGGCGGAGGATTTCAAGAACGCCGAATTCCGCGCCAAGCTCAAGAAATGGCTGCACGCCGCGGCGAGTGATGGCGGGCGTGGGGGAGTTGTCAAGCACGATCTGAAGCACGCTCGGCCGCTGCACGCTCGGGACCTCCCCAAGCGCGAGCGGGAGCTGGGAGAAGCGCTCGCGGCGGACCTGAAGCGCAGGCCTGCGATCATGGGCGTATTCGATGAGGGATGCATGGGGATGTACAACGCGATCGTCCCGGATGCGCCGCTGCACGCCGTGGGCGTGTTCAAGGAACGGTTGAGTCAGTCGGCGCTGTACGCGGCGATGAGAGAGGTGCCCAGCAAGGAGTCGGCGGCGACGCTCGCGTGGTTGCGTGGTAAGGGGATGAAGTTTCTCACCGGAAAGGACGACGCGACGGATCTGACGGAGAAGCAACTGTTGGAGCAGTGCGCGATGTACATCGCGGCAACGCGTCTGGCGGACCACTTCGGGTGCGATGCGATCGGGATTCAGTACCAGCAGGGGCTGAAGGACCTCTGCGCGGCCAGCGATCTGGCGGAGGGGTTGCTCAATTGTTCGGATCGGCCGCCGGTGGTTGCGGTGAGTGGGCCGCGTGCGGGCAAGGTGATTCGTGCGGGCCTGCCGATCACGCATTTCAACGAGGTGGACGAGTGCGCCGGGCTGGACGGGATCATCACGCAGCGGGTGTGGTCGGCGATGGGGCTCGCGCCTGACAACACGCTGCACGACCTGCGGTGGGGCGATGAGGACCGATCGGGGACGACGAAGGAATATGTGTGGGTGCTGGAGATCTCGGGGGCGGTGCCGCCGTCGCACTTGATTGGCGGGTACAAGGGCGCGACGAGCGAGCGGCAGCCGGCGATGTATTTTCGGCTGGGCGGCGGGACGATCAAAGGCGTATCGAAGCCGGGCGAGGTCGTGTGGTCGCGGGTGTACGTGGAGCCGGACTCGAAGGGGCGCGAGCGGTTGAAGATGGACCTGGGCAGGTGCAAGGCGATCGAGCTGCCGAAGAGCGAGACGCGGCGGCGCTGGGAGGCGACGACTTCGCAGTGGCCGATTATGCACACGGTGTTCTATGGGGTCTCGCGCGATCAGATGATGGCGAAGCATCAGTCGAATCACATCCAGGTGGTGTACGGGCCGGACGCGGAGACCGCGGATCGGGCGCTCGCGGCCAAGGCGGCGATGGCGGCGGCGATGGGGATCGAGGTCACGCTGTGCGGGGATTCAGCGGATGGGGAGGGGTTGGGGAAGAGTCTGAGGGGGTTGTGATTGAGAGAGAGATTCAGATCCTGCGGAGGGATGGGTAGAGATGAAAGAGAGGAGGTAGCCCACGCGGAGCGTCGGGGTACCCGAAGGCCAAGGCAGGAACCGAATCACGAGCCGAAGGCTTCGTCGGCGAGCGCGGGGAGAGCTTCGCCGGCCTTGGCCGGGATGGACCAGTTGACCCAGCGCGAGATGGCGGTGGGGTCGCGGTTGATCTCGGCGGTGACGGCCCCGGACTTGGCGGCGATGTGGACAAAGCTCGCGGCGGGCTGGACGACCGCGCTGGTGCCGATCGAGATGAAGAGGTCGCTGGCCTCAATCGCGTGGTGGGCTGCGGCGAGCGCGGCTTCGGGGAGTTGCTCGCCGAACCAGACGACGCCGGGGCGGAGGATCGCGGTCGGGTCGAAGGGTGAGGGTTGCGGGAATTGTGTGAACGGTTCGGGACCGGGCTCGAACTCTTGATCGGTGGCCGTGCAGCGCCAGACGTTGAGCGAGCCGTGGAGTTCGATGACGTTTCGGCTGCCGGCGCGTTGATGGAGGCGGTCGACGTTCTGCGTGATGAGCGTGAAAGAGGCGGGCTCGTCGCCGTCGGTTTCGTTGCTTTCGCTGCGTGATTCGATCGCGTTCTGGATCCTGACGAGCGCGAGGTGTCCGGGGTTGGGCGAGCATGTCGCGCAGCGGCGGCGGCGTTCGTCGTACCAGCGGGTGACGGTGCCGGGGTCGTTCTTGAAGGCTTGCGGTGTGGCGAGTTGGGAGGGATCGTACTTGGCCCACAGGCCTTCCATCGCGTCGCGGAAGGTGGGAATGCCGCTCTCGGCGCTGACGCCCGCGCCGGTGAGGACGACGACGCGGCGGGCGGATCGCAGCGGTTCGATCAGGGGTTGGATGAGGTCGTGGATTGACACGCCAGGATCTTAGCCGATGGGCTTGGCGGGCTGCATCGTTGAGAGGGTGGATCGGTACACTGAGGCTGCCCAGGAGTTCGCTCAAGTGCGGAGAAGCAGAGAAGCAGAAGAGGTAGGCTCAGGCGGGACGCCTGTGCCACGAGGATGGGAAGTGCTTTGGATTAGACCGGGAATGGCCCGGTGAGAGTCCCGACGAGGGGATCGGACATGGAGAACGAGTCGATGAAGATGAAGACGGCCGGTTCGATTGCGTTGTGGACGATGCTCTCGGTCCCGTTGCACGCGGCGTGGCCGGGGCAGGTCGGCGGGAGCACGGCGGCGCCGCCGGCGGATGGCGCGGCGAAGGTTGAGGACAAGAAATCGGTTGTTCCTGAGTTCAAGATCACGTCGCACGAAACGACGATCGAGGGTCATTCGATCAAGTACACGGCCACGGCGGGGATGCTGCCGTTGTTGGATGATGGGGGGAAGACCAAGGCGCAGGTTTTCTTCGTGGCGTATGAGAGGGCGGACCAGGAACCGGCGCAGCGCCCGATCATGTTCGCGTTCAACGGCGGGCCGGGCTCGTCGAGCGTGTGGCTGCACATGGGCGCGATCGGGCCGAAGCGAGTTGAGATGGGTCCCGAGGGCGAGGCGCTGCCGCCACCGGCAAAGGTTGTGCCCAACGAGCACTCGTGGCTGGACGTGAGTGATTTGGTGTTCATCGATCCGGTGAGCACGGGGTACAGCAGGCCCGCGGAGGGCGAGAACGCCGGGCAGTTTCACGGGCTCAATGAGGATGTTGGCGCGGTGGGGAACTTCATCCGGCTCTACTGCACGCGGTACCAGCGGTGGGCTTCGCCGAAGTTTCTGGTCGGTGAGAGCTACGGCACCACGCGGGCGGCGGGGTTGGCGGCGTACCTCCAGGGGCAGCTCGGGATGTATCTCAACGGGATCGTGCTGGTCTCGCCGGTGCTGAACTTTCAGACGTTGGAGGCGGACGTAGGGAACGACTTGCCGTATTGGCTGTACCTGCCGACGTACACCGCGACGGCGTGGCACCACAAGAAGCTTGACGGTGAGTTGCAGGGAGATCTCGTTCGGGCCGTTACCGAAGCGCAGAGTTGGGCGTCTGGGGAGTACATGGTGGCGCTCTCCAAGGGGGACCGGCTCTCGGAGGCGGAGCGAGGTGCGATCGCGGCCAAGATGTCGCGGTACATGGGGGTTTCGAGGGAGTTTGCGCTGCGGCATGAACTGCGCGTGACGCAGGCGCAGTTCTGCCGCGAGTTGTTGCGCGAGCGGGGGGTGGTGGTGGGGCGGCTTGATAGCCGGTATTCGGCCCCTTCGCGAGAGGTGGGTGACGGCAACGGCGGGGACGGGTGGTCGCTGGGCTACGCGGGGCAGGACCCGAGTTACGCGGCGATTCAAGGGGTGTACACCGCTGGGTTGAACATGTACCTGCGCGGCGAACTCAAGTTTGAGAGCGATCAGAACTACGAGATTTTGACGGGCAAGGTTCAGCCGTGGAGCTTCCAACCGGCGGTGAACAGGTACGCGAACGTGTCGGACTCGTTGCGGCAGGCGATGGTGCAGAACCCGTCGCTGAAAGTGCTGTTCGCGGCCGGGTACTTTGATCTGGCGACGCCCTTCGGGGCGACGGATTACACGGTGGCGCACCTCGGGTTGCCGGCGGAGCTGCGCGGGCATGTGACGCAAACCTATTACCGCTCGGGGCACATGATGTACGTGCGGGCGGAGGACCTCGCCAAGCTCAAGGCGGACGCGAAGAAGCTGGTGACGGGCGGGAGTTGAGTGGAGGCGCGTGCGGGAGGTCGGCGAGGGGGCGGGAGAGGGCACGAGTGAGGGTGATGGTTGGTGGTCGCGTGACTGGACCCGTGCGGCGTGAACGGTCGATAGAACTCGACATGTCGAACTCTCGAACGATGGTGATTGCGGACGGCGGCGTGACCACGGCGCTCGCGTGCGTGGCGGCTGTGGAGGCGTCGTTGTCGCGTGTGGGGGCGTCGGCGGGGCTGGGCGCGGCGGACGGTCGGACGCTGAAATCTCAATTGCCGGAAGAGGCGTTTCCGGTGGTCTGGACGCCGGTGTTCGTTGGTCCAACGGGCGCGGCGAGGCTGCGGGCGGTGGAGCGGATGTGCGAGTTTCTTGGGTTGCGATTGGTGCGTGGCACAACGGAGATCGATGGGAGCCCTGAGAGGGTGCCGGGCTTGCCGGAGGGAGATCGCGCTGAGGAGTCGGCTGCGCAGTTGATGCTTGGCGAGGATACTTCCCGGATGCTGCTGGCTGCGGGGTTCGAGGCGGGACGAACGGGGTGCGAGACGGCGCTCTGGCCGATCCAGTTTTCGCTCGGCGCGGAGATCGTGCTCGGCCTGGTCTCGCAGGCGGTGGACCGGGCGTTGCTCGTGTCGCGGCTGGTGTCGATCGACCTTGGGGAGAGCGGGGCGGTGCCGGTGACGATCGAGCCGGCCTATGCGGATTTCAGCGATGCGCAGGTCGCGGACCTGGTGATGGACATGGACGCACCGATCGAGCTGTGCTGGTGGTGGCATGCGGAGGCGGCGGGTGCCAAGCCCGAGCACACCGCGCTTTTCCGTGGGGAACGGAAGCGGTGGATGAAGGTTCTTGAACCGATCGGCTGGACGCGGGCGAACCGGTAGTCTGATAGGATCTCCGTGCCGAAGTTCTCGGCAGGAGGTTTCGATGATCGCGCTGAAATCATGTCTGAGCGTGCTGTTGGCGGGGTGTGCGCTGTTCGTCTCGACGGCGGCCTTGGGATCGGCCGGGGGACGGGATGCCGATTCCGCGGTGGACGCGGGGCCGGAACCGATCCGCGTGTTGCTCATCACGGGGCAGCAGAACCACGACTGGAACTACACGAGCCGGGTTCACACGCAGACGCTCGAGGCCACGGGGCGGTTCAAAGTGGATGTGACGACCACACCCGGCACGACGCTGGCGGACGCGGCGGCAATCAAACCGTACCAGGTCTTTTTCCTGGATTACAACGGGGACCGCTGGGGCGACGTGGCGGAGAAGAACTTCCTGAGCGCCGTGTCCGGGGGGACGGGCGTGGTGTGTGTCCACGCCTCGAACAACTCGTTCATCGGATGGAGCGAGTACGAGAAAATGGTGGGGCTGGTGTGGGTCAAGGACACGACGGGGCACGGCAAGTTCCATCCGTTCGATGTGAATTATGCGAGTTCGGGGCCCGCGGCCGAGCACCCGATCATCAAGGGGCTGGCGAGCATGAAATCGCACCCCGACGAGCTTTATCACAAACTGGTGAACACGCAGCACGCGGAGTTCACGGTGCTGGCGACGGCGATGTCCTCGACAGAGAGCGGCGGGACGGGCAAGGAAGAGCCGATG
Source organism: Phycisphaerales bacterium (assembly GCA_044221955.1). Classification (GTDB taxonomy): domain Bacteria; phylum Planctomycetota; class Phycisphaerae; order Phycisphaerales; family UBA1924; genus CAZCPB01. The sequence goes on along the minus strand of JBGAOD010000006.1, from coordinate 54,318 downwards.
GCCCTCGTGAGCAGCTACGGCAAGGGCCGCGTTTTTCACACGCCGCTGGGGCATGTCTGGACGAAGGCGGAGGAGACCAAGCCGTCGATCAACGACCCTCAGTTCAAGGTGCTCTTGACGCGCGGCACAGAGTGGGCGGCGACGGGCGCGGTGACGCTCCCGGCCGTCTGGGCCGAGGGCACGAAGGTTGCGCAGGCCGCGGCCCAGCCGCCGGCGGGGTCGGCGGCGAAGGAGCCACCCGCCAACACGCTGACGGCGGCGGAGAAGGCTGCGGGATGGACGCTGCTCTTTGACGGGAAGTCCACGGACAACTTCCGCGGATTCAAGCAGGCGAAGTTCCCGGAGAAGGGGTGGACGGTGAGCGCCGATGGCGTGCTCCATACTGCCATCGACGGCGCGGGCGGCGACATCATCACCAAGGACGAGTACGAGCAGTTCGAGTTCACGATCGACTGGAAGGTGACACCCAAGGCCAACAGCGGCGTGATTTATCTGTGCAGCGAAGAGAACTTCAACGAGGCCTGGGAGACCGGACCGGAGATGCAGATCCTCGACAACACCGCCTACCACGATGGGAAGAACACGAAGAACTCGGCGGGCGCGCTCTACGACATGATCGCAACGTCCAAGGACATGAGCAAGCCGGTGGGGGAGTGGAACACGTTCCGCATCGTCAAGAAAGGGATGCATGTGGAGCACTGGTTCAACGGGCTCAAGGTGCTGGAGTTCGAGTACCAAAGCCCGGAGTTCAAGAAGCTTGTGGCCGGGAGCAAGTGGAAGGACTACCCGGCGTTCGCGAAGAACAGCAAGGGGCACATCGGGTTGCAGACGCACGGCGGCGAGGTGATGTTCCGCAACATCAAGATCCGCACGCTGCCCGCGCCGACGCCGGAGAAGTGATCAAGGGATCGTTCTCTTGAATGAACACTGAAAGAGCGGGCCGCGGGGCCCGCTCCTTTTGTTGGGAGCTCTCGATGCGTTCGGGCCTGGTTCCGTCCACTACTTGGGTTCGGCTGGAACTTCGGGTTGGTCGTCCGTGTGGGGAGGCTCGGGGAGCATGAGGCAGATGAGCAAACCGGGGATGTAAAGAACGCCCGACCAAAGCACTGCGCCGGACGGTCCCCCGGCGTTGGCGGCGAGCGTGCCGGTGAAGAGCGTTCCGACGGCGGCGACGATGCGGCCGGAGTTGTAGGTGAACCCCGAGCCGAGGGTGCGGAGCAAGGTGGGGAAGAGCGGGGGGACGTACATCGGGAAGAGCCCGAAAAGACCCAGCCCGAAGAAACCGACGAGCGAGGTGACCCAGTAGATGTTCTCGAGCGTGGGGGGCGTGCGCAGCCCGAACCAGCCGGAGATGATGGCACCGAGCATCATGACAAAGAACGCGACGCGGTACCCGACGAGCTTGGCGAGGTACGTCGCGGCGAAGTTTGCGGCGATGTTGACGACCAGGTATGTCACCGTGACGCGGGTCTTGAGCTGTTCGATCTCGGCAGCGGACATCGACGCGGCCTCGGGGAGTTTCTTGACCATCTGCGGCGTGAAGAACAAGAAAGCCCAGACCGTCGTGAGCGCGATGGAGATGTGGATCAGCAGCAGGATCGTCGTGCGGCGAAGTTTGGGAGCGAAGAGTTCGGCGACGCGGGGCGGGGGGGCGTCCTGGGCCGCGGACTTCCACTCGTGCGATTCCGGCACGGCCCGGCGTATCCAGAGTGTGATGACCGCGGGGAGCACGCCAACCACGAAGACCCACTTGGGGTCGAGGTGCGACATGGCACCGCTGGTGAGCGCCGCGGCGATGCACCCGGAGATGTACCCGGTCTGGAGCGTCGCGCTCGCCCAGGCTCGGTGCTTGCTGTGGAGTGTTTCGCTGACGAGCGCCGAGCCCGCGGCCCATTCGCCGCCGATACCCAGCGATGCCAGGAAACGGAAGATCAGCAGGTGCCACCAGCGTGTGGCGAAGAACGCGAGCCCGGTGAAGCAGGCGTAGGTGAGGATCGTGAGGGTGAGCGTGCGCGATCGCCCGAGTCGGTCCCCGAGCCGACCGAAGACCGCGCCGCCGATGGCCCAACCCAGCAGGAACACGGCCTGGATGATGGTTGCTTTCTGCCCGACTTCGGCGGTGAGGGCGGCGGAAGCGTTGACCTCGGGGACACTCAGCCCGTGCTCATTGGCGACGAGCTGAGAGACGAACGGGAACGCGACCATGACGTAGAGATACCCGTCGAGCCCGTCGAAGGCCCACCCCAGCCAGGCGGCCAGAAGAGATTTCCACTTTGCGTGAGGTTTCGGGTTGGGATGGACACCGGAGGGCGGGCTCATTGTGGGAGAATAGCGAAACTCAGACGTGCGCGGGCGAGCGTTGGTTGGCGACGCGTGGCGGCTGGAAGAGGGAACGTTTGGGGATCGACATGCCAACCGGAAGCGACCGCGCGATCATGCTCGAAGCACTCGCACGATTTTCGATAAGCTGTGCGATGGACAGGGGGAGCTCGTCATGGGTGATTCGCGTACGCCGAGGCCATGCATCGCATCAGCCGGAGAACTCCGCACGGCGGACGCTGGCCCTCGATCTGACTCAGTGCCGTACGGCTTTGGTGTGCGGGGCTCGGGCAGGCGGCTGTCTGGGTGCGCGGATCAATTCGGGTTCGGGGGTGCGGAGTGACGGCGAAGATCGTGCTCTCCGGGCCTTGGTTGATCCGTCACGACCCGCTCGCGCAGGGGTTGGCGGAGCGGTGGTGGGAGCGCCCGCCGCGCGAGGGTTGGGTTGAAATCGGCGTGCCGTCGGCCTGGCAGAGCGTGCTGGGCGCGGAAGCGAACGGGGTTGCGTGGTATCGCAAGACGATGCCCGCGCTGAGCGCGGATTGGCGAGCGGACGACCGGCGCGTGTGGCTTCGGTTCGAGGCGGTCGCGACGGAATGCCGTGCGTTCGTGAACGGTCGTGAGGTGGGGAGGCACGTCGGTGACTTTGTGCCGTTCGAGTTCGAGATCACCGAGGCGTTGCGGGCGATGAACGACGACGCTGAGTTGTTCGTGCGCGTGGACCAGTGGCACGCCCCTCGGCCCGCGAAGGGGTGCGTCACCGAGAACGGGCACATCACCAAAGGGTTCCACGACGTGCTGAGCGTGCAGCACGCGGGGATCTGGGGTGAGGTCTCCGTCCGAAAGACCGGGCCGCTGGCGTTCGTTCCTGGTGGGGTTCATGTCGTTGCGAACCCCGACCGCGGGACAGTGGATGTCGCGATTGAGTTGCACCCGCACGACGCGAAGGGTCGAGTCACGGTAGAAGCGGAGATCCCCTACGCGGCTCCCGGGGGCGGAGATCTGTGGGCCGGCGGAGAGAAGGTCGCGGAAATCAAGCCCGGGCAGCGAACCGTGAGCGTCAGCTATGAACGGCACTGCGAGGGGAATCCTGCGCTTTGGTCGCCAAGCTCCCCGACGCTTGGGTCGCTCGCGCTCAGGCTCGGAATCGACGGGATGCTCGACGGCACGACGACGGACGAGTGTTCGGCGCGGTTCGGTTTTCGAGGCGTGAACACCGGGGGTGCTCGCCGCCGACAGATTCTTTTGAACGGAACGCCCACGCTTATCCGCGGCGTGTTGCACTGGGGGCACGAACCGCGACACATCGCGCCGATGCCCGCCCGGGACGAGGTGCGCGAGCAGTTCAGGCAGTTGCGCTCGCGCGGGTTCAACTGCGTGTGCGTCTGCCTGGTCTACATGCCCGAGTATTTCTACGACATCGCGGACGAGACGGGGATGCTGATCTGGCAGGAGCACCCGGTGTGGAAGAGCCGCATGGGAGCGGAGTTCCACGCGGAGTACAAGCGGCTGTACGAGGCGTTCTTCCGTCGCGATCGCAACCATCCTTCGGTCGTGATCGTGAGCGGGTCGTGCGAGCACGAGGCATTCGACCCGGCGCTCGCGGCGTGGTGGTGGGGGCGGGCCGGGCATCACTTGCCCCATGCGCTCAAGCAGGTTCAGACCGCGTTCTTCGCGTGGACCCCGCCGGACCAGACGGACCTCTACGACGAGCACACGTATGACAATTCGGGGCGCTGGGTGCGGTACGTCAAGGACGTGCGGGCCGCGATCGGTCGGCTCGCACAACCGGACAAGCCGTTTATCATGGGCGAGACGGTCATCTCGAACGCATGGCCGGACGTTCGAACCGCGTTGAGCGACTTGGGAAGTCAGGACGCGCGGCTCGCGGGGCCATCGGGCAATTCTCCCCGCGCGTCGCCCTGGTGGGTGTCGCGAGGTCTTCAAGAGTGCGCGTTCGTGGAGCGGGATATTGAATCTATGCACGGCGGGGCAGCCCTGGAACGATTCCGGCGTCAGGCGCACCAGCACAATCTGAACCTGCGGAAGTTCCACTGCGAGGTTCTGCGGATGGACCCCGGCACCGCGGGTTGGATTATGAATCACGTCCGGGACGTGCCCGCCTGCCGGTGCGGGTTCATGGATGACCTGGACCGGTGGCGATACTCGGAATCGGAGCTGAGGCCGTTTCTCAGCGATGCCGTGTTGCTTCTGGAAACCCCGGATATGAGACAGAGCTTCGTGGGCGGGCGGACAATCGACGGCGCCGTTCTGCTCTCAAACTTCTCGGAGCGAGAGTTCGTCGGCGAGGTCGTAGTGGCCATTGGGTCGACCCTGGTCACGCGAAACGAGTGCCGAGCAGGGCGAGGCGAGATCGGACGGAGCGCGTTCGCCCTGGCGCTCCCGGACGTGGCCGCGCCGACGCGCTTGGCGGTTCGATCATCGGCCGGCGGCACGATCGAGAACAATTGGAGCATCTGGGTCTTTCCGAGTCGCCCCGGGCGTCTCGTGGGCGCGGTGAGTGACGGGGCGCGTGCGATGTCGGCTGCCGAGTTGGCTCTGGACTTTGAGGAGCGGTGCTACTCCTCGGGTTGGGGGCTCCCCGTGGAGACGTGGCATCCAAGAAATCCCGATGTCGGCGAACTGTTTCCCAACCTCCCTATCGAACGTGAGCTTGGGACGAGCACGGCACAAATCGTCGTAACGCACCGTCTGACGCACGGCGTCGTTGAGTACCTCGCACGAGGGGGTCGGGTTCTCTTGCTTGCGTCAAAGTGCGCGGGCGGACTGGACGCACGGACGTTGATGCAGTGGTCCGGGGTGCCATGGGTCGCGGAGAGCGGCGGCCCGTTCGGGGCTGGAGACTCGGAGTGGATCGTGGACTTGCTCCATCACGATCTGACGCGGAAGTACCATCGGGCCGTGCCGACGGAGGAGATGGGGATCTCGGGAAACGTGAGATCGATGATCAGGTTCTACGCGACGCACGATTCGGGAAGGCCCAAGGTCTTTGACCTGCTGTTCGCCGCGCGTGTCGGCGCGGGAGTGCTTTGCGTGAGCACGCTCGACCACGGCGACGATGCGGGCTTGTACGTCCTTGATCGTGTTCTGGTCTGGTTGGCGGTCGGCAGTGTTGAGGAAGAAGTGAGCCCCGAGTTCCTGGGCAGGTACATGACGGAATAGACGATGCCCACCGCGTGAGCGCGCACTTCGTTGGGCGCTCTATCGCGCTCCGCGAGCCATCAGCGAATGGATGCTTGCGACGACTCGATCAAGGGCGTCCTGAGAGTTGAGCGTGCTCCCGGGCCGAAGGTACTCGTTGAGCATTCGCGTGATTTCGTCCTGAAGGTCGGCGGCGAAGGGGTGGGCGTGTACGAACGCCGGTGCTCGGCCGGTGGCGGGGTCCGGGGTGTTCCCGAACCGCAGCCAGGCCGCCTTGGCGTCGAAATCGTCGGGCGACATGGGGGGCACATCAAACCCCTGCGAGGGCTCGTGCGGATCGCGTGGTACGCCGCGAGTTGACGTGAACGCGGGCGAGTTCACGACGGCGAGATGCGCGGGTGGCGCGACGCGGAGAGTATCCCAGTACGCGGCGGCCTGCTCATCGTTGAGCAACCACTTGATCATGTCCCAGGCCGCGTCTTTGTTCTTGCTCTGCGCGGAGATCGCCCAGAGCACGGCCCCGGAGATGACGGCCGCACGTTTGCCGTGGGGAAGAGGCGCAACGGCGTACCGGAGCTGGGGCGCGTTGAGGTCGAGGTTGGGAACACGCCACGATCCGTCGAGCAGCATCGCGGTGCGACCGGCGGCGAAAAGGGTGTCAGCTCCGGCCCCTTCCTTGTATCCGGTAAGGCTCGGCTCGAAAGAGCGGTCCTCGCGTTGCATCGCGCGGAGGAAGTCGAGTGCTTCGACACCGGCGGCCGAGTTCACAAGACACTCTCGGCCGTCATCAGACCAGATCTGCCCTCCCGCCTGCGCGAGCAACGTGAGGAACGGCCAGGACCAGACGGCGACATCGAACCCGCCCTGAGTCATGCCCCCGCCAGCATCGCGGCGAGTGAGGGCGCGTGCGGCGTGCCGAAGTTCCGGCCAGCCCCATCGGGCGGTTGGGTACTCCACCCGATCGTCCGGGTGCTCGCGGTTGTGCTGGTCGAAGAGATCCTTGTTGTAGAAGAGCCCGAACTGCGCGTTGTCCTGCGGCAGTGCGTAGATTTTGCCGCCCCGAGACAGCAGTTCCATGAGGTGCGGCGGCACGTTGGCGAGCTGCTCGTCGGTCAGCCCGCGGGCGGGGTCTCGGATGTACTTGTTGAGCGGCTCGAGAATTCCCCGCTGGGCAAAGTCGTGGTACCAGGTGATCTCCATCCGCATCACGTCAGCGCCGGTGCCACGCGCGGCCCAGGCGTTGTACTTCGTCCTCACGTCGTTGAAGCGCCCGTAATCCACGGCGATGTCGGGGCGGAGCCGCTCCCAGCCGCGTGCGTAGATGTCCTCAAAGAGCCGGTCCTCGAAGGGCATCCCCCAGACCGTGAAGCGGAGCGTGCGTCTTCCGGCCAGCGCCTCATGCCCGGGCCAGAGCGTGACCGTGAGGGTGAGCACGGCGAGAACGAGAATGAAGAGTGTGGCGCTGCGCATCCGTGTTCGCGATCAAGCCTCACGAGTGATGAGTTACTCGTTCACCCCGGAGAACGACATCCCGCGCACGAACGCGCGCTGGAAGCAGACGAAGACGACGATCATGGGCACCGTCAGCAGGACGGCGGCGGCCATGCGGACGGGCCAGCTCTGCACGTACTGCCCCGCGGCGAGCTCGGCGACTGCGAGCGGCAGCGTTTTCATCCGATCGCTGTCCACGGCGACGAGCGGCCAGAAGAACGAGTTCCACGAGTTGATGAAGGTGATGATCGCCAAGGCCGCGATGGACGGCCACACCGTCGGGCGCACGAGCGTCCAGCAGAGGTCGAGGTCGTTCATGCCGTCGAGTCGCCCCGCTTCGAGCAGGGATTCGGGGACGCTCTCGATCGCTTGTTTCATGTAAACAATCCCAAACCCGCTGGCCAGGAAGGGGATCACGAGCGATTGGATATTGTCGATCATCCCCAGCCGCGCACAGAGGAGATACGAAAACAGGAAGTACACGGTCGTCGGGAGCATCATCGTGGCGACGACCGCTCGGAGGAGCAATTGCTGGCCTCGGAAGCGCATCTTGGCGAACGCGAAGCCCGCCAGCGTGTTGTACGCGCCCGCGAGGACGGTGGTCAGGGTCGCGGTTAGTGCGCTGTTCAAGTAGAAACGGTCGAGGTGGGCGGCGCGTGCGGCCTGAGAGAAGTTGTCGAACCGCCAGACGATCGGGAAAAGCCTCAGTACCCCGTTCATGGCTTCCTGCTCGGACTTGAGCGCGGTCGAGAGCATCCAGACAAACGGCATCAGCATCGTCGCGGCCGTCGCGTACACGAGTACGTGCGCGGCGGCCGCGAGGGCGAGCGGTGGACGCCGAGCGCTCACGCGGCCCTCCGCTTGATCGGCATCGTGTGCGCGATCGTGGCGAGGGCGGTGAGTCCGAAGATCACCACCCCGATCGCGGCCGCGTGCCCGAACCTGCTCTGCTGGAACTCGCGGAAAACTCGGAGATTCAGCAGGTCCGTACTGCGAGATTCCGCGGTTCCCGTCATCGCCCACACCACGTCAAAGGCCTGGAGAGCGCCGATGACACCGGTGACCACTAGGAACGCGGTGGTCGGGGCGATCCCCGGAAGCGTGACGTGCCGGAGCGAGGCCCAGCGTGATGCGCCGTCGAGCTCCGCCGCCTCGTACAGAGAATGGTGGACGCTCTGCAGTGCGGCCAGGTAAAGGATCATGCAGAACCCGGCCGTGCGCCAGACCTGGACCGCGATGATCGACAGCATGGGCCAGGCGAGAATGTTCAAACCTCCGATCGAAACGATCGGCCCGCCTTGAAGAAAATCGGGCGGGTTCACATGAACGGCTCGGAGAACGTTGGGCAGGAACCCGCCGCGATCATCGAGCACCCATCGCCACGCGAATCCGATCGCGACGATCGAAACAACCGTCGGCAGAAAAAGCGCGATCCGAACGATCGCGCGCCCGCGGAACCACTGGGCGTTGACCAGGACCGCCAGCGCAAGGCCAGCAACCACCGAGAGCGGAACGCTCAAGAGCACGAAGACAACCGTATTGACCAAGGCCGGCAAGAACTTCGAGTCGCGGGAGAGGTTCGCGAAGTTCTCGAATCCCATGAACCGAGGAGTGCCGGTCCCGCCCCACGAAAAGAAACTGAGCACAACGCCCGCGACCGTTGGCAGCAGCGTGAAGAGGAACAGGACCGCGAGGGGTACGGCGATGAAGGCGTAGGCGTTGCGCGAAGGGCGCGGCATGCCGATCAAGATATCACAGATCCCCGAACCCCAGGGCGGTGCTTGGCGCTAGCGGGGATAACGCTCCTGGATCGACGGAAAGGTCGGGAACTTTGCGCCGGGCAGCGATTGGTACCAGAACGCGACGCTTGCGATGTCGTCCGCGAGCGGCTGGTACTTGCCGTCGGGGAACCATCCCAGGGCCTGAACCGTGACGCGAAGATGCCTCTCGAATCGGATGGGGTCTGGGATATGCCAGCGGTACAGCCCGTGCTGGGGCGCACGGGGGCCGGATTTGGGCGTCGCTTCGTACACGGCTTGCGGGTAGCCGAGGAAGGGCGTGGAGTAGGTCGTCGGGCGCAGGTCTCTGGCGTGGTCCATGACAAAGCCCCACGCGCCGCCGAAGTAGTCCTCGGTTCCCGTGCCGCAGATGGTGGGCGCGTCCGCCGGGTCGTCGTCGATGAAGAACTTGAGTTCTCCTTCGCCCCACCAGCCTCTGCTCAACTGGCTCCATACGAGGTAGGTGCCGACGTAATGCCCGCGCCCTGTGACGCTGTCCAGGATCACGTGCTCGGGGTACGCGCGGCTCGTCGTGCCACGTCGCCACGAGGCGTGCAGGTACGCTGCGTCCGCGGCGACGCCCTCCAGCGAGTAGTCGATCTGGTAGAACAGCTCGTCGATCTTGCGCGGGCCGTCGTTGGTGACTTCGATGCGGATCGACTCGCGGAAGGGCATCGGCCAGTACGAGTTCATGCCTCCCTTGGGGTTGACCGCGACCGGGATCGACGAAACGAGGGCGTTGCCGTCGATGCCATTGGCGAAGAAATCGCCGAGCGGGACTTCGATGGAGGGGTGGGCTTGTCCGTCGTAGTAGACGCGGAAGGCAAGCCAACGATGCGCCTCGGCCAGCACTGTGAACCAGAGGTGCCGGACCACGCCCGGGCCTTGGATATCGGCGAGCGTTACGGTTTGCCCGGGTTCCAGATTCTTGAGCGCTGGGCGGACTTTCCAGCCCTTGCCGAGCTTGTCTGCCGCGGGAAACACGTCGGGGCCCGATCCCGGGATCGCCTGCGCGCCGCCGGATTTTCTTCCGTCGGGGTTCTCGGCGGATATTGACCGCGAGCTGGCGTTTCTGAGGTTGGCAAGTTCGTCGAGGCCGCCGAGCATGGTGGGCTCCGTGAGGTATCGCGGTTCAGGGCGCGTCGCGTGCTCCTGATGCGGCGCGACGATCGGGACCATGATACAGAACAGTTCGGCGGTCAAACAGTCGCCTAGTCCGCGCTGTAATTGATCTCCAACCTTCGCACCCTCAGGCACGCGGCACCCACGACCAGAGCCCCGATGACGACGAGCGCTGTCACCGCCCCCGTGGTCGAAACGGGGGGCGCATCGGAAATGAGCAGCTTAAGGATGGGTGGCAAGTCCGTGTCGGGCGACGCGACTACCGGGCAGAGCGATTGAAGATAGTAGATCAGCCCGAGCTTCTTGAGGGTGATCGGAACAAAGACGTTCGCCGCTTCCCAGACCAGAACGATCGCGGCCGGGATGATCGGGTTCTTGAACAGCAGCCCCGCGCCGAGGAAGACGCTGCCGTAGGAGAAGCACGCGAGCGCCGTGACGCCCGCGTAGACGCGGAGGTGGGCCCAGCCCTCTCCGGCCATGAACTCCGCGACCGCGACCCGATCGAACCGTGCCAGAACGACGGCGTACTGCAACACGGCACTGACGGTGAAGATCGCAACCGTGGCGATCAGCCCGGAGAGGAACTTCCCCAGCAGCAGGGTCTCTCGGCGCATCGGCGCGAGGAGAAAGAAGTGAAGGCTCTTGTCGAGCATCTCGCCCCGGAAGAGGTTCGTGAAGATGCCCACGCACCCAAAGAACACGGCCAAGCGCAGGAAATAGACCTGAAAGACCGTCGCGAAGACGAGGGTGTCCTGCCCGAGCGTTCCCGGGCTTTGCCGGGTGATGCTCTCAAGAGTTCCGTCCGCGAAGCGCAGGGCCACGTCCGTCTGCCCGTCGGTGTAGCGCAGCGTCACGCGCTCAAGAAACTTGGCGTCGTCGCCTTGACCGCCGTCAACCCGGAACTGGCGATCACGCCGCGTGTACGGCTCGCCCAACTTGGCGATCACGTCGTCCAGCCGGGCCCCGATCCGAATCGAGGCGAGCGCTCGCGTGCTGACCTTGTGCTCGGCGGCGATCGCGGCCAGACGAGTTTCCTGACGCGGCGCGAAGAACGTGTGGGCCGTAAACAAGGCCAGCGGCGCGAACGCCAGCAGGTACACCCACAGGCTGCGACGCGCGAACAGCGTCTTGCGCATCGTCAATCGCGTGACGGCAAGCACGGTCGTGATCCAGCGGGTCATGGTGCCGTTCATCTGGTGCTCGATTCGCCGCCGATGAGGTAGCCGTACACGGAGTTCACGTCGTCGTCAACCGGTGCCACGCTTGAAATGTTGATCCCTTCCATGACCGCGACGTTGAGCGCTCGCGCCATCCGGTCCGGCTCGCGCGTCTTGACGACCAACCCCGAGGAATCGGCGAGCAGGCGCGCCTCGACCACCAGGTTCTGCGCAAAGACTTTGGCCGCGAGGTCCGTCGGGCGTTCGCAGCGGACCAGGATCTGGGTCGGATGGTCCTGCAGTTCGCTCCGCACACCTTGGATCGAACCCTCAGCCATCACGTAGCCGCTGTTGATGAGGATCACCCGATCCGAGATGACATCAACCTCGTGGAGGATGTGGCTGGAGATGAACACGTGACGACCCTGGGCCGCATATCGCCGGAAGAGTGCGATGGTTTCGGAGCGCACGAGCGGGTCAAGCCCGTTGAGCGGTTCGTCCAGCACTAGGACGCGGGGGTCGTGGGCGATGGACTGGGCAAGCCGGATGCGCTGACGCATGCCCTTGCTGTACCCGGCGACCTTGCGGTCGGCCGCCTCGCTCAGCCGAACGTGCGCGATCGCCGCGTCGGCCAGCCTCTTGCTCTCGGCCGAAGAGTGCCCGTACAACCTCAAGAAAGAGCGGACAAACTCGAACCCCGTCATCCCGCGCGGGAACGAGTCAAACTGGGTCGAATATCCCAGGACACCCAAGAGCCTGTGCGGTTCGGTGGGGCGGATGCCCAGCACGGAGATCTTCCCGCGGCTCGGCTGGACAAGCCCCGCCATCAGGTTCATCAATGTCGTTTTGCCCGATCCGTTGGGCCCGACGAGGCTCGTGATCCCGGGGGCGATGTTGAGGTTCACGCGGTTGACGCCGAGCACCTCGCCATAGAAGCGCGAAACGTTGTCGAAGATGACGCGGTCGTCGCTCACTTGGTCACCTCGAAAGGCCGGACGCGCCGCGAGAGCAGCCAGAGCGAAGCCGCCGCGGTCACGATCAGCACGATCCACGCCTGCAAGATGGTGGTCTCGACGCCCGAGTCGTGACGGAACATGTCGGCCCAGATCACGTGCATCATCTGGCTCAGGTCGATCAGCGAACCGTAACTCGTGCGCATGACCGCGTTGATCGCCGCGCCAAAGCCCGCACCGGCGAAGAAGATCCCCAGGATCACCGCCGCGGCCGCGATCTTCCACTTCACCCACGCGGAAACCGCCAGAGCGAGCACCGACAGGAGCAACGTCCACACGAACAATCCCACAAGGATGGAGCGAGCGAGCCAGAGGTTGTTGCTCAGCCAATCCGACTGGGACATGCTCGCCTGGATGCCATAGAGCACCATCCCGGGGAGCCACGTCACCATCGACTGCAGGAGCATCAGCGTCATTAGCTTGCCCAGGACGTACTCCGTGCGTGAGAACGGCCTAGAGAAGTAGAGCGGCATCGCCCCGTTGTTGAAATCCGGCGCGACCAGCCCGGGCCCGATCAGCGCCGTCAGCAGATAGGCGGCCGCGCCCTGCACGACGCAGAAAACGTAGAAAAAGCTGCCGTCCACCTTGGGGAAGTTCGCGGGTTGCTGTTGGAGCATGGCGAGCAGGAGCTGGTTGTGCGAGAGGTAGATGAACGCCGCGGACACCAGCGGGTAAACCGCGCTGAGCGCGAGCGCAAGGAGCAGGAACTTGGACTGGAAGAGCCGCGCGTAGGAATACCGCACGAGGATGAACGGGCGTGCCGCGCGTGGCGTCAGCGTGCCGGTGTACTGCCTGTAAGATCGGGTGTAGATGGCCATGACGAAGGTGATTCCAGGATGGACGAGTGGCGAGTGGCGGGGTTGGGCTCTAGTTCGGGCGCTCGCCCGTGGTCTCCATGGCTTTGAGAAAGATCTCTTCCAATGTGTCGCGCCGGTAGTTGAGCCGGCGTAGCGGGAGATCCCGTTCGGCCGCCACGCGGTAGATGTCGCGGAGCTCAAGCCCGGGCGGGAGCACGATGCGGAACCGTCCCCCGCCCGCCGACGCGCACTCGCACCCGATCCCGCGCAGCGCTTCGGCCAGCCCCGGGTCCTGTCCCGGCGTGTCGATGTCCACGAACCGAGTGTTGGTCTTGCGTTCCTCTTCAAGGTTTGAGTGGTGCGCGATCCGCCCTTGCTTGAGGATCAGCACCTCGTCGCACGTCTCCTCCACGTCGCGCAGCAGATGCGAGCACAGGATGATGTGCATGTCGGCCGAGTCGCGCATGTCGCGGATCAGGGTGAGCATGCGGTGACGGGCTGGCGGGTCGAGCCCGTTGGTGGGCTCGTCGAGGATAAGCAACCGCGGGCCATGAACGATCGCCTGCGCAAGCTTGGCGAGTTGCTTCATGCCCAGCGAGTAGGTGCCGACAGGCCGGTAACAGGCCTCGCCCAGCCGACGTAGAACAGGACCTCGTGGGCTCGTTCGAGGGCTGCCTCGGGGGGCAGTCCTGAAATCTCGCCCATCATGCGCACGAACGAGACGGCCGAGAGGTTGGCGATGAACGAGTCGTTCTCGGGCATGTACCCGACCAGCGTGCGGATGGCTCGCATCTCGGCCCGGATATCGTGACCCAGGACCCTGGCGGTGCCGCCCGACGACGGGCAGAAGCCCAGCAGCGTCTGGATCAACGTAGACTTTCCCGCGCCGTTGGGCCCGAGCAAACCGATGACACGCCCGCGAAGGGTCACCGTCAGTTGGCGCAGAATCTCCCGCTTCCCAAAGCGAACGCAGAACTCGGCAAGGTCGAGGACCGGAGTGCTCTCGGAGCGGGCGAACGACTTGTGGGGGGGAGCCTCGATGATGAGTGTTCCGATCGGTGGCGCGGTCCGTGGGCGAAGGCAGGTTCGCGAAAGCGGTCTCTCCAAACACAGGATTCCGGGCACGATCGTACCAGTTGCTCGAGCATCGCGCCGCACGGGGTGACATCATCCCGATCCCTCCGCGCCCCGGGGGCTGGCGGACGAATCGTTGGTACATCTCGTCCCAAGATTTCACGTCCAAGGGACACGCGAGTGCGATCGTTGGCGTACTCGCCCGCTCGGCACGCCCCCATCGGTGCCGCGGGTTATCGACCACTCCCGCCCGCCGTGCAAAGGGGGAGTAGACTCGCCGGGCCCATCCTGCGGACACCCCTCTTCCAACCGATTCACGGCCTCGGCCAAGGAACATCCATGAAACGAGCATTCCTCACACTCACCCTTCTCTTTCAGGGGCTGTCCACTCAGGCGTTCCCGCTGCCGGGGTCGGACGCTCTGTCCGGTGCCGAGCCTGAGCGGAGAATCGAGCGGCGGTCGTTCGTCTGCTCGGACACTCCTCAGGGATGGGGCGGCCTTGGAATCTGCTACGGACCGCAACGCGACGGGCAGCGCCCCGGCGGCCCGATGCCCTCCGACGAACAAATCCGCGAGGACCTCCACATCATCGTCCAGCACTGGAGCGTGCTTCGGATGTACACCGTCCGCGACTCGGCCGAGCAGGCGTGCCGGATCATCCGGGACGAGCACCTCCCGCTCAAGGTGCTCGCGGGCGCGTGGATTGCCCAGGAATCGAAGCCCGATCCCGACGGCAAGCCCACCAGCCCCAATGAGCAGGCCGCGGACGCGAACCGGGCCGAGGTTGCCGCCGCGATCAAACTCGCGAACGACTTCCCGGACGTTGTGTATGCGGTGAACATCGGGAACGAGGCGCTCGTGAGTTGGTCTGATCATCGGGTACCAACCTCTGTCATCATCGGGTATCTGCGTCAGGCTCGCGCCGCCACCAGGGTACCGGTGACGACGTGCGACACCGATCTCTTCTGGACAACCCCCGAAAGCACGGAAGTCGCGGCCGAGTGCGATTTTCTGGCGTTGCACGCCTACGCAATGTGGAACCGACAGACGCTGCGGAACTCCATGACCTGGACCCGCGAACGCATCCAAGCCGTCCACGCGATGCACCCGGACCTTCCCATCGTCATCACCGAACTCGGCTGGGCGACCACCAAAGGAACCGAGGGCGACCAGGCCAAGTACATCATCGCCGACGCCAACGAACAGGACCAGGAGTTGTTCTACCGCGCGTTCCGCGACTGGGCGATCGAGCAGCGGCAGCCGTACTTCTATTTCGAGGCCTTCGACGAGAACTGGAAGGGCAGCAACGAGCCCAACGAGGTCGAGAAGCACTGGGGCGTGTTCAACGCCGATCGCTCGCCAAAGCTCCTGTTCAAGCCGCGCGCCGGGCCCGCGATGGGGCTGGGCAAGTAAGCGGTAGGCGAGTTTCACCCGGTCCCGATGTGACGGGCACACCATCACCCTCCTCGCCCGCCCCCCTCGGTCGCCCCTCTTCCGTATACTGCCGCCCTTCCCGGCAGCCGGTTCTATCGTGCCGAGGCTCCGGGACCTGAAACGCTCCCTTCGAGAAGAACACCGAGGCCCGTATGAACCAGATCAAGCAACTCCGCCAGCACCTGCTTACAGGGGTTTCGTTCGCGATCCCGTTTGTCGCCTGTGGCGGCATCCTGATCGCCGCCGCCTTGGCCTTCGCGCCCGAGGGGGCCAACCACGCCCCCGACCCGTCCGGTTCCCCGACGCTGATGTTCATGCTCAAGCTGGGCGTGGTCTCTTTCAAGCTTATGCTCGCGATCCTCGGTGCGTACATCGCGTATTCGATCGCGGGGAAGCCGGGGCTCGTCGCGGGCGCGATCGGCGGGTTCGTGTGCAACGACCTCAACGTTCTCTTCTTCTTCCCCGATCCGGCCAAATCGCCGATCAGCGCAGGGTTCCTGGGGGCGTTGGTGGCCGGGCTCATCGCCGGGTACGTCGTCAACGCGATCAAGAAGATCCCGACCCACAAATTTGTCAAGCCGATCATGCCGATCCTGATCATCCCGATCGTCTCGACGCTGATCGTCGGCGCGGCCATGCTGCTGCTGTTGGGCCCGCCGATCGCCAGCCTGATGCAGACCATGAGCCATCAGTTGCAGGAGATGCAGACCGGGAACGCGGTTGTTCTGGCGGTGCTGCTGGGCTCCATGATCGCCTTTGACATGGGCGGGCCGATCAATAAGGTGGCGTTCGGGTTCGCGTCGGGGCTGATTGCGCAGCCCAACCCGAACTTTCAGATCATGGGAGCGGTCGCGGCCGCGATCTGCACGCCCCCGCTCGGCATGGGACTCGCCACTGTCCTTGGACGAAAGCTTTGGACCGAAGAGCAACGGGAGTCCGGGCTCGCGGCGATGGGCATGGGGATGATCGGGATCACCGAAGGAGCGATCCCCTTCGCGGCGTCGGACCCGTTCCGCGTCATCCCGTGCATCATGCTGGGATCAGCGGTGGCGAGCACGGTCGCGATGCTGGCCGGGGTCGGGAACCACGCCCCCCACGGCGGCCCGATCGTGATCTTTGTCGTGGACAACAAGATGATGTACGTCGTGGCCATCCTCGCGGGTACGATCGTCACCGCCCTGTCGGCCAACATTGTCAAACGTCTCTGGCCGACGCCGGCCGCCGCGTGAGGAGCCCCTGCATGAAGATCGTCGCCGTGACCGCTTGCCCCACGGGCATCGCCCACACCTACATGGCCGCCGAGCAGCTCGAAAAGACGGCCAAGGCCGCGGGACATCAGATCCAGGTCGAGACCCAGGGCGCGATGGGGATCGAGAACGAGCTGTCGGCCAAGACCATCGCGGATGCCGACGCGGTCGTTTTCGCGGTGGACATCGAGGTCGAGCACATGCACCGATTTGATGGGAAGAAGATCGTTCGGGTGGGCGTTGCCGAGGCGATCAAGAACCCCAAGGGCGTGCTGAGCAAGATCGGCGGGTGAGACTTGCTCGGGGGATTCTCTCGGGCGTGCACAGAAAACTCTATCGAGAACAACGAGACGCCCGACCACGCGATGAGAGCAGAATTCCAGTTCGAATGCACTCTAGAAAACGGCCTGCACGCCAGACCGGCGAGCCTGCTTGCGGACATCGCACGCCCGTTCAAGTCCCGCACGAGCATTCAGAGCACCAAGGGCATGGCCGTTGAACTCCTGAGCGTGCTCTCGGTCATCGGTCTGGACGTTCGGCGTGGAGATCGCTGCACGATTTTCTCTGAGGGCGAGGACGCTCAGGCCGCGATCAACGCGGTGAGGCGGTTCATCGAAGAGAAATTAGCCGCGATCGAAGCCGCATCGGCCGCGAGCGCCCCGGCGGCTGGAGCGACGGCTCTGGCGGGTGCTGAACTCCCGATGGCGCTGCGCGACCTTGGACTTTCACACGCAACGGGGCTTTCGGTCTGCGGCGGGATCGGCGTCGGTTCTGCGGTAATCGTTGGTGGTCTCTCGCTCGCGCCGCGAGACCGTGATGCGAAGCCCGGCTCGCCCGAGAGCGAGTTGCAGACGTTGTCGAGCGCGGTGGGTTGGGTACGTGATGATCTATCCCGTCGCGCTACCTCTTCGCACGGCACGGAGGCCGAGCTACTTCGTGCCCACGCCGCGATCGCGAGCGACCCCGCCCTCGCCCAGGACATCGAGCGGCGCGTGCGAGCGCGGGCGACCGCAGCGCAGGCCGTGGTCGCGGCGGCCGAAGAATTCGCCGGCCGATTAAGGCTCGCCGAGAGCGCGTACGTCCGCGACCGCGTGGTGGACGTGCTGGACGTGTGCTCTCAAATCGTCAACCGAATCACCGGAACAGTCCCGGAAATCGACCTCGCGCCGGAGTCCGTTGTCTTCGCCGAAGCGCTCACGGCCGGGCAGTTGTTGAGCATGGACCGCTCGAAGGTTTGCGGGCTTGCGCTCGGCGGCGTGGGGGCCACGTCCCACACCGTGATCCTGGCGCGTTCGTTCGGCATCCCGACCGTGATCGACGTGAGGAACGCCGCGGGCATCGCTCGCCCCGGGCAACGGGCGGTCGTCGACGCCGAAGCCGGGCTGGTCGTGCTGGATGTCACGGCCGCCGTTGAGAGGTTCTATCAGCGTGAGTCCGCCGCCGGGAAACGATCGCTCGAACGCCTGGCCGCGAGCGTGAGCGGGCCGGTGGCGACGCTCGACGGTCAACGCATCGAGGTCGGCGCCAACGCGTCCACTCCCGAGGAAACCTCCGCCGCCGTTCGGTTCGGCGCGGACGGCGTTGGGCTGGTGCGTACCGAACTTCTGTTTCTCGATCGAACGACCGCGCCGAGCGAGGCCGAGCAGTTCGACGCCTACTTGGGCGTCGTTCGGGCGGCGGCGGGTCGCCCCGTCATCGTCCGCACGTTCGACATCGGCGGCGACAAGCCCGCGCCGTACCTGGCGATCCCACGCGAGGAGAACCCGTTCCTCGGCGTGCGTGGGCTGCGGCTGTACCCGTCGAACCCGGAAGTCCTGCGCACCCAGCTCCGCGCAATTTTGCGTGCCACCGCGATCGGCCCGGTCAAGGTCATGGCGCCGATGGTGGCGACGGCCCAGGAGGCCGCGTGGTTCCGCGCTCGCGTCCGGGAAGTGCAGTCAGAGCTTCAATCCGAGGGTGTTTCTTACGACGAAGCGGTGCCCGTCGGTGTCATGCTCGAGATCCCGGCCGTCGCCCTCAGCATGCCCGAGCTCTGCGCCGAGGCCGATTTTTTCAGCATCGGCAGCAACGACCTCTGCCAGTACTGGATGGCCGTGGACCGCGGGAACCCCGGCGTCGCGGTCCTCTACAACCCGCTCCAGCCCTCGTTCCTTCGACTCTTGAAAATGATCGTGGACGGAGCGAAGGCCGGCGGTCGATGGATCGGCATGTGCGGCGAGATGGCCGGGAAAGCCGAGCACCTTCCGTTGCTGCTCGGTCTCGGGCTCAACGAGATCAGCGCCGCGCCGGGAGAGATCTCGAAGCTGAAATCAGCCGTGCATTCCGCTTCCTCAGACCGATGTCGAGCGATCCTTGATACGGCGCTCGCGTGTCGCACAGCAGCGGAAGTCAAGGCCGTCCTCGCGGATCAATCGTGGCGGACCGTCAAGCCCGTGCCCGTCGTCGCTCGTGAGATCATCCACCTTTCCAGCGATGCCACAACCAAGGCCGAGGCGATCAAGGCGAGCGTGGACCTGCTCTACGCCGCGGGCCGGGCGGATCGACCTCGCGCGGTAGAGAAGGCGGTCTGGGCCCGCGAGGCGACGTACTCGACGGGGCTCGGGTTCGGCTTCGCGGTGCCGCACTGCAAGTCAGACGCGGTGACGAGCCCGTCGCTGGCTGTCGTCACGCTCGCGCAACCCGTCGAATGGGGTTCGATGGACGGGCAGCCGGTGAGCGTGGTGATGCTGCTGGTCGTCCCTTCGTCGGATGCTAGCGGGGCCCATATGAAGGTGTTCGCCAAGCTGGCCCGGAAGCTCATGCACGAAGAATTTCGAGATCGCGTCCGCGCGGCTTCCACGGCCGAGGAGATTGAAACTACGCTTCTGGAAGAGTTGGGATTGGCGTAGCGGTCAAACGGTACTTGGAACGACGGCCTCGATCGCGATTCGATCAGGCCAACCGCGCGTTGGAATGAAGCAGGGCAGCAGAGTCTGAACGTTCACGAAGTCAGCCGGTATTCAATTCAAACCGGTTTTTAGGGCACTTTGCACACGCGGAGCAGCGATCATGAAGGTCGGAAAGTTCTCATCGTTTTCCTTCAGTCTGTCCTTGGCGTTGGCGCTCAGCGCCGGCACGGTGAACGCGGCCCCCGCGCTCGACCCGGCCCCGCCCACGGTCAGCGTCCCCGACATCACCAAAGAGCCCACGCTCTTTGTCGTGGGTTACGCCCACCTGGACACCCAGTGGCGTTGGACGTTCGTCGATTCCATCCGCGAATACATCCCCAACACGCTCAACGACAACTTCGCGCTCTTCGAGAAGTACCCGTCCTACGTCTTCAACTTCAGCGGGTCACGCCGTTACAAGATGATGGAGGAGTACTACCCCCAGGAGTTCGCCAAGCTCAAGCAGTACGTCGCCGCGGGCCGCTGGTACCCCTGCGGGTCGTCGGTGGACGAGAACGACGCCAACGTCCCGTCGGCCGAGTCGCTGGTGCGGCAGGTGCTCTACGGCAACAAGTACTTCCGCGCCCAGTTCGGCGTGGCGAGCGACGAATACATGCTCCCCGACTGCTTCGGGTTCCCGGCCGCCCTGCCCAGCGTGCTGGCCCATTGCGGGATCAAGGGCTTCTCCACGCAGAAACTGACCTGGGGCGGCGTTGTTCCGATCCCCTTCAAGGTTGGCATGTGGCTCGGGCCTGACGGGCACGGGCTCGCCGCCGCGCTCGACCCGGGCGAGTACGTCGGGCAGGTTCGCGACAACCTCGCCAACAGCAAAACGTGGCTCGACCGGATCAACGCGAGCGGGAAAATTTCTGGAGTTCTCGCGGACTACCACTACTTCGGCACCGGCGACCAGGGCGGCGCGCCAAAGGAAGCGTCCGTCGCCAAGGTCCAAGAGAGCGTGGACACCAAGGGCGCGATCAAGATCATCTCCGCCCCGGCCGACACGCTCTTCAAGACGCTCACGCCGGACATGAAAACCAAGCTCCCCAAGTATCAGGGCGAGCTGATGCTCACCGAGCACTCGGCCGGGTCGATCTCGTCGCAGGCGTACATGAAGCGGTGGAACCGCAAGAACGAGCTGCTCGCCGACGCGGCCGAGCGTGCCAGCCTCGCCGCGTGGTGGACCGGCGCACGCCCCTACCCCGCACAGAAGCTCGAGGACGCGTGGTACCTCATCCTCGGTTCGCAGATGCACGACATCCTGCCCGGCACCAGCCTCCCCAAGGCCTACGAGTATTCCTGGAATGATGAGGTGCTCGCGGGCAACATGCTCAGCGCCGTCCTTCGTGACGCGGCCGGCGGCGTAATCGCGGGCATGGACACCACCGCAAAGGGACAGGCCGTGGTGGTGTACAACCCGCTCGCGGTCGCGCGCGAGGACGTGGTTGAAGCCGAAATCCCCGGCGATGCCGCGGCCAAGGGCGTGACCGTCACCGGCCCGGACGGCAAGGCTGTGCCCGCGCAGATCATCTCCGCCGGACCGGCCGGCGTGAAGGTCGCGTTCGTCGCTAAGGTCGGCTCGGTCAGCTTCACCGCCTATGACATCACGCTGTCGGGCGAACCCGCGAAGTCAACCCTGCGCGTGACCGACAAGGAACTCGAGAACGACGCCCTCCTCGTCAAGATCGATGCCAACGGCGACGTCGCGTCCGTCTACGACAAGAAGGCCAAACGCGAGACACTCTCGGCCCCGGCACGGCTCGGTCTCTTCTACGAGAACCCCGCCAACTGGCCCGCGTGGAACCAGGACTGGAACGACCGGCAGAAGCCCGCGAAGGCGTTCGTCGGTGGGCCCGTCACGGCCAAGGTCGTTGAGAACGGTCCCGCTCGCGTCGCCGTCGAGATCACTCGCGAGGCCGAGGGCTCGATTTTCGTGCAGCGCATCGGCCTTTCGGCTGGATCCTCACGCGTCGAGTTCGATGCCGCGATCGACTGGCGTACAAAGGAGCGCAGCCTGCGGGCCTCATTCCCGATGACGGCCTCCAACCCCGACGCGACCTTTGGAGTACTCCTTCCACCAGTGGGTGGACCTGACCGACACCAAGGGCGACGCCGGCGGCTCGATCATGTCCGACAGTAAGTTCGCCTCCGACAAGCCCGACGACCACACCCTCCGTCTCACGCTCCTCTACACCCCCGGCACACGCGGCGGCTACCCCGACCAGGGCTGGCAGGACCTCGGGCGGCACAACATCAAGTACGCGTTCTATCCGCACAGCGGCAGCTGGAAGCAGGCCCGCTCTTTCGAAGAAGCGTCGCGCCTGAACCAACCGATGGTCGCCTTCCGCACCCCATCGCACGAGGGCAAGCTCGGCAAGACCTATTCGCTGATGAACGTCAGCGACGCCAACGTCACCGCCTCGGCCGCCAAGAAAGCCGAGACCGGCGACGAGGTGATCGTCCGCCTCCGCGAACAAACCGGCGGCCCGGCCAAGGGCGTGCAGGTCGCGTTCGGTCGACCGATTCTCTCGGCCCGCGAGGTCGATGGTCAGGAGCGCGAGCTGGCCGCGGCGACCGTCAAGGACGGCAAGCTCTCGGTCGATCTCGGAGCGTTCGAGCTTCGCGCCTACGCCGTGAAACTCGGTGAGGCACCGGCCAAGCTGACCAGCGTCGAGTCGGCTCCGGTCGCGATCGCCTACGACGCGGATGTCTTCGCCACGCGGACAAAGCGCACCGACGGCTCGATGACCGAGGCCCTCGGCGCGTACCCCGCGGAGCAGTTGCCCGGAACGCTGAACTCCGAAGGCGTCGCGTTCAAGTTCGGCCCCACCAAAGACGGCGAAAAGAACGCCCTCGCGTGCAACGGCCAGACGATCTCCATCCCCGCTGGCGGGTACGACACGCTCTACGTTCTGGCCGCTGCTGAGAATGACGTGGCGTCCACGATCCAGGTCGACGGCAAGAGCACGCCGTGGGGCGTGCAGAAGTGGACCGGGTTCATCGGTCAGTGGGACAACCGCCTCTGGCCTGGTGACACCTCGGACCCGGCCTACCGCTGGAACGACGCGCCGACCGGGCTCGTCCCCGGGTACATCAAGCACGACGACGTCGCGTGGTACGCCTCGCACCGCAAGACCAAGGGCGGCGACGCGTACTACCAGTACGTCTACATCTACAAGTACGCCGTAAACCTTCCCGCGGGTGCCAAGGCCGTCACGCTCCCCAAAGACTCGTCGATCAAGGTTTTCGCGGCCTCGGTCGCCAAGGCCGGCGCGTCGCGCGTCGCCGAGGCCCGCCCGCTCTTTGATACGCTCGCGGATCACAAGCAGGACGCGCCGATCATCGTCGGCGGAGGGGCCGCGCACAACGACACCACGGACGTGACCATCGAGCCACGCCTC
Organism: Phycisphaerales bacterium; assembly: GCA_044221955.1. GTDB lineage: Bacteria > Planctomycetota > Phycisphaerae > Phycisphaerales > UBA1924 > CAZCPB01. The sequence continues at coordinate 31,396 of JBGAOD010000006.1, read as the reverse complement.
TACTGGAGCAAAGACGCGCTGCGCTACACGACCGACGGCAGCGAGCCCAACGCCAAGTCGCCGGCCTACGCCGGGCCGATCACTGTGGCCAAGACGACGATGTTCAAGGCCGCCGTCGTGGACGCTTCGGGCAAGCCGGGACCGATCGCCACGACAAAGGTCGAAGTGAACGACACCACCCCGCCCAAGGTCACCAAGGTCGACGCCGCGTACGAATCCAAGATCGTGAAGATCGCGTTCTCCGAAGCGGTGGACGCTTCGGCGGCCGACGCGTCGCGCTACTCGACGGAACCGGAGCTGGCCGTCAGCAAGGCCGAACTCAGCGCCGATCGTCGCTCCATCATGCTCACGCTCGCCGAGTCGCTCAAGACCAAGCAGAGCTACACGCTCAAGGTTGCGGGTGTCAAGGACGCGTCACCGGCCGGCAACACGCTGGCCCAGGCGTCGTCCTCGTTCTCGGTCGCTGGCCCCGTCTACACGCTCGCCAGCGTCGCGGCCGCCGATCACGGCAAGGTTCTCCGGGACGTCCCCGGCCTGCCCGTCAAGGCCCAGGACCCGTGGTCGATCAACGTCTTCGTCAAGACCGACCATCAGCCTGAGAACCGCACCATCATCGCGGGCTTCGGCAAGTGCGAGGACGGCACCGTCGGGGCCGCACGGTACCTCAGCAAGTTTGCCGGCGGCGTCCACTTCTGGAGCTGCAACCGCGACGTGCCGACGCGCGCGCCGCTCGCCCTGAACACCTGGCAGATGCTGACCGCGACCTACGACGGCACGACGGTGCGTGTCTACCAGGACGGCAAGCCGATCGGCGAGCGGTCGGCCTCGCTCGCGGACGATGAGAACATGATCCAGATCATGCCCAAGGACCCGTGGGAGCAGAAGCGGCAGTTCGAGGGCGAGGTCCGCGACTTTACCGTGTGGGGCTCGGCGCTCTCGGAGGACGCGATCAAGTCGCTGCTGGGATCGATGCCCAAGTAGAGCGAGCATCGAAGGTAGCCGCACCCTCGGGCGACCGGTCATAGAAAGGTGCGCGGTGAGATTCGCATTCGCAACGAACGGTCAGGGTCGTTTCTGGGCCTTGCTGTTCGTTGCGGCCTGCGCGGTCATCGCGCCCCTCGCCCGCGGTGCCGCGCCGTTCCACCCGCCGATCAATTCGATCGCGGAGCTGCGCGTCAGCGAGGGCGGCGAGATCACCATCGAAGTGTTCTACGACTCCCTCGCCTTCGCGCTGAACGACACCTCCCAGAACATCCCAGACGGGCCGATGTTCGAGCTGCTCGACGGCCCGGAGGAGACTCTCGCAAGGTCTCTTGACGATTGCCGCGGGCGTTTCGAGAAGCTGTGCGTGCTCAACGCCGGCACCGGCCGCGTCCCGGTGGAAGTGACCGCTGCCCCGGCCGTCGCGGACATCCGCGAGTGGCGTCGTACCCACGGCTCGTACCCGCTCCCGATAAAACTCGGCCTCTCGGCGCGAGCCTCGCTCCCCGCCAACGCCACGTCGTTCCAGATCCGCTTCCCCGAGATGCTCGGCGATCTCATCCTGACAATCGAGCGGCCCGGGCAGGAGGTGGTCGCGGTCCCGCTGCAAGCCAACGAACTCTCGCCCGAGTTCGGCGTTGCGATCTCCACTGAGGAATCCGCGGCGTCCCCTCAGAATCAGTCCCCCTCAAACCCGGAGCACGCCCAGCCGGTGAAGGACAGCGAGGGCACATGGTCTGTCTTTGCACGCTTCACGGCTCTGGGATTCCTGCACATCATCGATCGTCGGGCGCTCGACCACTGCCTCTTCGTGCTCGGTTTATTCCTTCTCAGCCCACGCCTCAAGCCCGTCCTCCTGCAAATCTCCGCCTTCACCGTGGCCCACACCATCACGCTGACGCTGACCTCGCTTCACGTCATCGGGCTGCCCGCGCACATCGTTGAGCCCGCCATCGCCGCGTCGGTCGCGTTCGTCGGCATCGAGAATCTGTTCGCCAAGAAGGTGGACGCCAAGCGCACGGCCGTGTCGTTCTGCTTCGGGCTTGTCCACGGCATGGGCGTCGCCACCGCGTTCAACGAGGCGGGGTTCCCCGCCGGACGGCTCGTCCCCAGCCTTGGGGCGTTCACGGTCGGCGTGGAGGCCGGGCACCTCGCGGTCCTCGCCGGCGCGTTCGCTGTGCTCGCTTGGAGCCGAGGAAAGCCGTGGTACCGCGCACGAGTCTCGATCCCCATCTCGCTCGCCATCTCAGCAATCGCGCTCGTCTGGTTCGTCCAACGGCTGTGAACGGATAACCCGGGTTCCTCCGACTCGTTTCAGCACCCGAGAGCAAACTCCATGGAGAACGCGTCAAAGTCGTCCCCGGTCACGAAGCCGTCGTGGTTGAAGTCCGCCGAAACTTCACCGGCCACGAAGGCCCGAGTGTACAGGTCGAAGTCGTCGCCGGTCACGAAGCCGTTCTGATCAAAGTCCGCGAGGCACTCGCACTCGTCGGGAACTCCGTCCCCGTTGATGTCGAGGCTCCTGCCCGTGGCAATGTCGCACTCGTCCGGGATCTTGTTCAGATTGCAGTCCCGGCTCGTCCCGCCGGCGATGTCGATCGCATCGTCGATGCCGTTGCCGTTGCAGTCCGGTGGCGGCGTCGGCGGCTGGTACTTGATCCGCAGCACACGCGCCCCGCGCGTCGTCGGGGTCGTGAAGTCCGCCGCGTAAAAATCGCTGAAATAAAGCCCGTCCGGACCCGCCGCGATCGCCACCGCCGAAGCCTTCCCGCTCCCGTTGTATGTTGCGATCGCCCGAGGCCCGCCGACCAGCGCCCCGCTCGCGTCAATGACCCACTCCGTCACAGCCTTGAGCCGCGACGTACCCGGGCCAGAGGCGTAGGTCGGGCCGGACTGTGTCACGTACGCACGCCCCCAGTACGCCGCCGGAAAACCGCTCCCGCCGAACGTCTCCTGTTGGATGAACGCGATGTTCACCGGGCCGGTCGACGGGGCCCAGTTGTACAGCGCGAACGTCTTCATCGAAGCGTCCGAGCCGTCGTACCCGTAGTCACGACCGCGGACCAACTTCGAGAACCGATCCACGCTCGGGCCGTTCTCAACAACAAAATGAGATGAGTCGCTCGCTCGCCACGCACCGCCAAAGGGGTTCCGCACGCCCGAGGCGTAGATGTAGTCCGTGGCCGTGATCCCGTTGCCCGCGTTGTAGTACGGGTTGGTCGAGACCGCCTGCCCAAGCCGCGTCATCCGCAAAATCTTCCCGCGATACACCGCGAGGTTCCGACCCGCCGTCGAATCAAACCCGTCGCCCACGTGGACGTACAAATACCCATCAGGCCCAAACGAGATGTTCGAGACCTGGTGGCTCTGACCCTGTGTTTCCGGGGCCATGTTGAGAATCACCGATCGCGCGTTGGAGGTCAACCCGCCGTCGATGCTGGTCAGTCGGTACACACGTGGATTCCCGATGGTGTTGTTCGTGACGCTCGGCGCGTACAACGCCGTCGCAAACAGGTCGCCGTTCGTCGGGTCCACGACGATCCCTGCCAACCCTTGCTCCCCCGACCCCGGAAACGTCCCCGTCGGGCTGTAGTTGAGCAGCCCCGTCGCGTAGTCGCTCACGACGCCGTTGCGACGAACGACCTTGATCGTTCCGTAAAGCTCGGCGACGTAGTACAACGGTGCGTCCGGGGCCGCGCCCGGGTTCGGGACAAACGCGATGTTCACCGGCATCTGAAACCCGGTCGCGACAACTTCAAGCCGCACGTCTGACTCGGCCGCCCACGGGACCCGTGCCCCACGCGCAAGCGTCGAAAAATCCGGCGCGGTCTGCGACGCCGTTCCGAAGTAGCTGCTCCCGTTCTCCGAGATCCAGAAGTACGCCGAAAGCCCCGGCGCAAGCGAGGTCGCCGGAAGCACAATCTCACGCGCGATCCCTTGGTCATCGGTGAAAAGCAGCTCCGATTCCGGCAGATCAAGGCCGAGTGAGCCCGCCGACACGATCAGCCGCGCCTCCCCGTGGTTGACCAGCGGCGGCGGATTCGTGACCGCATTGCCCCCGACACCCCCGGAGATCAGCACCAGAAGTTGGCCGAGCGAATCTTCCAACCGTACCCGCGCAGGGTTGTTGCCCGCGGGCAACGCACTGGTGAGCTTGGCGGGCGGAACGAGGAGGACATCCTCGATGTGCAGCGGAAAAACCTGCGTCAGGGCTCCGGTCACGAACGTACGCTCGGACCACGCGCTCCATTCGCTCGCCGCCACGCCGCTGCTATCGCGGAACCGAACCCGCAGCCGGTAGCTCGTTTCCGGCGCGAGCGCGTGCTTCCCCGCCAGCGGCCCAGAAAACGTCCCGTCACCCAGATGCGTGTGAACACGCTCAACTCCCCCGATGCACGGGGTGAGCCAAACGCGAACACCGTCCGATACCTGAACAACCTCCCAGTCCGTGCAAAGGTGCGTATCGCCCGCGTCCTGATCCACGAACGGACCGGCCTCCATGTGCAAGTCGTCCGGCGCGACCACTCGCCCGATCTGGGGCTCCGTGACGGCCGGCGCCTGCGGGGGGTGGTTCTGAGCCACGGAACGCGCCGAAAACAGCGACACACCAAGGCAGGCGGTCAGAGCGCAGCAATGGAACATCCGAGTCGTCATGGGTTCTCCTCAGCACCATCGTAATGCCATTCGCGAGAGCACGCGAGTGTTTCTTGCGCATTCCCAGCGCCGCATTCTCGGGCTCGAACCCCGCTCAAATCGCTCTCGCNCCCGGCCAACGCTCAAGCCGAGAGTTCGATACCCAACCCCATTCCGGCTCCGATCTTCAGCGACTCACCAAACTCGATCCACGCTCGACCACCCTCGCTCTTGAGCACGTGCGCCACGGCGTTGTCCCCAAGTTTCACAACCGTCGAACGCGGACTCCACCCCTCACGAAGCTCCACCCCGAGCCTGGAAAGGGCCAGTGATCCCCACCGGACATCAAGCTCAAGGCGGTGTCCTACCTCGGTCCTCCGTTGCAAGAACCGCCCCCACGCGCCCGCGGCGATGAACGCGCACGCAAAGTCGTCGGGTGCCAGCCGCGGCGCGAACGCGAGAACACCCCGCGGCCCGTGATGCTCAAACCCGCACATCGTCACGAACGACCCGTACCCCGCCATCGCCCGCGCGTAGTGGTTGCCGCACTCAACCTCGTTCCAAGGGTTGCGAAGTCGGGCGTGGTAGCGGTCGTGGATCGCGCGCGTGATCGCCAGCCCTTCCGTCACCAATCCCTCCGCGATCATGTGCGACGCGACCTGGTGCTCGAACCCGCTCATGCACTCGTTGAAATACCCCGCCGCCCAGGCCCCATCCCCTTTGCCCGTTGCTGCCTCCGCGCCCCCCTTGGGCCACGTACACATCAACAGCCCGCCCTCGCCCGGCATGGCGTACCACCGCCCACCCTTGATGATCGAATCGGCAAACTTGCGGTACGGACCGATGTCCGGCGTAAAGCTGTACCGGTAGAGCGATCCAAGTGCCGACCGCGACTGCTCTCGCGGCACGATCCGCCCAAGCCCGACCTGGTGCATCCACGACTGCCCGAGCAGTTGATCGATGTGGCACCCCTCACCCGTGCTGTTGGCCTCGGGGTGCGCGGCGTCGGTCTTGTGTACAAAGTACTCGCCGTTGAACAGTTGGTCGAGCATCGCGGCGCTCCCCCGCCGGGTGATCGCCGCGCAGCGCTCCGCAAAGCCCGCGTTATCCATCTCCCGCGCCATCGCCTCACCCGCCCTGACCGCGCCGAGGTACATCGAGGTCAGCCACGAGATCTTGCCGTACCACGTCGTATCCAGAGTGTTGTACTGCGGCCCGTCGAGAATGCCGTTCTCGTCCGGGTCGCGCGCGATCATGCACTCGATCGCCTTCTTGACCCGAGGCCACACACGCCTGAGGAAGCGGTCGTCGGTTGACATCAGATGCTCGCGATACGCCCGCAGGATCGTGCCGCACTGCCCGTCCACCGCGAGTTCGCGGTCCGCTTCGGCACGGTAATCGATCTGGCCGGAGTCGTCGTGGAAAGCGAGCCCGAAATCCACGATCTCGCGCGTCGATCGTTCGAGCGCCGGGAAAACCCGTGCGAGCGCCTGCCCGTAATGCCACACGTGCATGCACGTCCCGGCGCAGCAGTACGTCCCCTCCCAGCCATAGAACCGCCCGTTGTCAAACCGCCAGCACGTCGCCGTCGACGCGGTGGTGACCGTGGCAAAGGTCCGATCGAGAAACCAATGCGGCAGCGTGGAGTCGTACCACGTATCACGCCACAGCCGCGTCGTGCCCGCAAGGCGGTCCAGGTTCGCAATCAACTCGGCGCGAACCGCTCCTGCGTTCTCATATTTGCCCGCGTACCACCGACGCAACGAGCCCGAGCCGGTCAAGAACGACAACTGCTCCCGGTCCACGTTGGGGAACCACCACGCGATGGCAAACGTGACCACACGCGACTCACCCGGCGCCAGCACAAAGGGCCGACGCCTGACCCAACCGGTCGGGCCCGCTTCTGAGATCGGTGCGTCGCCGCTCTCAGCGCCCTGGGGCGGTTCTTCGAGGCAACTCCGCCAAGACTCCCCTCCCCAGGCCGCCCCATCGACTTCCCGCTCGGACCCCAGCACGCTCAGGCTCATCGATCCGTAGTCGGGGGCGTTCTCAACCGAGTACGGCTCGGCCCGCGCCACATCACTGAACACGATCTCATCGCACCCGATGTTGCCCCATTCGCCGGTCCACCCGTCCACGATCTGAAGTGTGGCATCACGCCCGCCAAACTCGCGCACATCAAAGTTCTCGAGACGCATCCGGTTGGAGTTCGCGCCCGTCGCGGTCCGCACGACCGCCCCGTCGATCAGCAGGTTGACGCACGTTTGCCCGGGGTGCCGCCCGCCGCCGATCCGAAAACCGATGAAGTGCCGTTCGATCTTGAACGCACGACTCGTAAGCGTGCCGATATGAGCGTCCGCCGCGCGCACGTCCTCGCCGTGCCGAGATTCGTGCGTGTTCACAGTCCATTCGCCCTGCTGGGCGAGATCCCCCTGGTACCTCGCGATGTCTGCGCGATTGCGCGGACGATCCCCAAACGCGTCACCTGTCGTTCGCCACCCGTCGTAACTCCCGCGCTCCCAGTCCTCGAACACGATATCGGGCCGGGCATCCTTCAGTGGGGCGGCATCGAACACGGAGGCGCGGGCCGAGCACTCAATGCCCAACGACCGACTCCCCGCGTGCTCTTCCCGAACAATGCGAGTTGTGCGCACGCCGGATCGCCCTCGGCCAGTCGCCCTGCACACCGCGTTCTCCAGCCACCCCGCGATCGTCGCCTCGATCGGGCGGTCCGAGGTGTTGGTCACGGTGTAGTTCAGCACGATCGTCGGAGTCCCGGATCGCTCCTCGTCGAGCGGGCAGAAGGGGCTGAACGCCTCAAGCTCAACCCGCGCCGGGAACTCCTCGTCCGCGTAATTCACCAACCCGATCGGGTACTGCCCGCGGAACTCGATGCCCGCAAACCCCGAGGAATCCAGCCGACGCTCGACCGAACGTCCGTCCTTCGTGACACGGATCGAAAAGCCCTGATTGATGGGCGACGCCGGACGGGCCGGCTTGGCGTACAGGGGCCCGCTCGAGTGCGACCATTCGCCCGCCTGCGGCAGGTTGAAGATGTCCCAGTGCCAGAGCGACCCGTCGCCGCCGAGATACACCTGCCCGCAGCACACCCCGCCGATCGGCATCCCGATGTGCATGAGCTCCCCGCGCTCGGACCGATACACGGTCGGGGTCCCTCGGGCTGTGAGCGATGCCACCCACGCCGGGTCGAGCTTCTTGTCCGCCGGGATCGGGAACTTGTCAAAGTCCTCAGCGCCAAACGGGCCCGCCACCGCGCCCGGGGACTGCCACAAGCTCACCGCCGCCCCGGCCGCGCCCACCATGCCCCAGCGGAGAAAATCCCGCCGCGCAACGCCCTCTCTCCGTGGCGCACCCCAGCCGCAGCTTTGCTCGCAGCTCGAACCCCCCGTCGTGTCGCCGATACGCCCGCTTACTGGTTCCATGAGACCAGTGTAATCGTGCGCACGGGGAGCGTGCACGCACGAGCCGCGCGGCCCGCTTCACCTACTTCGCCGTTCCCAAGTCCCGATCCACCGTCCGATCAAACCCTGGGTCCGATCGCGTCGCCAGCGCCGTGAACCGATTCGGTGTGTGCTCCTTCTCTTCGGCGTGCAACCGAGCGATGTTCGGGAGCCGTCCGATGATCACGAACACCAAAGCGCACGACCTCGGACGCAAACCCCATGTCGAGCAACAACCCCGCCGCCACCCCGTCAATGTTGATCGGCACGCGGCACAACTCGTACAGCAACCGTCCGATTTCCCGCACACGCCGAAGGTGGACGCCCGACCATTCCAGTTCGTCCGCGAGCGCGAGCAGCCTGCGAACCCGCGGGTCGGCGTCCTCGTGCGCGGGAATCTGACGGTCCGGCCCGCCCACGCTCTTGTGGAACCGGTGCCCGAACCCCAGCATCTGCTTCTCCCGCCGCCGCTTTGCGGCTCAAGTATGCCGGCGTCGATTCCCCCGATGCTTCGAGTTCCAGCAGAGTCTGCATGGCAAGCTCCAACGCCCCGAAGTGGAACGGCCCCATCGCCGACGCGATAAAGCTGATCGCCGATGCCGCGAACGGCGCGCGCACGCTCGCGGTCACCCGCGGCCCGTGCGTCGATGGCGATGTCACGCCATGCTCGCACAGCGACACTAAGTAGGCGTCCATCATCTTTCTCTCCGTTGCGCTGGCCCTCCTTGCTTGGAGCTGGAAGAACAGCATGTCGACGTAAGTCGTGGACGAGATCAGCTCCCCGATCGGCACACCGCGCGCGAGAATCTCCCCGTCTCGCACGAGGCTCTCGCCATCAAATATCGGGCATACTTCGTCCGCCGTGCCTGGTTCGGGAATCCGCACTGGCAATTCGGCTTTGGAAAGCAAGTTCATCGCGAGGCCTCCGCGTGTGTGGGGGTTGTGCAAGCACCGGCCGCACGATTTCCAAGTTCAACCGCAAGCGAAGCGATCGCACCGGAGAGCACGTCGGCCGACCGCAAGAACTCTCCGATATCCAGCCGCTCCAGCGGCGTGTGATCGAGCAGCTTGTCCCCGGGCCGTACGCCGCGATGGGGCAATTCCAGATCGGCGCGACCACGTTCATGTCCGAGGTCCCGGTCTTGAGCTTGGGCCGCGGCACGCCGCCGGAACGCCGGATCGAGTTCGAGAGCGCACGAACGACCGCGTCGTTGCGATCGGTCGCGAACGCGTGCTCCCCCGCGGAGCACTCAACGCGCACCGGCCCTTTGACGATCTCCCGAAGTTGTTCCGCGAACGCGTCCGGGTCAACACCGAGCGGGAGGCGGAAGCCCCCCTGCAGCGTCGCGGTCCGAGTCAGCCCGTCGTTGGACGAGCGTGTTGCCTGGATCGTTGCTTGGATCTGGTCAAAGGCGCGCACGCGCCCTTCATTGAACTCTCCCGTTGCTCTCAGCACGCGCGCCCACCACTCGTGCAAATCGTCGCACGCCGAGGGCGTCGGACCGGACGAATGAGCGTTTTCCCCCTCGGAAAACGCATCCACAATCAGCCTCCCCTTATACCCCAGCGTGACCCCGTCCCACCCGCTCGGTTCGCCGATGATGCACGCATCGGGGCGGATCTTGCCGAGGATGAACCTCGCCCCCGGCGAGGTCGGAGTTTCTTCCCCCACCGCTCCGATCACGCTGAGACGCACGCCAGCGGGCACGTCCGCGCACGCCGCCGCCACCAGCATCGCGGCCAGCGGCCCCTTGGCGTCCACGCTCCCGCGCCCGTGCAGAACTCCGTTCTCAACCCGAACCGGGATCAGCCCCGGCACCGTGTCGATGTGCCCGAGCAGAACGACGTGGATCTGACAATCGGCCGGCCCGCGCGACGCGACCGCGTTTCCCGCCGCGTCGATCTCCGCGTGGAACCCGAGCGCCGCACCGTGACGCGCGAAGACCCGGGCAGCGTCATGCTCGTGGCCCGAAGGGCTCGGTGTCGCGACGAGATCGAACAGAACCTGGACCGGATCAACCGCCGGGGCGAGTTGGACGCTCATGCCCGCACCGCCTGCTCGAACAAGGTCCCGGCCCCGTCTAACGCAGCCGCGATCGCGTGATCGCCTTGCGCCTGCCCGATGACCACGCGCGGCACCCCGCCTCGGATCGCTTCTTCCGCCGCGAGGACCTTGTTCTTCATCCGCCCGTGCGCCGCCGCTGCCGCCGTCTCCAACTCGCCCGGGTTCACACGCGCGATTAACGACGACGGATCGCCTCGGTCCCGCAACAGCCCCGGAACGTTCGAGAGCAGAAGCAGTTCGTCGGCCCGCAACGCGACCGCCGTCGCCGCCGCCGCTCGATCCGCGTCCACGTTGATAGCCACGCCCTCCGGCGTCACCGCCGGCGGCGTCAGCACCGGCACCTTGCCCGCGTCCAGCAGCAGGTTCAGGAACGTCCCGTCCACGGATTCCACCCGCCCGGAAAGATCATCCCGGACGATCACCGTTCGCCCGTCCTCCACAGCGCGGATGGCCGACTTTCTCGTTCCCGTCCAGATCCCCGCGTCGATCCCGCTCAGCCCGATCGCATCGACGCCCAGCGCGCGCAGGCTCTCGACCACGCCCTTGTTCACCTTGCCGCAGTACACCATCTCGAAGATTTCGAGCGTGCGACGATCGGTGCGGCGCGATTCGTGCCCGCTCGGGCTTACGATCGTCCGCGTCGGATGTCCTAGCGCCGCGGCCAGCTCGTCCGTTTCGTGCGATCCTCCGTGGACCAGCACGACACGGTGCCCCGCGCGCACAAGCCCGGCGATCTCTGGCGATACCCGCCTGGGGTCGATCCCCTTCCCTCCGCCGATCTTGACGACCATCGTTGACATCGAGCGTTCCTTTCAATCAACATGTCACGCCGGGTGCAATCCGGGGAAGGTGAGCCCCGCTCGTTCATCGAGCCCGAGCGCGATGTTCATGCACTGCACCGCGGAACCGGCTGCGCCCTTCATCAGGTTGTCGATCGCGCAGACCGAGACGATCCGCCCCGATCGCTCGTCGATCGCAAAGCCAACGTCCGCGTGGTTGGACCCGACGACCACCCGCGGATCAGGCAGGCGATTGTGCCCCGCCCTGTCGGCGACGATGCGCACGAAGGGTTCACGCTCGAACGCGGCCCGATAGAAACTCCACAGCTCCTTCGCGGTGACGTGCCGCGCGGGTCGGACGTGGGCCGTGCAGAGCACGCCGCGGACCATTTCCACCGCCGAGATTGTCGCGTCCACTCGGATTCCCGGAAAAGCCTGCTCCACCTCCGCGAGGTGTCGGTGCCCCGACGGGCTGTACGTGCGCACGGCACGCGCGCGCACGGGGTGGTGCGAACCCTCGCTCGGCTCCGCCCCGGCTTCAGATGAACCGACCTTGATGTCTGCGATAGCGCTCTCGATCAACCCCGCGCCGGCCAGCGGGAGCAGCGCGAGGATCATCGCCGTCGCGTTGCACCCGACGCCCGAGACGAGCTTTGCCCCGCGCAGCGATCCCCGAGTAAGTTCGGGCAGCCCATAGACCGCGTTCGCCAACTCACCGGGCGCGTCGTGGTCGTGCTCGTACCAGCGGCGGTAAACCGACGCATCCCTGAGCCGAAAGTCGGCCGAAAGATCAACGACCAGCGGCGCGAGCGCGCGCCAGCGGTCGATCTCCTTGGCCGCCTGACCGTGCGGCATGCAGAGAAAGAGCACGTCGCACGGGGCGATTTCCTCGGGCACGCAGAAAAGCATGTCGAGGTGCCCGCGCAGATTTGGATGAGCTCTGTGGACGGGCTGCCCCGCGAGCGAGCGTGACGAAGCCTGGGCCACCCCGACACCGGGGTGCGATGCGAGGAGCCGCAGCAGTTCCCCCCCCGTGTAGCCGCTCGCCCCGACGATGGACGCGCGAACCGGAGGTTGCCGGGAAGCCTGATTCACGACGCCACCCCGCGCCGAGCACGATGCTCCTCCGCGATCCGTGCGACCTGGCGCACGACGAGCTGCGGGATGTTAACCCCCGAGGTCGCGATGCTGTTTCGGAACTCCATCGAGTGGTTGATCTCGTTGACCAACAGCCCGCGCCGCGGGCATTCCAGCACATCGATCGCCACGATATCGCCCGAGACAGCCTCGGCCGCGCGCACGCACAGGTCACGCAGCTCGTCCGTCATCTCCAGCCCCGCGGCCGTGGCTCCGCGTGACGTGTTGGTCACCCAGTGTGCGCTCGATCGGCTGATCGCCGCGATAGCTTCGCCGCCCACCACGAACACGCGGATGTCGCGCCCGGGTTTGTCGATGTGCTCTTGGACGTAGAAGACGCCCTGCTGGGCCGATCCCAGCGTTTCGCGGTGTTCCAGGATCGCTTCCGCCGCGTCGCGGTCGTTCACCCGCGCCACCAACCGCCCCCACGAGCCGATGGTGGGCTTGAGCACCGCCGGGTAGCCGATCTGTTCCACCGCGGCGAGCCCGGATTCGGAGGCCGTCGCCACGCGCACGCCCGGCGTTGGGACGCCGGCGCGGATCAGTTCGATCGTGGTCGCCAGCTTGTCTGAGCACGTTTCGATCGCGCGCAGAGAGTTGATGCACCGCAACCCGTAGCTCTCGAGCAGCCTTACCGCCGTGAGCGAGTTGGTCAGGCTCACCGAGCGATCGAGCACGGCGTCGTACTCGTCCCAATCGGAAGCGTCAGCCGGATCGAAGACAACCGTGCGAAGGTCGATCGGCACCGCTCGGATTCCCTCGACCTCGAAGGCGTCGAGAAGGAGTCGTTCTTCAGTTCGTAATCGTGTGTATGTCAGCGCAATGCGCATGGGTCTTTCCTGGTTGGTGTGTGTGAGCGGTCGTGGGTGGTGGGAACCGATTCGCTCACTCGCCCCAGTCCTCCTCGACCTCCGGGGCGATGTCCAAAGCGAGGGGGTCCACGCTCTTGACCTCGAGCTCACTCGCGCACACGCGGCAGCGCGAGACCTGCCCGACCAGCGGGGCTCGGTCGAAGCTGACGGCGGCATCGCACTCCGGGCACGGGGTTGAAACGACGGACTGTTCGGACATGGCGTGGGCTCCTGAAAACGGGGTGAATTTGCTAGACCAAAAACGAATCACCCCCGGGAGCGGCTCCCGGGGGTGACGAAGGACTCGTGGTGTGCTCGGGGCTTTTCTAGCCCTCGCAACCCTCATCCGACGCAAAGCCCGAGACGCCGCCCGAAGCTTTCGGGGCGCCTTTCGATTTCGCTTTGCTCGATTTGAGGGTGCGGACGTGCTGCATCGGGCAAGACAATATCGGTCGGTCACCCGATGTCAAGCCACAATCGAATACCGAGGGGACTTCCCTACTGGGCCCGCGCTCGCTTCGCCGACTGCGCGGGCGGGGCCCTCGCCACCTTCGCAGTGCTCGGCGGAATGGCAATCTGGGTGGTCCGAGGCGGAAGATTTTCACTCCGGTTTCAGGGTTTTTCTGCTAGTCTCTTGGTCGCGGCGGTCCCGCCGTGGTTTCTCGATGCTCAAACGAACTGCTTCCGGAGGGGTCCATGAGTTCCAGGTCGTCATTGGTTGTCGCGTCCGCACTTCTCTTTTCTCTGGCCGGGACCGCGTTGGGCGGGGTAGGTCGAGTCACACCCGAGTTTGCGCAGGCGGAGTTCCAGACGGTCAACCCGGGCGCGGGGTTCTTTCTGACCCAAGGTAAGGTGACGTCCGTCTTCGGCCCGGCGTTCTCGCACGGCACGACCGCGCTCGCCAGTGCCGACGACTTCCTGAGGCTTCACGCCGGCATTTTCGGGGTCACCCGCGACGAGCTTGCCCCCGGATCGCTCGCGGGCGACAACGCGGCGGTCCGCGAGATCATGCCCAACGGCGACGGCACGATGAAGTTCACGCTGCTGTCCTACCTCCAGACGAGAGATGGTGTGCCGGTTTTCAGGGGTGACCTCCGGCTTCTAGTTCGCAACGAGACAGGCTTCCCGATGGTGCTCGCACGCTCGGCGCTGCGGGACGTGGGATCGTTCGTTGTTGATCCCGTGGTATCGGGCGCGCCGAACGTCGTTGCCGCGTTTGTGAACGCGGGCATGCGTTTCGCGGGCATCGGGAACTTCTCCGCTCCCGAGGTCGTGATCTGGACCGGGACCGAAACCGAGCCGGCCGCTCCCGTGCTCGCGGTGGCGTTCTTTGGGAGCGCGGGCGAGGTTGGGGGGGCGAACTACGGGCGGTGGTTGATTGTCGCCGACGCCAAGTCGGGCGAGGTGCTGTGGACCGAAGATCAGGTCTTTCACGCGGACGTGACGGGCACCGTCAAGGGCATGGCCACGCCGGGGAAGAAGGCTGATATCTGCGCCACGGAGGTGCTCACCGCGCTGCCGTACGCGCGCGTGAACATCGGCTCGACGATCGCGTTCACGGACATCAACGGGGTGTTCACGATCCCCAACGCGGGAAGCTCGTCGGTGTCGGTCTCGTCGGGGCTTCGGGGTCGCTGGTTCAACGTGTACACGCCCGTGACCGTCTATGGCGCCCTGACGAGCAGCGTGACGCCGCCGGGGCCCGCGAACTTCGTGCATAACAGCTCGAACACGGTTGAGCTTGAGCGGGCGGGCGTGAACGCCTATTTGAACGCCAACATCGTCCGGGACCATGCGCTGAAGTACAACCCGACGTTTCCTGTGATCGGATCGCAGGCCGAGTTCCGCACCAACGTCTTTGTTTTGGGGACCTGCAACGCCTACTACGACGGGCAGTCCATCAACTTTTTCCCCGCGGGCGGCGGGTGCCCCGACACGGCGTTTGGCGATGTTGTCCACCACGAGTACGGGCACCACCTTGTCCGCAGCGCGGGCTCGGGGCAAGGTCAGTACGGCGAGGGCTACGGCGACCTGATGGGGGTGACCATCTCCGACGAGCCGATCCTCGGATATGGGTTCCAGAGCAACTGCGGGGCCGGAATCCGGACCGCGAACAACAACCACCAGTACCCATGCACTAGCGAGATCCACGATTGCGGTCAATTACTCACCGGCTGCTTCTGGGACACCAGAAAGAACCTGGTGACGGCGGGTGTCTCCAACTACAGAGACCTTGTTTCTTCCTGGGCCCTCAACAGCGTCTTGCTGCACACGGGCGATCTTGTCACGCCGCAGATCACGATCGACGTGCTGACGCTCGACGACAACGACGGGGACATCTTCAACGGCACGCCCCACTCGGCCCAGATCTCGCCCGCGTTCTCCAAGCACAACATGCCGCCGCCGGCTCCTAAGCCGCTCAACTGGTCGTTCCCGTCGGGTCGCCCCGCGCTGGCGAGTTCTTCGGGCGTGACCACGGTGACCGCGAGTGTGACCGCGAGCGCGGGCTTTGCGGTGAACGTTTCGTCGGTCAAGATGGGCATCGACGCCGAGAACGATGGGACGTTTTCCTTGGTCACGATGACCCCGATCGGCGGGAACCTCTACCACGCGGACCTGCCCTCGATCCCGTGCAACTCCGCCGTGCGGTACTACTTCACGGCCAACACGACGACGGGCACAACGTTCACCAGCCCGACCAACGCTCCCGGGGGCGCGTACTTCGCGGTGAGCGCGGTGAACTCCACGCCGGCGTTCACCGATGATTTTCAGACCGACAAAGGTTGGGTCGAGACATACTCCGGCGGAAACATAACTCCCGGGCTCTGGGATCGCGGCGTCCCTGTGGCGGGTACGACCAACGCCCCGCTCACGGACTTTGACGGGTCGGGTTCCTGTTACGTGACCGGGAACTCAACGTCGATCAACGTCAGCCAGACTTACATCCTGACCTCTCCGACGATGGACGCGACGGCCGCGGGCAGCGAGGTTCGGGTGAACTACGCCCGGTGGTTCCACAACGGAGGCGGCGGGGCTGGAGACACGTTCGTGGTCGAGGCCTCCCCGGACAATGGATCGAGTTGGGTAGCGATCGATACGGTCGGGCCGACCGGGCCGGGGACGACCGGCGGCTGGATCCTTGTCAGCAAGCGTCTGGCCGACTTTGTGACACCGACCGCCACGATGAAGTTCCGCTTCCTCGCCACCGACACGCCGCCGGCCGACGTGGTCGAGGCGGGGCTCGACGCGTTCCAACTCATCGGCACGGACTGCGGTGGCACCTGCGCCGCCGATTTCGACGGCAACGGGTTCCTCACGGGCGAGGACTTTGACCTCTACCTCTCCGCGTTCGAGTCGGGACTGCCCACCTCCGATTTCAACGGCGACGGGTTCGTGACGGGCGAGGATTTCGATGAGTACGTGACAGCGTTTGAGGCTGGGTGCTAGACCGCGCTGGGCGCGGGACCGTCCGCGTCGTGCCCGGTCGTTCACAAGGGTCGGAGTGCGAAGCCGTCCACGGCGAGGTGGTCGCTCGCGAGCGCGACCGGGCGATCGGTGCCCAGACCGGATACTCCGGCGGCGGAGACAAGGGTGTCGTCCAGGCGCAGCACCTCGGCCTTCCGAAGCGACCACGGCGCGTGGCGTACTTCGCCTCCACAGATGATCGGGCCGTTCCGTGACACGCGTTTGGTGAAGAGCCAGTAGCGTTCGGTCAGGAAATGTTCGAGCGATCCGGTGCGGGAGGTGGGGATGCGCGCGCCGACCCGCCACGCGATGTGAGTGCGTGCCGCCGGCCAGGGGCCCGGTCTGCGTGAGAGTTGGTAGTCGATCTCATTGTCCGCGCACGCGACGTGGAACGAGCTGTAGACGTAGTTCAGATCCCAGAGCCAACGTCCTCCCAGCACCGGGAGCAGGGTCTGCGCGTCGAGGCTGAAGAACCAGACGCCAGTTTTCCCCTTGAAACGTACATAGGTACGGACGTTGCACTCGTAGAAGCTTGCCAAGCCGGGCAAGCGGGGGACCCCGCGAAAGGTTGAACTCTCCATGCGGAAGGGCACGAGCCCCACCCAGGCCGAGCCCTCGAAGAGGTCGAGTTCGAGCGGTTCAGGGACCAGCCCACGCATCGACGCGGGGTCTACACGCCAGTGGAGAAAAAGCAGGTCCACCCAGTTCATGCGCACGGCGGGGGCTTCGGGCGTCATGCACCAGCCTAGGGACCGGGTTCTGTCCAGGGGCGTGCGAGCCCACGGGCACGCCGAAAGTCATGCTTGTGTCCCGCGCCACAACCAAACTGCGGCGGCGATCGACCAGATTGCCTGAGCGAGCACAAAGGCGCCGAACCCGTGCACCGTCATCGGCAGGTGCCCGGAAGGAAGCGCGGCGAGATACGCGAGATCGTGAAACTCGGCCGGGAAACGCGTGCCTCACACGGGTTGGCTCGCCTGCCCCCTGCTCCCGTAGCGGATAGGCTTTGCCATGCTCTTTATGGTCATCGAACATTTCTCGCCAGCAAATCTCGGTCCGATGGGTGATCGGTTCAGGCAGCACGGGCGGATGCTTCCCGAGGGGGTGGTGTACCATTCGAGTTGGATGGAGCACAACGGGGCGCGCTGCTTCCAGATCATGGAAGCCCCGAGCCGCGCGGCGCTGGACGTGTGGATCGCCCGGTGGAGTGACCTCGTCAGCTTCGAGGTCACGGAAGTGCTGACCTCGGCCGACTACTGGGCGGACCCCCGTCGCGAAGCCTGAGAGCCTTCGCGCGAGGTGACCGTGGGCAATGGCCCGAGGTCGGGCTCCACGAACGATCGGCGTGCCTCGACCGACATCATCCGGTCGCTTGAGTAGTAGAGCTTGAGAAGCAGCGGGGACAGAAGGTGCGGGTTGGCGTGGAAGAATGACTCGGGCGGCGGTGAGGTGGCCCCTGGTCCGCGAAGCTCGGCCGCGCCGCTTCCTTGGCTGCCGTACTGCCTGCCAAACTCGGCGGACATCGCCGCGTTCAGGATCCACATCCAGGCGACGGTGAGGGTTTCGTGATATCCGGTGGTGGCGGTCTGTCGGATGCCCTTGGCCGCGTTGTACCTGACGATCCCGGCACGCATGCGGTCGGTCGCCAGCCCGAGATCTTGATCCTCGAGAAGTATCAGATAGGCAACGGTCAGGTGGGTCCGATGAGTCCATTGCTCGATGGGGATTGCGCAGCGCTCGAAGTCCCTCAGCAGTCCGCTGGGCGTCTGAGGGTCGGGCGGCGGTGAGTCGCGGTTTTCCGGGTTCGGTGCCGGGGTGTTCATTTCTGTAAGAATATTGCGGTTTGGGGCGGCGAGATTGGCCGGGCGAGCGCGGTGGCTTCCATTCTCTTGCACGCGCACCTCAGCCCCATGGGCAGGCCCGATAGTCCCTCCGGTTCGGGCTGCCAAGTGTGGAAAAGGGCGACCCGGAGGCCCTCTCCGGCTAAACTGAGGAGAGATGGAACACGCTCCCCAGCTCCCAGTCCAACGCGAGCAGACAGGCCCGGCTTCGGGCTGTGTCGTGGTGCGCCTGGACCAACCCGGCAAGCCGGTGGTGGTGCTGGACCTCGAACTTGTCCAGCGACTGGAAACCACGCTGAAATTGGTCCGATCAACGGGCGCGACGGGGTTGGTGCTGGCATCGGCGAGCGAACGTGTCTTCGTTGCGGGCGCGGACTTGAAAGCGATTTCAGACCTGGACGACCCGGGCTTGCACCGGTATCTGGAGTACGGGGCGAAGGTCTTCGGGATGCTTCACGAGATGCCGTTCCCGACGGTCGCGGCGATCAACGGCGCGGCCTTGGGCGGCGGGCTTGAGCTGGCGATGCACTGCGACGCGATCGTGGGCGCTCCGCCCGCGATGAAAGACGGTGCCCCCGGCAGGCCTTTCCCGATCGGCCTGCCCGAGGCGGGGCTGTCGCTCTGCCCGGGCTGGGGCGGGACGAACCTGCTGCCGGCACGGATTGACGCGGCGGACGCGATCCGGCGCACGGCCTCGGGCGCGACGATGATGTTCGACGACGCAGCGAAGGCCGGGTTCTTTGACCGGGTTGCGGATTCGGCCGCTGGGCTGATCGCGACGGCGCTGGCGGTGCTGGCGGAGATGCGAGCGGTGCCGCTCAAGCGTGACGGGATGCCGCGAAGGTGGATCGGGCGATCGGCGAGCGCGGCGGCGGCGCTGAAGGGATTTGACTCCGTGCGGGCTGACCTGCCCAAGACGGAAGCGGCGGCGGCGGTTGCGCGGGCGCTTGACGCCGGGCTGACGCGCGGGTGGTCCGCGGCGCTGGAAGTCGAGCGGCAAGAGTTGGTGCGGTTGCGTCACACCGGGCCGGCGAAGGCGGCGTTGGAGGCGTTCTTCGCCAAGAGCAAGAAGTGAGAGATCGGGGAAGCGATGACGTACTTTGTGCGGTTTTTTCAGTAGTGAGTTCGAGAACGCGATCGCCGCATCACACCGTTTGAGTCATCGTTCGGACCACGGCGTCCAACCCACCCTTGAATCCGTTCGCACAGCACTGAGGGCACGAAGCCGAATACGCCTTGAGGAGTTTGCACCATGGCCGACCTGAAAACAATGAAGAACGTGTCCGAGCGTGACCGCAATCTGATCGCGGACGCTGAGGCTTTGCTGGGGCCCGAGCCGTCATCGATGGGGTTCGTGAAGAATCTCTTCTGGGGCAACCTGCGTGAAGAGCTGGTGTTCCCGTACCCCGAGCAGGACGCGGCCGAGTCGGCTGTGTGCGACCAGTTGCTGGCGCGGCTGGACGAATACCTCAAGAACGAGCACCCGGCGGTGGCGATCGATCAGGACCAGGAAATCCCGCGTTGGGTGATCGATCGGCTCTTCAAGCTGGGCGTGCTGGGGATGACGATCCCCAAGGAATACGGCGGGCTGGGGCTGGGGATTACGAGTTACAACCGCGTGCTCGAGCGGCTGGGCGCTTCGTGCGGTTCAACGGCGGTCTTGGTGTCGGCCCACCAGTCGATCGGGTGCAAGGCGGTCATGCTGTTCGGGACGGAAGAGCAGAAGAAGCGGTGGCTGCCGCACCTGGCGAACGACTGGGTGAGCGCGTTCTGTTTGAGCGAGCCGAACGTGGGGTGTGACGCGGGCGGGCAGGAGACGCGTTGCGAAAAGACGGCCGACGGCGAGTTCTACGTGATCAACGGCGAGAAAAAATGGGCCACGTCGGGCGCGATCTCGGGGCTCTTCACGGTCATGGCCAAGCAGAAGATCGTGAACCCCAAGACGGGAAAGGAAGAGGAGAAAGTTACGGCCCTGGTGTGTACGCCGGACATGGAGGGCGTGGATATCTACTCGAAGAACCGCAGCAAGTGCGGGATCCGCGGGACGTGGCAGGCGCGGATCAGGTTCAAGGACGTGCGTGTTCCCAAGGCCAACCTGCTGAGCGCCGAGGGGCGCGGGCTCAACGTGGCGCTCACGTGCTTGAACTACGGGCGCTGCACTCTCTCGGCGGGGATGCTGGGCGGGGCGCGGCGGGTGCGTGACCAGGCGACCAAGTGGGCCCGGACGCGTTATCAGTTCCAGAGGCCGCTGAGCGACTTTGAGCTGGTGCGATCGCGGATCGCGCACATGTCCGCCCTCGATTACGCCATGGACGCTGTGCTGTACATGACGACCGGGATGCTCGACCGGCACGACGAGGACATCATGCTCGAGACGGCGGTGTGTAAGGTCTTTTGTTCGGAGATGGGGTGGCGCGTTGTCAACGACGGCGTGCAGATCATGGGCGGCGAATCGTACATGACGGAGAACGAGGTCGAGCGCGTCTTCCGCGACAGCCGCATCAACCTGATCGTCGAAGGCGCGAACGAAGTCATGCAGTCGTTCATCTTTGCTTACGGCGGGAAGCAACTCGCCGAGAAGATGCTGGGCGTGAAGCAGGCGGCCGAATGGGACGCGAGCCGCGGCTTCGGTGGCAATATCAGCCATTTCCTCAGGCTCGCGTTCAACGGCACCTTCATGCGTGCGGCGATCCCGTTGGGGATGGAGATCTTCCTGGGCATACGCCGTGCGGTGCCGATCATTACCAAGCTGAGCCCCGCGATGCGTGAGCAGGGAGAGCGGCTCTGCGCGATGGTCCGCGAGCACGCCCACCAGTTCAAACAAGCAAGTAAGCGGTACGAGGACGCGATCGTGCATCGGCAAGCGGTGCAGGCGCGGCTGGCGGACAACGCGATGTGGCTGCACGCCTGGGCGTGCACCCTCAGCAAGCTCGACCACGACATGAAGCTCTCCAACGGGCACGCGGACACGAACCTGGAGTTCCAGCGCGACAAAGCCGCGGCGTTGCACTTCTTTGACCTTGCCGAGAACGCGATCCATCACAACTTCCGCGAGCTCTACGAGAACACGGACGACTCGATGCTGGCCGCGGCGGAAGCGGCGATCAAGCACAACGACACGCTGTCCAACTCGGAGTTTTCAATCCCCGAAAAATCGCCCAGCGCCAAGGGGACTGGACGAACGCTCAAGCAAGACGGGATCAAACAATTCCCCGGGGGCAAGCACGCCGGGGTCGTTAAGCGAGGCGGCGGTCGTAGGTACGCTGACTTTGACTTCGCCCAGAGTCTGGGCCGAGCGTCGGTCAGGGTGGTCAGGGTGTGGGAGCGTAGCTTTGTGGTTCGGATGGGACGTCCGGACGTGGGACCCTGAACAATTTCGTGTGTCGGCGATGATGTCGTCCGTTGCCGGACGATAGAGGATGACCGACGCGTGCGCGCGTGTTTCCGGTAATGAGTTCCTGAAGGATCGGGCGATCGGGGAAGCGGTCGGGGAAGAGACCTGGATGGGATCGGGGATGTCATGGGCACCGGGTCGGTCGCGATTATCGTGCCGTGCTACAACACCGGGCGTTTCTTGCGCGAGTCCTTGCGTAGCGTGCTGGAGCAATCGCGCACGCCGGCCGAGGTTGTGTTAGTTGACGATGGGTCCACCGATGACACCGCCGCGATCGCGGGCTTGTTTCCGGCGGTGCGGTACGTCCACCAACCCAATCAGGGGGTGAGCGTGGCGCGCAACCGGGGGCTGAGCGAGACCCGGAGCGAGTTCGTCGTGTTCCATGACGCCGACGATCGCCTGTTGCCCGACGCGGTGGCGGTGGGAGTTGGGGCCTTGGAAGCTCTCCCGGACTGCGGCTTTGTGTACGGGTTCTCGCGCGTGATCAACGCTCGGGGCGAGGTGCTCGCGGGTGAGGTGAACGGCAGGCCAGCGGACGGCGGGCGCCGCATCGAGCACGCCAGCTACGAGACGCTGCTGGAAGGGAGCGGGGTGGTCCCTTCCGGGGCGGCGTGCTTCCGAAGATCGGCGGTGGAGAAGGTGGGCGGGTACAAGCCCGGCCTGCGCCGAGCCCAGGACCATGAGCTCTATCTCAGGATCGCCAGAGAGTTCTCTATCCACTGCCACAATGAGATCGTCGTGGAGTATCGAAACCACGAGGGGAATACCACCCACAACAGCACCGCGGCGATGCTCAAGTCGGTGTTCGATATCATCGAGTCCCAGCGAGACTGGATCGCGTCGCGCCCGGAGCTCCGCGAGGCGGCGCGTCGCGGCAAACACCATTGGGCGACGATCCTTGGGCCGGCCCTGGCCGGGGAGGTTGTCGGGAGCGCGAAGCGCGGGCGGTTGCAGCAGGCCGTGCTCGCCGCGCGGATGTTGTTGCTTTATCACCCTCTGGGGGTGATGGAGTGGGTGGCGGAGCACCTGAGGGATTCGTCGGTTGGATGATGGGTTTCGAGTGATGGTGCGAAGATAGAAGAACGAGGGCACCGAGCCCCGGCAGGAGTGTTTGTCTTGACGCAGCCGAGAAGTGTGTCCATCGTGGTGCCCTGCTACAACACCGAGCGGTTCCTCGCCGAAGCACTTCAGACGTCGCTCGACCAGACTCACCCGCCGTTGGAAATCATCGTGGTGGACGACGGTTCGACCGACGGGAGCGCCAAGGTCGCCGCGCAGTTCCCGACGGTGCGGTACATCCATCAGAAGAACCAGGGCGTGAGCGCCGCGCGGAACACCGGGTTCCGCGAGTGCCGCGGTGAGTTTGTCATCTTCCACGACGCCGACGACCGCCTCGCGCCCGATGCGCTGGAAATAGGGATCAGAGCCCACGAGCAGCACCCGGGCTGCGGGTTTGTCTACGGCTTCTCGCAGACCATCGACCCCCAGGGGCGGTTCCAGGAAGGTCAGATCCACGGCAAACCCATCGGCGGGGCCGACCGCATGGAAAACGCGGGGTATGCCTCCCTGTTGGCGGGTAACGGCATGGTGCCCCCTGCGGTCGCGATGTTCCGTCGGGCCGTGCTGGAAAAGGTCGGTTGCTTTGATCCCAACCTGCGACTGGCCGAAGACCACGACGTGTACTTGCGTGTCGCACGCGAGTTCCCGATCTTCTGCCACAACACCATCGTGCTCGAATACCGGCACCACGATAACAACACAAGCCGCAAGAACACGGCGCTGATGCTCAAGCTGATGGTCAAGGTTCTGGAGGAGCAGCGTGATTGGATACGCGGCAAGCCCGAGCTCGAACACGCGGCCGCGAGCGGACGAAAATACTGGGCGACCATCCTTGGGCCGGCCCTGGCTGGCGAGATGGTCGGGTGTCTCAAGCGCGGTAAGTTCAAGCAATCGATGCTGGCCGCGTCGATGCTCCTCCAGCATTACCCGCGCGGGATTGGAGAGTACCTTGCCGCCCGCTTGCGTCGCCCGCAGGCGGACATGGCCGCATCGTGAACGCTGGGAAGCCCGGATTTCTTAGAGCACGATCTTGCGGGCGTAGTACCCCTCGGCGTACCCGCTGGGCGAGCAGCTCTCGAGCCCGCGGATGCGCATGAGGCCCTTGAAGACCTCGGGGTCGAACCAGTGCTTGCCGCGCTGGGTCGCGAAGTGCTTCATGAGCAGGGCGACCTTGGCCTCGCACTGGTCTTTGGTGAGCGCGGCAAAGACATTGGGCGAGCGGAGGTCGGCGTCGTACTTTGGAACCTCGTACTCCAGGATCAGGTGATTGCGGAACGTGTTCCACGTCAGTTCGCTGATCACGCGGTGGTCCTGGTGATGGTCGTGCCCGCAGTGGGTGAAGATCAGGTCGGGTTGAAATTCCTTCAGCGGTTCGAAGCAGCGTTTGATGTCGGCGACGCGCGAGGGGAAGAACGCGTCGGGGAAATCGTGCGTGACGATCTCCGATCGCGGCGTATCGCGGAGGAACTCCTGGGCGCTCTGGCGTGCTTCGATCGCGCGGGCTGGGTTGCAGCCAAAGACAATCCATCGGACCTCGGCCGTCGGGTGTTCGCTCAGAAGCCGCAGGGCCGCGCCGCCGCAGCCGATCTCGATGTCGTCGCTGTGCGCGCCGAGGAAAAGAATGCGCGGGGCGCGGCCGGTCGGGAATGTGGGTCCGAGATTGAGCATGGTTTGGTATTGTGACGGATCAGGTCCAGACTTGCCAGCTCGCCTTCCCCTCGGCGTGCATGGCTTCGAGCGTTTGCTTTTCCTTGAACGTGTCCATGCTGGCCCAGAAGCCATCGAAGCGGTGGGCGATGAGTTTGCGCTGCTGGATAAGACGTGCGAAGGGCTCGTTGACGAGTTCTTCGCCGGGCTTCATGTGGTCGAAAATGGCGTTCTTGAGCACGAAGTACCCGGCGTTGATCCAGATGTCCGCGTTGCTCATGACCTCGATGGAATCGACGAGGCCGTCGGGTGCGCTCCGCACGACGTGGAAACTCTGCCGCGGGCGGACGCTCAGGAAGCCGGCCGTGGCTTCGGATTGCTTGACCTGCTCGATCATCGTCGGCAGATGAAGATTGCTGAGCCCGTCGGCGTAGTTGGCGAGGAACATCTCCTCGCCCGCGAGATGGTTGCGCACCGCGTAAAGCCGTTGCCCGATCGAGGCGTTGAGCCCGGTGTCGACGAACGTGATGCGCCAGTCTTGGATGTCCTTGCGGACCAGGTCGACTTTGTCGCCGCCCTCGCTAATGGTGAAGTCGTTGGAGACGCACTCGTCGTAGTCGAGGAAGAACTTCTTGATGAGGTGGGCCTTGTACCCGAGGCAGAGGACGAAGTCCTTGTGCCCGTAGTGGGCGTAGTACTTCATGATGTGCCAGAGGATCGGCCGCTGCCCGATGCGCACGAGCGGCTTGGGGAGGTCCGAGGCGTCGCGTCGGATGCGAACGCCCTTGCCGCCGCAGAAGAGAACTACTTTCATGCCGCACACCTTTCCATGGTCCGATCCTCTCGCCGTAACGACTCGCCGTCGCGTGAAATTCGCTTCAGCGTTTCGTTTGAAGCTCTGTTCTCGCCGATTCCGCGACGCGGGTTCCCGCGTTCTCGCCGCTGATGAACGCTTCGTCGGTCCACAAGTATCCCCAATCGCCGTAGCGCCCGCACCACTGGATGCCGAGGCTGCGGAGATAGTCGTGTACGGTCGCGACCGCGGCCGCGCGATCAAGATCAAAGATGATGTTGGCGTACGGGATCAGCAGCGTGTTCTTGAAGACGATCTCGTCGGTATCGCGCAGCAACCCCGTGGCCCGCATGCTCTCGACCGCCGGCTCGATGCACGCGTCGGGGTGGTGAGGGAGCGGGCGGTACTTCTTCGAGTAGTAGCACTCGGCCTGGAGGCAACCGCAGCCGTGGGGCGCGTTGTGCGGCGAGAGCATGTGCGGCGTGCTGAGCCGCGTGAAGAAGACTTCCTTGTCGTAGAAGTACGACCAGTGCGCATCCACCATGTCGCGCCGCTTCACGCCGACGTTGACCAGCACCAACTGCGTACACGCGAGCTTGTCAGCGGCATCGAGCACGTCGCGCGGTGTGCCCTGGATGCGTGGGACCAGCTCGGTGAGCGGCACCGAAGAGATCAGGTGGTCGTACGCTGATTCTGCGCCGTTGGCGAAGCGGATGCTCTTGCGGCGCGGGTCGATCGAGACCATCTCGTGACCGAGCTTGAGGTTCGCCTTGTCAGCGAAGGCCTTCAAATAAGCCTTGAAACCGCCGCGCGAAGGGTAGCGGAACTGATCGACATAGTGAACGTCCGCGCTCTTTGGGGACAGCGCCCCGCGCAGCACTTCTTCCATGCTCGGCTTGTAGAGCCGCGGCCCGAGCCAGTCGGTGCTCATGTTGTCGGCCGTGGTGGTGTGGTACTTGTGCGCGTACGCCATCGGGAACGTCTCGGCGAAGGTCTTGCCGAACGACGCGTAGAGCCAGTCCTTGTAGTTCTTGATCTCGCCCGGCGGCGCATGGTTCGCGGCCGCGAAGTCCTTGATGATCTCGACGATCAGATCGGTCGGCAGCCCGTGCAGGTTCACCTGCGCCGGATGCTTGATCCAGTGGCCCTTCCAGAGGTTGTTGACCTTGGCGCGGATGATCTCGTACTTTTGATCGATGTTGCTCGCGAGCAGTTCCTTGATGCGTTCGTCCTTGGTGAACGAGACGTGCGGGCCCTCGTCGACGGTAAAGCCGTGGAAGTTGAACGAGGCGGTGTGCCCGCCGTAGTACGGCTGCTTCTCGAACATGATCGGTGCGTGCCCGAGCTCGTGGAGCTTGTGTGCGGCACCGAAGGCCGCCATGCCAGAGCCGAGGATCGCGATGCGGGTCATGAGCGAGAGTTCCTTACAAGGTGAATCATGTGCAGAGTACCAGGGCGGTTAGTGTTGCGATCGGGACCATTCCACGGTCTTCGTGAGCCCCTCGCGAAGAGACACGCGCGGTAACCATCCGACCATGGTCCTTGTTTCTTCGACCTTGGCGGCGCGGACCTGCTCGTCGGGCCTTGTCGGCACGGCCCCGAAGATCGGCGGCGGCCCGCCGGGGATGATCTCGGCGAGCGTCTCGACGACGCCGCGCACGGTGGTGAGGACGCCGGTGCCGATGTCGATGGTTCGGCCTTCGACGCCGGGGGCGGAGGCGATCGCGAGAACCCCGTCTACGACATCATCGATGTATATCCAATCGACGGGCCTTGTGCCCGACGAGATCTCGGGCGCTCGGCCCGCTCGGAGCGATGCGATCGTGCTGGGGATGAGCTTCTTCGGATCGTACTGGCCGGGGCCGTAGACCATGAAGAGGCGGGCGACGGCGACGGGGAGCTGGAAGAGCGAGTGGAACATCTGGGCGTACGCGGTGGCGGCCCACTTGCTCAGCGCGTAAGGGGACGACGCGATGTTGGCCGAGTTGTTCGAGCCGGAGCTCGAATCGGGGACTTCGAGCGAGCCGGCGAGGATGACTTTGGCGCGTGTGGTCTCGGCGATGCAGGTCAGAAGGTTGACGGTGCTGGCGAGGTTGTTCTGGAAGGTGGGGATCACGCGCGAGAGATCGCGGGCCGCGAAGGGATGACCGGCGAGGTGGATCACAAAGTCGGGGCGCACAGCGTCGATGAGCGAGCGGCACTGGTCGAGCGAGGAAAGATCGCAGGCGCTGACCGTGAAGCTTTCGGGGTTCGACGGATCGCAAACGCGGCGGCTCGTGCCGTGAACGACCGCGCCGAGTCCGGCCAGTTTCGACGCGACCGCGCGGCCGATGAAGCCGGTGGCACCGGTCACCATCACGCGGCGGCCCGCCCACGAGTTTTTAGGGCCATCTCTCACGCACAAGTCCTCTGAGCGCGCTTTCCTCGCTCGGCACCGGGCTCCGCACAAACACATCCCGCCCGATGATTTTATCGGCGTATGCCCCGATCACTTGAGCGTGACGCGAGGAAATCAGCCTAGCCCGACGCCGAAGTACGGGGCGTAGGAGGATTTGTCGAGCATCCGTCGTGTGTCCACGAGCAAGGGCCTGGGGCTCATGGCCCCGAGAAGCCCCGGGAGCACGCGGAACTCGGGCCAGCGTGTGACAACGATGACCGCGCTTGCCATCTCGATCGCCGACTGAAGAGAGTCACAGATGTGGACCTTGCGCGCGCCCATGACCGCGGCGGCCGCGCGATTGGCGATCGGGTCGAAGGCGCGGACGTTCGCGCCGCGGGTGAGGAGGTGGTCGATGATCGGGAAGGCCGGAGATTCGCGGACATCGTCGGTGCCGGGCTTGAAGGCGAGGCCGAGGACCGCGATGTTCTTGCCGTGCAGCGAGCCGAGCGTCGATTCGACCTTGGCGATCACCCGGCCCGGCTGATCGGCGTTGATCTGGAGCACGGCGTTGAGCAGCCGCGTCTCCTGGCCGGTCTGATTGCCCCAGGACGAGAGGGCCTTGACGTCCTTGGGGAAGCAACTGCCGCCGAAGCCACAGCCGGGCGAGAGAAAGCTGGAGATGCCGGCCGTGGATCGTTTCCCGTGCGGATCGACGAACGTGAACTCGCGCGCGAGGTGCAGGCCGCGCATGACTTCCATCGCGTCCACGCCGGGGACGGTGCCGCAGAGGTTTGCGATCTCATTGGCGAAGGAGATCATGGTGGCGAGGAGTGAGTTGGAGGTGTACTTGATGAATTCGGCCGTGGCGTTGCTGGTGTGCAGGCGTGGGGCGTCCTTGAACGAGCTGTAAAGTTCGTCGGTGGCGGCGATGGTGCGGGCGTCGATGCCGCCGCAGACGATGCGGTCGGGGAACATGAAATCGTCGATCGCCTGGCCCTCGGAGAGGAACTCCGGGTTCATGCCGACGCCGAAGTCTGCTCCGGCCTTTTTTCCAGAGGATTCTTCGAGGATGGGCAGGACCACGCGGTCGGTGGTGCCGGGGACGACGGTGCTCTTCACCACGACGACGTGGTAGGGTCGCTTCTTCTTGAGGGCCGCGCCGATCTGCCGCGTCGCTTGCTTCACGGCCGTCAGATCGATCGTCTTGCCGTCGAAGGGCGTTCCGGTGGCGATGAGCGTGAGCTCCGACGCGAGCACGGCCTCTTCAAGGTTCGTCGTCGCGAACAGCGATTTCCCAGAATGCCTCGTCAGTAGCACGTCGAGTCCGGGCTCGTGAAAAGGCGGGACGGCCCGTGTGATCGACTCGACCTTGGCCGCGTCCGAATCCACGCATACGACATGGTGCCCGCGATCCGCCAGGCACGCGCCGGTGACCAGCCCGACGTAGCCGGTGCCGATGATCGAGACCCTCATGCCCCCGCTCATGTTCCCAGCGCTCCCGTGCGCGTCGGCGTGGTCGAGGTCCAGGGTTCGGGCGTCGCTTCTTGGTTGCCGTGGTACCACAGCAGCGAGCGCACGAGCCCGTC
This sequence comes from Phycisphaerales bacterium, assembly GCA_044221955.1. Classification (GTDB taxonomy): domain Bacteria; phylum Planctomycetota; class Phycisphaerae; order Phycisphaerales; family UBA1924; genus CAZCPB01. Next base: position 2,324 of record JBGAOD010000006.1, on the reverse strand, counting down.
CTCGAACGTAACGGCCGGGTTGTACCCGACGTGCTCGCGCGCTTTCTTGATGATCGGGCAGCGGCGGTTCGGGTTGTCCACCATGTAGTCGCGGTCCTGGCTGGGCTGATAAACGACCTTGCCCTTGTACCCGAAGAGTTTCTTTGCCTGCTCCGCGACCATTCCGGCGAGCTGCTTGACGGAGATCTCGGGGGTCTCCGTGCCGATGTTGTACGCCTCGCCGTTCTGGCCGCGGGTCATGACTTTGTAGTACCCGATGACGGCGTCGGAGACGTAGCAGAACGTGCGGGTCGCGGAGCCGTCGGAGAGCATGACGAGGTCGTGCCCAGCGAGAACATCGCGTGCGAAGTCGGGGAGCACGCGGCCGTCGTTGATCTTGAGGCCCGGGCCGTAGTTGTTGAAGGGGCGAGCGATGCGCGCTGGCACGCCGTACTGGCGTGCATAGACCGCGCAGAACGTTTCACCAAAGCGCTTGGCCTCGTCGTAGCACGCCCGCGGGCCGGTGCATGAGACGAGCCCGCGGTAGGTCTCGGCGGTCGGGATGTTGGCGGGGTCGGGGTCGCCGTAGATCTCGCTGCTGGAGAGGAAGAGCAGCCCGCGCACGGCGTGGGCCTTGCCTGCTGAGTCGCGCGCGTAATCGAGCAGGTTTCGCAGGCCGTTGATGTTCGCGTCCATCGTCTCGACCGGGTGGGCGCGGTAGTAGGTGGGCGATGCGATCGACGCGGCGTGGATGATGTACTCGAAGGGTCCGAAATTGGCCGGGAGCGGCGCACGCATGTCGTGCTTGATGAGCTTGAGGTCGTTGCCCTGGCTGAGCGTGCTGAGCCACTCGGGTGTGCCGCGCGCGAAGTTGTCGTAGACCGTGAGGTCGATGCGGTCGGCCTTGGCGGCGTGGCGGTTGTAGTGGGTGACGCCCTGCGTGAAGTAGTAGCCGAGGAAGCCCGCGCCTCCGGTGACGAGCAAGCGACGCCCGGCCATCTCGCGCCACTCGGTGGTGAGCGAGGAGACGATAAAGTCAAGATCGGTTTTCAGGACGTCGGCGGCGTTCTTCATGGATGAGTTCCTGCTTGAAAACGGGGCGGAGCACAGGACGGGGAGAGAGGTGGGTAGAGAGAGGAGACACAGGCGGGACGCCTGTGCCACGAGACGGGGTAGGGTCGGGCTATGGGCTACGGGATGACGGCGACCTCGGGGAGGGGGATCACAAACCTTCCGCCCCATTCGCGGATGAAACTGTTCTGTTTGACGATCTCATCCTTCAGATTCCACGGGAGAATAAGCAGGTAATCCGGCCTGGTCTGGCGGATGACCTCGGGGTCGCGGATGGGGATGCGTGTGCCCGGGAGGTAGTTGCCCTTCTTCTTCGGGTTGCGATCGACGGTGTAGTCCAGGAAGTCCGTGCGGATGCCGCAGTAGTTGAGAAGCGTGTTGCCCTTGCCCGGCGCGCCGTAGCCGGCGACGCTCTTGCCGCGGTTCTTGGCGTCGATCAGGAACGAGAGTAACTTTCGCTTGGTGTCGTGGACCTTCGGGGCAAAGGCCAGATAGGGCTTGAGCGTGTCGAAACCGCGGGCGTGCTCGCGCCTGGCGAAATCGTGGACGCGTTGCGTGACCGCGAGGGCCGAGTTCTCGTGATGCCGCGCGTAGATGCGGAGCGAGCCCCCGTGCGTGTCCACCTCCTCGACATCGAAGATGGTGAGCCCCCGCGCCGCGAAGATTTTCTGCACGGTGAGGAAGCCGAGGTACGAGAAGTGCTCGTGGTAGACCGTGTCGAAGAGGTTCTGATCGATCAGGTTCATCACGTGGGGGAACTCCATCGTGACGACGCCGCTCGGTTTGAGAAGAACCTTGACGCCGCCGACGAAGTCATTGATATCGGGGACGTGGGCCAGGACGTTGTTCGCGGCCATCAGGTCCGCCCGGCCGTGGGACTGCGCCAGCCGGTTCGCCAGCGCGACGCCGAAGAACTCCGAGATGGTTGGGACACCCTTGGCAACGGCGGCCTCCGCCACGTTTGCGGCGGGCTCGATCCCCAGCACCGGCACGCCCAGCTTCTGAAAATACTGGAGCAGGTACCCGTCGTTGCTGGCGAGTTCGACGGCCAGGCTCGAAGCGCCGAGCCCGAACCGGTCCTTCATCGCGGCGCAGTAGTTCTTAGCGTGCGCGAGCATCGTGTCGGAGAACGACGAGAAGTACGCGTAGTCGTTGAAGATCTCGGCCGGGCTGACGTACTCGTCCAGTTGAACCAGGAAGCAGCGATCGCAGATCCGCACATGCAGCGGGTAGAACGGCTCCATGTGGTTGAGCTGTTCGGGGGTGACGTGCCG
>JBGAOD010000134.1:8432-9661 GCA_044221955.1 Phycisphaerales bacterium | reverse complement strand
TGCACCCGGCTGGCGCTCGCGGCCGTGTTCCCGCCGGTTTCCCAGTGGAACGCTCCGCCCAGAGCCCAGGTGTTCGATTCGCCCCGCCAGCTCGTGAAATCGTCGAAACGCGACCAGTCCTTGCCCCACATGTAGTCAAACCGCCCGGTGAACGCCACGTCCGCCTCGGCCGGGGCGGTGTACGGGGTATTCGCGGTGCGGAGCCCGTCGTTCATGCTCACGAACCCGGCCATGTGCTGCCCGCGCCAGTCGACTGCCACGCCCTGCGAATACCCCGGCCCGAACACGTCGGTCGTGGTCGAGTTGTTCACCGTCAACTGCTTCGTCGGGCTGATGTAGTAGTCGCGGATGATGGGGAGCTGGAACTGGCCCCACTGAACCGACGTGTGGTTGTCCAGGGCGTACCGCCCGTAGGCATCCAGCAGCGTGGACGCCCCGGCCGCCCGCCCGAACTCACCCTCGATCTTGAACGTGAGGTCCTTGGTCCCGACGTTGCCCGTCGCGTTCAACCGCGTCCGCGTCGCTTCAAACCCGTTCGTGAACCCGCTGTCGTGCCCGGTCGCCGTCGGCGGCGGGTTATCGCGGAAGTTCATCACATAGCGGAACTGGGCGAAACCACCGATTTTCACGGCCGAATCGCCCGCCCGCATGAGCCCGAGCCCTTCATTCTCACCCCGAAGCTGGCTCGAACGCAGTGCGGAGTCCGCGGAAAGCTCGGCGGCGTAAGCCCGGCCGAGATCCGTGCCGGCGTCCGGGTCCGACTGCTGCCGCGCGGAGGCGGTGCACACGATCGCGGTCCCGGCGATGGCCGCGAGCCCGCTCAGAAGCCCCTGAACGATCCGTAGATTCTGACGCATCGGGTCAACTCCTCGCAACACCGGGGTATCTCGGTGTGAAGTGCTCGGCTTCGCGGCGTTTTTCTGCGCCGCGCTCTCTGGTCGCCGCGGTTCGATCGCTTACCGTCCGAAAATCGGACCCCGCAGGGTAGCAGGATACCCGATCCCCGGCCCGCGTGCGGGCGGCGGCGGTTGCGCTTATTTCGGCGCGAGCTCGTCGGGCGTGCGCTGGTCGAGGACGGGGGTGTCGGGGAACTCAAGGTCTGGGCCGAGCCAGGTCTTGGTGACGGACGAGTTGCGTTCGGCGGCGGCGAGGCTGGGGCGGAGCATGATGTGGACGCTCTGGAGCTTGCCGGTCGGTAGTCCCTTGAGGTTCCCGCCCAGCCCATAGCT
>JBGAOD010000134.1:0-8397 GCA_044221955.1 Phycisphaerales bacterium | reverse complement strand
TCTCCGAGCAGTTCGTCGTGTGGTGGGACGCCGACAGCGTGCAGGATGACCTCAAAGCTAATCGGCACGGGGAGCGCGCCGTAGTCGATCATTACGTTCATGCCGTTCTCGTGAGCCCGACCGAGTGCTTGCTTTGCAGGGAAAATCGAGGCATCGGGGTCGATGCGAACATCTCGAAACTTGAATTCCGCCCTGATCCTCTCCGCAAGCTGATCGTCGCGCAAAACGTCAACCACAGGCTGGTCATTCTTGACCACCTCCACCTCTTTGGTGCGTTCAAGGATCCAGGTCAGGGCTGGGTCGGCCGTCCCGGTGGACTGAAAGTTCTGACACACGTCCATCTGCACGCGGAACTTCATCATTGTCGGCCCGAGCCTTGTAGGGTTGGGTGTTCGGAGTCCGACGGGCACTGACCCACCGAACGAGAAATCCATCATGGCCACGTTTGAGGTGATGGTCGGCGGTTCGTCGCCGACAGAGACCTCGGTCTCCCCGACACGGATCACGAAGAGCGATGTAGACGTGTGTGACCGCGTCCCGTACAGCGTGAGTTTCGCCGGAATCTGCTCGCCAGCACGAACGATCTTCCGGCACTCGATGTCGAGCTTCATGCTGTTCTGAACATATCGAACGAATTTCTGGACGCTGACTTTTCCTGCCAAGTTTGCGACCATGACCAGGTCGCCCCATTCCGGCAACCACTCGGCAGCCTGGTCTGCCTGAATCTCTAACGCGAGATCAACCAGCGACTCAATCTCGCTCTCACTCAACCGCGTGCCATCGAGAATGCGAAGCTTGAGCTCTTGCAACGCTGGCGCCGCCACGGTCGCGTTCCCGTAGCGGGCGAGCGCACGCAGGGTCCATGTGGGCTTCGATGATCGGTTCGTCGGCGAGCTGAACGCCAATGAAGTTATGCTGGCCGCAGTGCCTATCGAAAGAAGAAGCAGGAGCGCTCCGATTGCGATCGCCATGGGGCGCTTTGCCCGCTCGCCGATGCGAATCGTCGCTGGCGAGTTGATCCACTTGCCGCATTCGGGGCAGCGGGCGATGCTCGCGGGAGTGGCATCCACGACTCGGACCACCCCAGTCAGGTCGAAGCGGCACTTGCGGCACACCGGATGGTCGTTGATCCGTCGGCCCCGGAAACCGAAGACGAGCAGCAGCACGCTGAATAGTCCGAGCGCGGCGATCCCCGCCAGCACGAGCATGAAGAAGGACGACGACCCGGCGGCGCTCGCCATGTGTTTAGCCTACCGGGGTTCGCGCCGCCGGGCTCTGCGACGCCCGGGGACGCCCGCCCCCGAGCGAAGCGGGCATACCGCCCCGCGAACTTAGCGCGATACGAACACATCCGCCGGCCAAACCCACCGCGCGCCGACCTAACGTCCCGCTCGGTGTACTCGCGGGGGAGTTTTGCGGGGATCGGGCGACACCCACATGGCCGAACGCAAGCACATCCTCATCGTGGACGACGAAAAAGACCTCGTCGAGCTGCTGTCGTACAACCTCAAGAAGGCGGGCTTCGAGACCGTCTCGGCCTCCACCGGCCGCCAGGCCCTGCAGTCCATCGCCGCCCGCGTGCCCGACCTTGTTCTGCTCGACGTCATGCTCCCCGAGCTCTCGGGGACGGAAGTCGCCAGCCGGATTCGCACCAACCCCGCGACAGCGGGCGTCCCCATCATCATGCTCACCGCGAAGAGCGAGGACGTGGACCAGATCGTCGGCCTGACGGTCGGGGCCGACGACTACATCACCAAACCCTTCTCGGTGAAAGTCCTCATGGCCCGCATCGAGGCCCTCCTTCGCCGCGTGGGCACCGTCCCCACCGAATCGCGCACGCTGGCCCTCGGCCCGCTCAGCCTCGACACCGGCACGCACGAGGCGACGCTCGACGGCGCGGTCGTCAAACTCACACTCACGGAGTTCCGCCTGCTGGCCGCCCTGCTGCAAGCCAGCGGCAAGGTCCTCTCAAGGTCCACGCTGATGGCCCGCGCCATGGGCCCGGGCGTCACCGTGACCGACCGCACGATCGACGTCCACATGACCTCCATCCGCAAGCGCCTCGGTAAACACCAGTCGCTCATCCGCACCGTCCGCGGCGTGGGCTACCGCCTCACCGCCGACCCGGTGGCGGCGGACGAGTCGGTGTGACCGATCGCAGAACGGTAACACGCTGGAATCGGGGCGGTCGACTTCGCCGGAATGGCCGCTTAGATGAAATACGCTTGACTCGACACGGCCTATCGGTATTCTGGAGTCAAGTAGGAAACATTGCCTTGCGAGGCAATCTCGGCCGGGAATGAGGGGAGAAGGGATCATTCCGTGCTCTGTGCTTCCGTTCGCGTGAGATGCTCCGTCGCCGCGTGCCTTTCCGCCTTCGGCCTTGTTCAGTACGCCGCTGGTGGTGAGTTGCACGTCCCGGCCCAGTTCCCAACCATTCAGCTCGCGATCAACGCCGCACTGGACGGCGACGAAATTGTGGTCGCGCCGGGGACGTACTCCCAGGCCCTCCGGCTGATGGGGAAGAAGATCGTCGTCCGTTCTTCTGGCGGCCCGGCTGTAACGATTATCTCGGGCGCGAGTGTCAATACCACAGTCCTCACCGTCGCCGACCTCGAGACGTTCTCGACTGTCCTTGACGGATTCACGTTCCGGGATGGCAAGGGCGGCACGCTGCCGAGTTGCTACGCCGCAGGGGCAAAGTGCGCTGGTGCGATCTATGTCGGGAACAGCAGCGCGCTCACGATCAAGAACTGCCGCTTCATCCGCAACGGCGTCAACGCGGGGCTTGTCACCGGCGGCGCGATCTACGTCCACCGATTGGGCGCGCTCCGGGTCAGCGGCTCCCGATTCGAGGAGAACGGCACCTTCACCACCACCAAAGGCCTCGGTACCTCCTTCGGCGGCGCGATCGCCGTCTGCGACGGCGGCGCGGGCGGGATCGAGATCACGGACACCACGTTCGTCGGAAATTACGCCTCGCACGGCGGAGCGGTCCTCGCGGGCGACCAACTCGGCCCCCTCGTCGTGACCTCCTGCGGGTTCTTCGGGAACACCTCGGCGCACGGAGGCGGGCTCGGCATCACCGCGGAGACCCCTTCGGTCCGGGTCGTCGCTTGCATTTTCTCGGGCAACCACGCCTCCCACGGCGCAGGCGCCGAGGTCTTCCGGTCCGGCGGTGAGACGGTCTTCGAGGACTGCACGTTCACCGGCAACGACGCCGCCTTCGGCGCGGGACTCAACCTTTCGACCACCAACTCCGAGTTCGATGCCGCCTCCATCGCAACCGTCCGCCGATGCACCTTCGAGGGCAACCTGGCCGGTTTCGGCGGCGGGCTGTACACGAGCGCAAGTTTCGTCAAGGGACTGGCCGGTTCGCCGCCGCTGGTCGAAGTCCTCAACTGCACGTTCCGCGGAAACACCGCTGGATCCTGCTGCGACACCGGGGTCTACTCCTCCCCGTGCTGGCTCGAAGGACCGGCCTTCGGCGGCGGGATCGACGCCCGACTTCAGGGCGGCGATGCACGCATCGTGAGCAGCCTCTTTGACTCCAACACCGGCCCCCACGGCGCGGCGATCAGCGCGACCACCTGCGGTGAACCCGCCTTTGACGTGTACGGCGGAAGCGTGAGCGTTTCCAACTGCACGATTGTCGCGAGCACCGGCCCGGGAGTCGAGCTCCGCCTCGCCCGGACGGGCCTCATGCAGATCCACAATTCGATCGTGCGCGGCGGCACCGCCGACCAGATCAAGACTCAGTTCGTGAACCCCGTGCTCAACCAGGCCTTCATCGTCGCCGAGTACTCGAATATCCAAGGAGGTTTCCCCGGAGCCTCCAATATCGACGCGGACCCGCGCTTCGCGGACGCCGGAGGGGGTGACTATCGACTCACCGCGCTCTCCCCTTGCATCGACGCCGGGGACAGCACCGCACTCCCACCCAACGCGACAACGGACCTCGCGGGCCAACCGCGCCGCGCCGACGACCCCCTCACGCCGGACACGGGGATCGGCTCGCCAACCGTCGACATGGGCGCGTACGAGTTCCAGCCGCCCCCCTGCCCCGCCGACTTCAACCACGACGGCTTCGTGACCGGCGACGACTTCGATTCCTTCTCCCTCGCCTTCATCGCCGGTGATCTCGCCGCCGATTTCGACCACAACGGCTTCGTCACCGGCGACGACTTCGACGCCTACGTCGCCGCCTTCGAGGCCGGGTGCTGAACCGCGCCAACCCACCGCTCCCCTCCCGCGCCCCGCGGTCCGGGCGAGCACGCTCCCTGAGCCCCCGTCCTTCGCGGCGGGGGTTTTTTCTTGCAACGTTCGGAGCGGACGCGCTCCCGGTATTACTTTGCACCTTGCCCGGTCACGATCGGGACGTACCCGACCTCAAGCCCCGCGGGGGGCAGGACGATCAGGCCCGGGTCGAGCGTGACGAGCGTGCCGCGGGTCGGGGGCGCCATGCAGTCGCGGTCGATAGGCCAGGACTTGTGGATTTTTTCGACGAGGGCTTGGAGTTTGTCTTTTTTCTCCGCGCTCCACTGGTACTGCTGGAAGGACGGTTGATCCACGAAGCGGTACCAGGAGTACGTGACGATCGAACCGTCGGCCAGCGTGGTCTTGTGCGGGCCGCTCTTGGCGCCCGGGTGCGGGCCGGGCTTGGTCCAGGCGTCGGTCTTGGGAGAGGTGTACGGCGCGCCGCGCCCGGCGTGTCGGAACTCTTGCGTGCGAAGCCCGGTTTCGGCGGGCACCTGCGACGCGGGGATGGCGATGCGTTTTTCGCCGTCCTGGCGGGAGTACTGCGGGAACTTGCCGGCCGTGGTCAGGTCGCTCTTGAACCACTCAAGGCCCCAGGCGTTGCCCTCGAAGACCTTGGTATCGAAGGCGCGTTCGACGCCGGCGAGCGGCTTGCCGGCCTGGTCATAGACGGTGGTTTTGGTTGTCAGCGTTGATTTCCACGCGCCCTTCTGGTTGAACTTGCCCGAGCACGCCGGGCCGCCGTCGCGCCATGCTTTGAGGTCGTTATAGAGCGCTGCCTTGGAGTAGAATGTTACATCCTGTACGAGAACTGTCCGCCCGGCCTTGTCCACGGGGAATTGCAACTTGGGGACCTTCGAGTAGACGTTGCCCTTGGCGTCCTTGGCTTCAAAGCGCGGCACGGTGTTGATTTCGATCGCTCCGCCGCCCATCGTGCCGGGACGTGCGTCAAGGCCTCTTCCGAAAATGAACGGGTAGTTGAAGAGCCTGCCGACCTTGCTCCACGTCTCGGGGATGTAGTACGCGATCGGTCCTTTGAAGTTGGCCGCGCTCAGGAAGCACGTCCAGCTCTGATCGCCCGTGGGTGGGTTGCCGGCGGTGGCGGCGGAGGGGTCTGTCAGCGGCAGGGCCATCCATGCGTATCCGAGGAACTCGCCGTTGGGCTGACCTTGGAACGGCAGGCCGTCGGGCGGGATGAGCAGGCGGTTGCTGAGCTGGGCGATGCCGAGCCGGTTGTCGGGCAGCGCCTCGTTGCTCTGAAAGAAAGACCACCCGGGCGAGCCGACCTCGTAATCGTAACACTGCGGCGTGGCGTTCATGCTGAACTTTGGCGGCCCGTAGCGGAAGTGGTTGCCGGCCCAGTAGCCCAGCCCGCCCTCGACGGTTTGGAAGACGCTGTCCCACGTCGGCCCGCGCTCGGCCCAGGTGCGCGCCCTCGTGCCCTCGGGCGAGAGCGGTTTGTCTTTGTTGTCCGAGTTGTCGGGCATGATCCAGGTGCTGGCCAGCCCGATCTGGATGTCGGCGATGGGCCGGTCGATCAGGGACCAGGCGGCGGAGTAGAAACCCACGCCCGCGCTGAAGTCGGTGCCCGCGGGCGGGTGCGAGGCCTCGAACCCGATGTACCCGTGCAGCCCTTGGGAGTGCTCGGTGACGCCCGCGCTCTGGGCCTTGGAAGGGCCGCTCGCGGGCTGGGCCGCGCACAGCCCCGAAAGGAAAAGCAGGCCCACGACGGGAACACCCAAGGTCTTCATACGGTTCCTCCCCGGTGATACACCACTCGCCTCCTGGCTCGGGACGTGGACGAACTGATCGGGTAGAGACTACGCCATGTCCCCTGTGGAGGCCGCCCGACAAACGTCGGACTAGACCTCGGGACAATGCTCGGCTTACGCGCGAGCGCAGTCAGGGATCGCGCAGCGCGAGCAGCGTCAGGGTCTGCGCATTATCGGTTCGACAAGGTGTGATCCGCGGGCGGCGTCTTCCGGGCCGCGTACCTCATTTCACACGCGCCCGGCTCGAACCGTCCGACCGTGCTCAGAACGCGCACGAGAACTCATCATGATCTGTCTGAGTCCTACCCGAAGCTCGATCAGTTCATCGATTTTCGGATTGAAACATCCACCTGTTTCCAAACTTGTCATTGAGCGCGCCGTAGAGTCCGAACGCCTGCTCGCTGAGGGGATCGGTGACGTCAGCGCCCTCGGAGAGCTTGCTGAAGAGCGATCGGGTATCCCCCGGAGTTCCGCCGCTGAGGTAGAGGCAAACCGTGCTTCCGCGAACCGGGCTCACCGAGGGTCGAAGCCAGTCAGAGGCGGAAATGTCGACCAGCGTGCTGGTGAGCCGTGCGTTGACCACCTTCGCGTGCATGGCCGGGGGAAATGAGCCCTTCATCGGCGAGTCACCGACGGTGGTCAATGCAAGCTCACCGCCAAATACGTCGTGATAGAACGTCATGGCTTCTTTGCAGTTCCCAGCGAAGAGCAGGTAGATCGTGAGTCGCATCTTTGAATCCTCGGTTGCTGCCACCCTCGAAGCCGCGGGCTTGGCGGCGTTGTCATCCGGCTTGCCGGGTTCGTGAATGGATTGCGTAGCACAACCGGAAGCGGTCGCGAGGATCATCGTGACCACCAGCGTTGCGCGGCGGACTGGGTTGATAGGCTGGATCAATGGCTCCCTCCAGGTTTTCGTGCCAAACGAGCGGAACGAGACGGCGCTGGCTGACGGTACGGCGCTGCGTGCCCCTAGCTTTGGCTCCAACGAGCTGAGTGTCTTCTTTCAAGGGGCTCTTTACACCCCGCGCCAACCGCTCACCCCACCGTCACACCCTTATCCAAACACACATCCTGAATCGCGTTGAGCACCTCCGCCCCTTCTTTCATCGGCCTCTGGAACGCCATGCGTCCCGAGTCAGGCCCGCGCTGCCCAACTCGTCGTCTACTCGAACTCCCGCATGAACTCCTGGCGAGAGATTCTGGCCTGCGTCAGGATTGTTCTGAGCGTCGAACCCTTGATGCGAGCGTGATTCGGCATGGTGAGCGGCGTGCTCGAACCGTCCGGGTTGCGACGGAGCATCGCGATGTGCTCGCGCTCTCGGACGATCTCGAACCCCAGGCGCCGTAGCGCCCTCACAACCTTAGATTTCGGCGCGTCGATCGGGAACTTGGCCATTCAAACCGCCACTCGCGTTTCAGCAAGATACACGCCGACCACGGATTTGCGCGACCGGATCGCCGAGCTGCCGAAGGTCTGAATGTGGAACTGGCAGGCCGACGTCACGTCTGCCAGGGCTTCCTCAAAGGTGTTGCCCTGCCCCACGACGACGCCCTCGAGACCGATTGGGTATGCCACGTATCCGTCGGGGTGCTCTTCCACGATGATCTTGAGCTTGACTTTGAGCTTCGCAGATTTCTGCGACGGACGCTTCTTGTTCTGTTTGACGTTCGCCACCATGCGTTTGCTCCAGCGTTCTTTGGACCGCTCACGCCACCGTCACACCCTTATCCAAATACACATCCTGAATCGCATTGAGCAACCCCGCCCCCTCCTTCATCGGCCGCTGGAACGCCTTGCGGCCGGAGATCAGGCCCATCCCGCCCGCTCGCTTATTAATCACGGCCGTGCGCACCGCGTCCTTCAGATCGCTCTCGCCGGCGCTCTCCCCGCCGGAGTTAATCAGCGGGCTCCGGCCCATGTAATTGTTAATCACCTGATACCGGCACAGGTCGATCGGGTGCCCGCCCTTGCCAGATTCGTCCGACCCGCAGAGCTGCGTGTACACGCGCTTGTCCCACTTGCCGTAGCTCGACCCGCCGCTGTTCAAGGCCGCGTACCCGCCGTTGTTGACCGGCAGCTTCTGCTTGATGATGTCGGCCTGGATCGTCACGCCCAGGTGGTTCGCTTGCCCCGACAGGTCCGCGCTCGCGTGATAGTCCACGCTCTTGCCGTCCGCGCCCTTGATCTTGAACGCGTTGTTCCGCGTGTAGCACCACAGCACCGTCACCATGCCCAGGCTGTGAGCCTCCTCGAACATCTCCGACACGTACCGAATCTCCTCGCGGCTCTCTTCGCTGCCGAAGTAGATCGTCGCGCCCACGGCCAGGGCCCCCATCTCGTAACACTGCCGCACCGACCCGAACTGGC
>JBGAOD010000133.1:0-9704 GCA_044221955.1 Phycisphaerales bacterium | reverse complement strand
GGTCTTGGGAACATGGTCGAGCTCGCCCGAGCCAGGATGAGTTCGATCAAGCCCGCGGATTGGAACGAGGACGCCACCGGGGCTCTGGCGGGGCTGCTGAACATCCAGCGCGGCGGGCAGCCGCCCAAGCCACGCGTGGTGGAACGGAGCGACGACCGGAGTTCGGCCGCCATCGCCGCCGCCGCCAACGCGCCCCCGGAGTTCAAGCAACCGCTTCACGCCGCGCGTTTCCTTGCGTTCGTGCTCTCTCCAGAGGAGTTCGCCAAGGCCAAGCCGCAGGCCGACGAGTTCCAGGGCGTGATCGAAGAGACCTACGGCCCGGACCTCAAGGCCGAGTGGCCGCCCGCCAAGGTCATGGTGCGCGACCCGGCCGCGGTCGAGAAAGGCGTTGCGGCGTTCAACGAGTACTGGCTCACGATCGCGACCAAGAAATCTTTCGCGGACATCGACCAGCTGAGGAAGCTCACCACCGAGTACGCCTCGCATGAAAAGCAGCTGGCCGAGGCGATTGCCCGGCTCAAGTCCGAGGGCGTGACACCGGAGAGCTACGGGCGATTCAAGGAGTCCTGGGCAAGGCACGTCAAATCGCTGGAGGATTACGAGGCGAGCATCTCGCAACTGCTCAAGGACAAGGAGAGCCTGTCGCGGATCGGCGAGACGCTCGACAAGGAGTCCGACCGCATCAAGCGGCGGGCCGACGAGGAGTACCGCGTGGTTCTGGGCGAAGACCCGCCCGCGCCCAAGGGGATCGGGGACAAGCTTCTCGATCGCGGGGCCGACAAACTCTCCGAGTTGGGGAACAGCAAACTCGAGCAGAACACGGGCGTCAAGGGCACGGCGGACGTCAAGGCCGCGCTCTCGTCTACGGAATGGAGGCGGGAGATCGATGATCTGAGAAAGGCGTTGGTCAGCGCGAGGGAAAAGGTCAGAGGAATCTCGATCGACGCGGAAGTGACGGCGCTCAAAGCGTTCTTCGGCGACAAGGGCGAGGGCGGGCGGCTGCTCACGATGATTAAGGGCGGCGACGCTGGCTACGTGTTCCGGGCGCGATACCGCGCCTATGGCGCGGTCGCCAAGGTGCTCGCCGCGGGCCCCGACGAGAGCGCGGCGTGGGGTTCGGCCAGAGTCAAGGCGGAGGCGGCACCGGGCGCGATGAGCAAGGCGCTGGCCGACGTTCGGGCGATCCTCTCCTCACTGCCCGCGGAAGCGCCCGGCAACGCGAACGTCCCCACTCCCGAAGGTATCGAGTTTGTCCTCACCGACGCCGCGGCCCGTGACGCGCGGACCCAGGTTCTCAAGGCGCTCGTGAGCAAGGGCGTCGATCCCAACGCCGAGTGGGTCGGCAAGCAGGTCGGCGCGGCGTCCACGGATCCCCAGACGTTTTCGATCCCCATGGTCGGCGGTCAGTCCAATCAACTCACAATCGAACGCAGCTACGACCCGGCGGCGGCGGAGCTGATCCTGGCGGACCTTGACTACGTGGTGAAGATCGGCGCAGCCAAGGGTGGAGCGTCAGCCGGCAAGGGCGAGGCTTCCGGGCTGGTGCTCAGCGACGCGGAGCTTTCCGCGGCGGTGAACAAGCTCGGTGAGGCCCGCGCCGACTACGCTCGCAAGTACTCCGCGTACTGGACCACCGGGCTGATGACCGCGCTCGAAGTGAGCGACCCGGGCAAGTGGTCGGAGTTCGGGGCGGCGATGGTCAAGGCCAACGACACGGGGCGGGTCGGAGAAGGTCTGGTCCTGCTCTCGAAGCTGGCAGCTAAGGCGCTCGCGGTCGATCTTGGGAACGCGGAAGCCGCGGCCGAGATGGGCAAGTGGGCCGCCGCGGCCGACAGGGACACGCGGGTTTTGAACCCCGGGGAACGGTTGACGAACAGTTTGAACGGCTGGCGTGAACTCGCAACGCAGGACGCTCTTGGCGCCCGTCGGACTCTGAGCAACGAGAAGCTGGACGCCTTCCGGTCGAAGTACATTCAGGATTTCGAGTCCGACCTGAGCACGCGCAAGCCGTGCGGCCCGATGACCCGTTATCTGGACCTCGTGCGCATGCGAGCGTTGGAGGTGCTGGCGCGTGACTCCAGCCGTGAATGGGACGCGCTCCGTGAGACGCTGCGCGGCGGCGGCAAGCTCCCGCTGTCGATGTCGCGCGAGGATTGGCCCAGAACGCAGCGCCCCGCCGTGGCCGATGTGGCGATGGTCCAGAGCTGCGCCCGGAGCATGCCGCTGACCGGCACGTCCGACCCGACCCTCCTGCGCGGCGGGGTGCGGACCGAACTCCGAGAGGTCGATTCGCGGCTTGCCTTGCTCTTCGGTCGGGATTCGAGCAAAGGTGACGACCAGTTGCTCCGCCGCCTTGGGCTGTGGCTTCCGATCATCACCGGCGGCGAGAAGCTCACCTGCGATGTCCTGATCCCCGAGGTGAACGAACAGCCCAAGCCGGCAACGGTGCTGGAGGGCAAGGGGCTCAAGAACGAGTACGGCACGATGCTGGGGACGTTGGGGTCGGTGGGGCAGGGCCACGAGGTCAGGCACATCGACGGCGTCGAACCGGGTGCCGCGATGGCGACCGGTCTGGCGGTCCCCGGAGCACCCGCGCTCAAGCTCTCGTGCATCCTGAATCCCGACAACAGCACGCCGCAGGGAACCCGCGAGATCGGCACCGAGTGGTCCGTGCTCGAACTCCTGGCCGAGCCCGACGCGAAGTCGATCGATGCCGACCGCAAGCGCTGGCTGGTTCCGGTGGTGTACGGCGGCAAGGACGGCAAGTCTTTCTACAAGTGGGTTGAGCTGAAGTTCAACACGTCCTTGCCCGCGAAAGAAACGGATTGGCCGACGTCGGCGCAGTGGAAGAGATAGTCTCCCGAACGTGAACAGGCGTCTTGGCCCGGGCTCAGGTGGAAGAGCGGGTGGTGAGGAACGGGCCTTGGGTCCGACGGAGGAAGATCGGCGTGGTACCCAGTTCCAAGAAAAGCGGCGTCACCTGGATCGGTCAGCGGCAAGGCCGGGATCCGGCGCTGTCGCTGGCGATCTTCGGGAAGCACCCCGGCTGGGACGACCACATCGACGACCTCGGGCTCGATACACCGCGGCTGGTGGACGCCAAGCGAACGCTCTATTTGGACGCGCTCTCGGGGAATATCGACTCGGGCGCTTGGGAGAAGCTGGAACCGGCGCAGCTGCTGCCGGCCTTCGGGCACGAGTTGGCGTGGTTCTCGCCCGCGGGGCTGATCGTGGGGCGGCTCTGGGCCAGCCGCGACGGGAAAGGCCGCACCAAGTACCCGATGTTTGTGGTCGCGCAGTGCGAAGGGATCGCGTCTGAGGGCATCACGGACCTGGTGCTCCCGCGTCTGGCGGAGGTCGAGCGTTTGTGCTCTTCCACCTTGTCGGCCGCCGACGTTCGGAGAGTTCTCGACGACGCGCGGGCCCAACTGCGTGAGGCGATCAAACCCGCGGCGGGCGAGGCCGAGCCGAGCAATGTGCGTGCGTTGAGCGCCATTTCTGACGCGCCGTCGCTCGGTCCAGGCCGGGTGGGACTGCACCGGATTCTGTACGAAATCCAGCGTGAGCTGGGCCCGCCGCGCGGTCGGGGTGATCGCAAGAGCGTCTCTCGTTTGAGCGACGGCCCGGCCCAGCACCTTCGCGTGCCGGCCTGCGCATCGGGCACGTTCGAGTCGGCCCGGCTGTGGGCGGGTTTGCTTGCGGCGAGGTCCGAACGCGCGTCGCAAGTGTTGGTGGTGCGCCCCCTCGGGGCTGAGTATTGCGATCTGATCGTGGGCGGGGTCACGGCGTCGGTGCTGTTCTGCCTGCGGGCCTCGCTCAAGGGGCTGCCCCTCGCCAGCGACGTGCCGTACAACCTCGACCCCGAGTTCGTCGCGCAGTGCGAGGCCGCGGTCGAAGCCTGGCGCGACGGGCGTGCGCTTCCCGAGGACGCCAAAGAAGCGCCGCGCAGCGGCAGCGCCCCTCACGCGTCCCAGCCCACGCTTCCCGAGGCGTCGGATGCGAGCGACGCCCCACCCAAGCGTTGGTTCAAGGGCTGGCTGGGAATGAGCCTCGCGGCGGCCGGCGTCGCGCTGGCCGCCGGGGCCGGGTATGTGCTGACACGGGACACCAAGTCGAGCGCGCTCGCGAACGACTCGACTTCCGTGGTGTCTCCCAAACCAACGCTCGCCAAAGCCGATCCCAAGCCCGCCCAGTCCTCGGACTTGGGCGAAGTGCTCAGGCGGAAGCGAGAGGAGTCCGCTCCGCAGTCGGCCGTGCCAGCGAAGGCAGTATCCGAGCCTGCGTCAACGGTTGAGAGTGCGGCGGATGCGGAGGCCAAAGTCCTCCGAGCCAAAGCGGACGCGGAGGCTCGGGAGAGGGCACTCGCCGCCCAGGAAACGGCCGCTAAGGAAGCCGCCGCCAGAGACGCGGCGGCCAAGGAACTCGCCGCGACGGAAAGCGCCGCGAAGCTCGCCGAGGCGGGCAAGGCCGCGGCCGAGCGTGATGCGTTCAATTCTTCTCTCACGCGTTTGACCGATTTCTTGGAGCGTGGCTTTGGATCGGCCGAGCCCGTCGAAGGCACGACCGTGAGGGCGCTCGCCGACGAGATCGCGGGCTTGCCGCTGTACGCGCGCGTCAAGGATTCGAGGCCCGATGCGAAGGCGATTTCCGCGCGGATCGCGGACTTGCGGGCGATCGAACAGGGCACCGACGCCAAGTCTCTCGTGCAGCAGGCGAGCGCCGCGGCCCCGCTGGCCGAATCGGTCGCCGCGTGGGAGCGGCTCGTGACCGGGCCGGGGATGAGCTGGCCGAGTAACGACGCCGAGCTGGCCTCGGCGGCGCAAGCGCTCGTGTCGCTCAAGTCCGCGGCCAACCGTTTGAAGGACGGGGCGAGAGCGACGGCTTTGAGCGCTCGGATCGAGAGCGGCGCTCGTGTACTTTGGTCCAGGGCGTTGGGCTCGGCGGTGCGTTCGGGTGACGCCCAAGGGGTGAGCGCTGTGTGCGGTCGGATGGGTTCGATGGGGGTGACCAAGGACACCGCGATCGCGCCGTCCGCTCGTTTCAACGTGCTGTTGTGGGAACTCAAGCACGATCTCGCGACGATGGGCAACATTCCCGGCGACGACACCGCCAAGGTTGCGGCCTTGCGGGAGCGGGTCGAACGCTTCGCGGGCGAACCGGGAGTGCAGGCGGCCCGTGCGCTCAAGAGCCCCGAGCCCGCGGCTACAGAGTCCGCTCTTTCCGCCGCGCTAACGACCCTCAGCACGCCCGCCCAAGCGAGCGCCCCCGAGCCCGCCCCGATGGGCCCCGCGCTGCGGGGGTGGTCGGAGGCCTTGAAAACAATTGACGGGATCACGCACGCCACGTTCACCCCACCAGGCGGCGGTCCGTCGATCGAGTTCGTCCGGGTCGAAGCGCCCTCGGGCTCGGTTTTTCTGGGGACGACCGAGTGTTCCGTCGGAGATTTCATCCGGGCTGTTGAAAGCGCCGCGAAATGGGGTGAGGTCGCCAAGCTGATGGCGTCGCCGAACGCGAAAGCGGACGCTCGGTCCGGCGCTCGAACATGGACGTGGACGCAGTTCCCGCCGACCTCCGGGTCATCGCCCGGCAAGATCCAGGTTAGTGCCGCCGCCCCCGGCGACACCAGCGCCGGCTGGCTGTCACCGCTGGCGAGCATGGCCAACCAGGCGTACTACGCGGGCAAGCCGCCCGAGCCGCCCAGTCCGGGCTCGCCGATGAATCAGGTGACGGTCCCTGCCGCGGTGTATGTCGCGTCGTTGCTCGGGTGCCGTTTGCCGACCAGCGACGAGTGGCTGGCGGCCGCGGGCGACGCACGACTCGTGAACCCCAACCCGAACTATCGCGACGCCTCCTGGAAAGGACAGCTCGACTACATCCGCGGGCTTCCACCGATCCGTCGCGCCGACTTCCCCGATGAGGGAGTCTTCTGGCCGGTGCAGCCGAACAAGTCGGCCAAGCGGCCCGTGCTCGGCTCGGCCGAGCCGGTGGTCACGAGCGACGACGGATTCATTTGGTTCGCGCCGGTGAGTTTGGGCGACGGCGTGCTCAAGCACCTTCTGGGAAACGTGGCGGAGCTTTGCCTGAACCAGCCACCGACGCCGACGGATCTGACTCCCGAGGCCGCGCTCGCAGCGGTGGGGAGAGGAGAGGCAGTGCGGTTTGTTGGTGGGTCGGCGTTGTCTCCGCGTGAGGTGGAACCCAGGACGCCGTACTCACTCGAGGCAAGGTCGTTTGGTACGCTGACGTTCAGCGATGTCGGGTTCAGGCTCGCGTTCAGCCCGGGCCCGGGCAAGACGAACCCGGCCAAGGCACCTTCCGTTCGGGGAGGGGAGTTGGCGGGTCAATTGAACTACATCGTTTCTGAGTAGGGACGCTTTGTCCGGGCTTTGATCGGAAGTTGAGGCTCGGTGAATGATTTGTTCGGAACCTGATCCGGTCTGCGCTTGACGGCTCGGGCCGAGTCTTAGTAGATTGCGTTTCCACACGATGAGAACTCGGAGTATCGGCGGTGTTCTCGCGTAGGCTTTCCGTGCGGGTGTGGGTTGGGTGGTGGCAGGATCGGACGCGAAGGGGAGAGGGCCTTCGGGTTGCCCGTAGGGCGGCCAGAAGTCGGTGGAGTGTCGGGAGAACGAGGTACGAGTACCCGCGCACGTTGGCGGGTGGGAAGGGCGACGATTCATGGGGATTTTCAGCGGGCCCGGGCAGGGCGTGCGTGCGTGCGCGGGTCAGGTTCTCACGTTGAGGTCGCGGTGCGGTCGGGCGAGTGCCCGTCGGATCAGCAGCGGCTGGTCGTTGGCCGCGCTCGGGGTGGTGGTCGCGCTGCCGTCGGCGGTGTTGGCTCAGGACCGGGCGGCCGTCCCGGTGAATCCGCCCGCCGGCCAAGCGGTGGTGCGCCCTGACGCCCCGCCCGAAGCAAAGAAGCCGGACGTGTTCGTCAAGGACGTGGTTCCACAGGGCGAGCCGGCCGACGAGGGAACGCCCTACCCGGTCAGCGCGTTCGTCATGGAGTACGGCACCAAAGAACCGGCCGAGCGCCCCGACCTGGGCGATCCGGCGTTCCAGAACCTGGTGGTGAAGCTCTCGCAGGTTGACGGCGTGTACGCGGCCCCTGGGTCGGGCCGCCCGTCGGCGACGCTCAAGCTGTCGGACGTGACGGCGGCGGCGCCGGTGAAGATGACGCGGAGCGGCATCGTGCAGGTTTGCCGCGCGGTGAGCGCCGAGTTCAACCGGCGCGGGATCTTCGCCATCTTCGTCGCCCCCAGCGCCGAGGACATCGACGAGCGTGAGCTGCGCGAGAGCGGGCACCCAACGGACAAGCGGAAAGGCACGGCGCTCCGCGTCGTCGTCTGGACCGGTGTGGTCCGCGACATCCGCACGATCTCCGGCGGCGAGCGTGACCTCGACGCCCCGAAGATGAACAACCCGGCCCACGCGCTCACGCTCCGCAACAGCCCGATCCGCAAGGGTGACCTGCTCCGCAAAGACAAGCTCGACGACTACACCTTCGCGCTCAACCGCCACCCGGGCCGCCGGGTGGACGTGGCGGTCGGGGCCGCCGACGACGAGGGCGGGGTCCAGCTCGACTACCTCGTCACCGAGAACAACCCGTGGACGGCGTACTTCCACATCGCCAACACCGGCACCAAGAACACAGATAAATGGCGCGAACGGTTCGGGTTCGTCCACAACCAACTGACCAACAACGACGACATCTTCCGGCTCGACTACGCCACCGCGGGGTTTGATTCCTCGCACGCGGTCTCGCCGTCCTACGAGTTCCCGATCATGACCAACGTGCTCCGCGCCAAGGCCTACGGCACGTGGAGCGAGTTCACGGCCTCGGACGTCGGCGCGTTCGGCGACCAGTTCCGCGGGCGTTCGTGGACGTTGGGGGCCGAGCTGGACTGGACCGTGCTGCAGATCTCCGACACGTTCGTGGACGCCGTCGGCGGGCTCCGGTTTGAGAACGTCAAGATCGAAGGGCAAAAGAGCGGTGCCGGGGTCGTCACCACGGGCGAGGAAACGTTCTGGCTCCCCTATCTCGGCGGCAAGATCGAACGCGACACCGACGCGATGCACAGCTTTGCGCAGGTGACCTACGAGTTTACCGCCAACGACGGGAACCGCGGCGAGGTCGACAAGCTCGGCCGCAAGGGGGCGGACACGGGCTGGGGCACGCTGCACTGGGACGCCGAGCAGTCGCTCTATCTTGAGCCCCTGTTCAGCCCGCAGAACCCGGCGAACATGACGCTCGCGCACGAGCTGGCGGCCTCGTTCCGTGGGCAGTACGGGTTCGGGAACAAGCTGATTCCATCAGCGCAGGGGGTCGCGGGCGGTATGTACTCGGTGCGCGGGTACCCCGAGTCCGTGGTCGCGGGCGACACGATCCTGCTCGCGGGGATCGAGTACCGGTTCCACCTTCCCCCGGTGCTGGGGATGGGCTCGCCCGGGACGTTGCTCGGGCGTGAGTTCCGCTACGTTCCGCAGGGACCGTACAGCCGCGCGGACTGGGATCTGATGTTCAAGGCGTTCCTCGACTACGGGCACACGCAGATCAGCGATCGTCAGCCGACCGAAGTCGACGAGGACCTGGCCAGCGTGGGGCTGGGGATCGAGTTCCAGATGTGGCGGAACGTAAACCTACGAGTGGATTGGGGTTACCCGATCATGGACGTGAACCAGCCGGTCAACGGCATCAAGTCCGGTGGGCAACCCGTGGATTCTGGGGACAGCCGGTTCCACCTGTCGGCAACTCTGTCATTCTGATTTTCTGAGTCCGAAGTTTCTGCGTGCGAACAGCGGTGCTGGCAGGGAAATCCGGGCATCGAGCGACGAACACATCGGTCACGCCCGCGGGGGCGGGGTTGAACGAAGGCACGGCCTAATGGCCGGGTGAGGAAGAACGGTCATGAGCATCTCCAGCAACATCAACAACGGCGGACAGTCAATGGAATCACGCACGGCGGGCTCCTGGTTGCTGCGGACGGCCACCCTCGCGGGCGCGGCGGGCGCGCTCCGCGGTCAACGGCGACGCGGCGGCCGCCGCGCGGGTTGGACCGGGGCCGGGCGCTTATGGGCCCTGGCGGCGTCGCTCATGTCCGCCTCGTCGGTCTTCGGGCAGATCGCCGGGGAGCATGTCACGGCGGGGACGGCCTCGTTCCAGCGCTCGGGGAACTTCACGCAGATCACGGCCTCGAACAACGCGATCATCAACTACCGCCAGTTCGACGTTCGTCCCAACGAGACCGTTCGCTTCGTGCAGCCCGACGCGCTCTCGCGGGTGCTCAACCGCATCAACAGCAGCCTCCCCAGCAAGATCGAAGGGCAGATCCAGTCCAACGGGCGGGTGTATCTCGTCAACCCCGCGGGCGTGTACTTCGCCAAGGGCTCGATGATCAACGTGGGCGGCATCTACGCCGCGGCGGGCAACATTACGGACACCGACTTCCTCCGCGGGATGAACCGATTTACCACGTCGGTCGATGGGCGGGTGGTGAACGAGGGTCAGATCCAGGCCGGGATGGTCGGGCTGATCGGCAACCAGGTGTACAACTTCGGCGCGATCGACGCGCCCCAGGGCACGGTCGCGATGGTCTCGGGCGATAGCGTGCTCTTGGGCGAGCGTGACGGGCACGTCTTTGCCAAGGTCGAGACGACGCCCGAGCAGCAGGCGGAGCGGAACGTCGGTCCGGCCAATCCTGGCG
>JBGAOD010000132.1:0-9936 GCA_044221955.1 Phycisphaerales bacterium | reverse complement strand
GGATGATGAGCATGAGCAGCAGCTCGACGCTGATGAGCGCCATGCCGATCGACATGCCGGCCTTGAGCGGGATCGCGTAGCAGGGGAACGGCTTGCCCTTCAGGCTGGCGAACGCCGCACGGCTGTTGGCGAAGGTGTTCACGCGGATGCCGAACCACGCCACGCCGTACGAGCCCGCCATGCCGATCAAGCTGAACAGCAGGATCACCGCGACCTTGACCATCGGGAACCCGTGCTCGACAACCCCCGCGGCGCTGATCGTCTCAACCAGCTTGCCGAAGTACACCGCGACGATGACCCCGATGAACAGCCACAGGATCATCAGGAACTTGCCCTGCTGGACCAGGTACGCCTTGCACGTCGTGTAGATCAACTCAGAAATATCGAGCATCGACTTGTGTACCGGCATGTTCTTGAGCTGGGCATAAATCATGAACCCGAACCCGAGCCCCAGAGCGCTGACCACCAGCCCGCCCAAGAGCAGCGTGTGCCCGTCGATCCCCAGGAACTTCTGCGATCCCAGGTCGGGCAGCACCAGGCTGGCCTCGCCGCCCCCGCGGTGAACCGGCTCGGCCGTGTGCGTCACGGGGGACGCGGGCGTGCCCGTCTGCGCGTTCGCTGTTGCCGGTGAAAGGACGGCGAGGAGAGTGACGACCAGCGCGGTGAGCAGCGCCGGCAGCTTGCACGCCGCGTGCCCCACGTTCAGAAAAGTCGCGAGCTGAAAAGGCCTCGAATCTGTTTTCATATGTGCCATCTCGAAGTTTCCCCAATCGAGTCACCGCTCAAACAACCGGCGGATGACGAACCAAAGTGCCCATTAAAGTCGCCAAGGAACCCGTGAACCCAAGCCCGTCAAGGGGCACCGATCCAAGCCCTCTGATCGAACAACTGATCGAACACCAACTTATCGAGTTCGCACGCCCCGGAACGTGAATCACCGGAACAAGTCCCGGAACGCGACGATCGCAAAAAGACGAGCGGGCGATGCGACGCACCGCCCGAGCTCATGCTTTGGACCATCGTTCGTCGCGGACTCGCCCGCGCGGACGCGAACTCCCCCCGCGCGGCGCTCGGGTACCGCCAGCGACGCGCCGAAGATCACTTGACCTCAGGCTTGGTCGGCAGCGGGCTGTCCTCGCGCACGCGGCGGTTCACGCTCTTGCGCGAAGCACGACGAGCCCGCTCCGACGGCTTCTCGTAAAACTCGCGACGCTTGATGTCCTTGGTCAAGCCCTCTTTCTCACAGAGCTTCTTGAACCGACGGAGCATCTGATCGACACCCTCGCCGCTCCTCGCCTTCACCCGGATCGCCATGAATACCTCGCGTCTCGATCAAAGATCCAATTCAGACCAACACCCTCCCGCCCGCGGCGGGGGTACCTTAGACTCAACCAAAACCCGCCGAGCCGTCCCGGACCGGGGAGGAAGTAAAGGTTCGGGGTCCGCCCGGATCAAGCCCGGCGCTCCGGGCGGGCGCAATCGGGCGAACTTTCTGCCTCCCCCCTCCTTCCCGCACTTCCCAGCGTCAACTTCAAAACCAAGGGCTTCCACCTGCCATGCTCCTGATCGACGCCTACAACGTCCTCCTTACCCCCGGCGTCCTCCCGCTGGGGCTTGCGGGCGTCGATCTCCCCGGGTTGGCCCACCTGATCGAGCGCAGCCGGTACCGAAAGCGCCCCGCCGTGCTCGTCTGTGACGGACGATCTAAATCGATGTCAGAACAGGGATTACGCATCGGATCGGTCCGGGTCATGTACGCCGGAGCCGGGGCCGACGCCGATTCGCTGATCGAGCGAACCCTCGCCGAAGATTCCGCTCCGCGTCGAGTTCTGGTGGTTAGTTCCGACCGCCGAGTCGCCAAGGCCGCCAGCCGGGCCGGGGCCGCGACGATGACCAGCTCGGCGTTCCTTCGCCAACTTTCCACCGACGACGCCAAAGGCCGCCCCGAGCCCCTCCCCGCCTGGGTCCGCCAGATCCCCCTCGAACACGACGCCATCGCCCACTGGTTCCAGGAATTCGGCCTCCCGCCGCCGGTGCGAAGGATCCCCGACAAGCCGACCGTACCCAAACTCCTGTCGCCAACCCCCAAGCCCGCGCAAACCCAAGCTCAGGCGCTCGCATCCCAACCCGCACCACCCAGCGTCGATGGGTCGAGCAGCCCCCGTTTCGAGATCACCGACGCCACCCTTCTCAAAGCCCTGCAAGAGTGGGGCGGGAAGCTAGATCTGGACGATCTAGATATGCGACGCTGGCTCTAGGTCTTCGGTAGGTCGGCTCTCCGAGCCGACTCTTCTCTCCACTCCTCTGTCTTTCTTCTCCTGTCCCTCTTTGTCGTTTCACGCACAAACACGAATTGACATCCATGATCCCCCCCGCCCCGCCATTTCGACGCGCGTCTCATGTCGGTGTCATTTTCTTCGCCGCGTTCTCACTGATGTTCCTCGCGGCCGCCCTCGGTTGCGAAACCACCACCGCACGCCAAGGCTCCACGCAAATCCTCGCCGGATACAACATCGGCACGCTCGAAGCCGACCTGCCCGACCAAACCCGCCCGCAGGCCGTGATCGCCGCCGGCGAGGCCGCCCTCCGCCACCGTGGCTACTCCGTCACCTCCAATACCTCGACCGCCGACCGCGGCAGCGTCGAGGCCAAGCCACCCCACGCCGGGCTCTTCGACGGAACCACCGAAGTCTGGGCCCGCCTCGGCTCCTACGGCACGCGCGTCGGCGTCAAGGTCGGCCTCGCTGGCAACGAAACCGAATCCCGTGCGATCCTCGACGACATCCTCGCCCGGCTCGGCCTGTGACGCGCTTTGTTCCGAACTACCCCGGCTCGTGGCACAGGCGTCCCGCCTGTGTCTACTTTTTCTCCGACTTCTCTTCTTCTGTTCTTCTCAGCACCGTCGTGTTGAAAACCAGCTTGCAAAGTCAGATCACCGCTGCATGAAGAATCCGTTCGAGACCATCCGTTCAACCCACCGTCGGAGCCCCGCATGACCGCCCCCCGCAACATCTCTCTCCTCGTCTCACTCGCCGCCGCCCTCGCCCTCCCCGCCTGCACCGACACCGGGCACGATCTCCGCGACACCACCGTCCCGCTGCAATCCCAGGGCGTCGGCACCGTCGGCGTCGGTGTCCACGACCAACGCCCCTACATCCTCAAGCTCGACCGCACCCCCGCGTTTGTCGGCTTCGCGTTGATCGGCGACCAAGGCCCGCAGGACTTCAACACCGTCACCGGCCGCCCCCTTGCCGACGACTGGAACGCCGTCATCGCCCGGTCCCTCCACGCCCGCGGCTACGACGCCCAGCCCGTCGTCATCGCCGCGATCGACTCGCCCGCCACCGCCGCCCGAAAACTCAAAGGCCTTGGCACCCGCACATCAATCCTCGTGACCATGCGCGATTGGAAGTTCATCACAACCTCAAGCACGAAGCTCTACTACGACCTCACGCTAAAGGTCGTCGACCGCGACGGCAAAGCACTGGCAGAGAAATCCGAGAAGGGCGAAGAAAACCTCGGCGACAGCGCGGCCGAGCGCAGCGCGCGAAGCGACGCCCAACTCAACGCCGACGGATCTCCCAAACCCGAAACCAAACCCACCACGCCCGCCGACGCCGGCCTCAACCCCGATTCCCCCGCCGCCCGCATGAAACGAGCCCAAGCCATCATGCCCAGCGTCTTCCAGGCACACCTCGAGCGGATGCTCAACGACCCGAAGATCGTCGCGGCGATCCGCTAGATATCTTCTCCGATCCTACTAAGTCTCGTGGCGCGGGCGTCTTCCTGAGTCTACCGATCCTCCATCTCTCGCTCACTTTGAAGTTCTACTTCACCACCAGCGCCACCAAAAACCCGTCGTACCCCTTGCTCCCCACAGTCTGAATCGCCGTCGCTGAAACTCGCGGCTCGCGTTCGATCATCTCCACCATCCGCCGCACGCCCAGCACGCGCGGGTCGTCGCTGCTCGCGTTGACAACCTCGCCGTCGCGCACCACATTGTCCACAACAATCACGCTCCCAACCCGCGAGAGCTTCAACGCCCACGCGAAATACTCCGGGTTGCTCGGCTTGTCCGCATCAACAAAGATCAGATCGAACGGCCCGAGCCCGTCGCGCTCCACAATCGGCAGCGTATCGAGCGCACGCCCCACGCGAACCTCGACGAGATCAGCAAACCCCGCGCGAGCGATGTTCGAGGCCGCCACGGCCGCGTGCTTGGGATCAAACTCGAGCGTGACAATCCGCGCGTTCTTGTTCCCATCGGCCGTCCCATCGGCCGTCATGCCGCGCGCAAGCCAGATCGTGCTGTACCCGCCGAGCGTGCCGATCTCAAGGATCTTGCGAGCCCTATGGATCCGCGCGAGCAGGTAGAGCAGCTTGCCCTGATTGGCCGCGACCTGGATCTCGGGCAGGCCACCGGCGGTGCTGGCGGCGAGGGCTGCGTCGAGAGCGGGGTCTGATGGAGAGAGGTGGTCGTTGACATACTGATCGACGGCGGACCAGGTGGGTTGGGTCATGGGGGGATTGTTGACGCGGGGAGCGACCATCGCTCGGCGCGCAACCTCAGCGACCGGCCGCACGGACCTCCGATGTCGTTGATGTCGCTCCTACGGCTTCTTGTCCTCCCCGGTCGGCCTTTGCCACAGTTCAGGTTTGATTCTGGCCCACGCCGGGTCGGGGCTCTTGATCTAGTCAAATCTTGGCAACTGATTCTCTTCCGGGGGACCGCAATGCTGCTTCAGGGCCTCCTCGCACGCTCCGAAACGATCAAAGTTCTTCCGAGCTACTGGAAGCGAAACCCGGTTGGGACCACCATCATCATCCTGATTGCGAAATTGATAACTATTGTCTTCCCAGAAGCACACGGGGCAGATCCAGTAACTGTCGTTCAGAGGGTGGTCCGCAGTAAAGTACCCGCAGCAGACGCAGGGGTAATTTCCGAGAGTGTTGGGTACGACTGGTCCCATGCGAACATTTCCAGAGCATTGAGAGAAGTGGTTCACACAGCTCCACGAAGTACCTCACATTTCGAGCTGCAACCCCGGGTAGCCTCACGGGGACTTTGGAATAAAAGGCCGAAGTTGTTCGATCAGTGTAGGAACATGGATCGTTGCGACGCGCCAGACGCGCTCGTCGAGTATCTCGCCATATTCGTGCGCAAGCACGTGCCGCTGGCCCGTGATCCCCTTCCAAGTGATTTCCGGGTGCGACTCGCGGAACTCCTTCGACACATGACGAGCGGCCTCGCCGATGATCTCGATCTGCCGTTCCACGGCTGAGCGAAGAAGAATGTCCCGTTCGTATTCGGCGAGCGTTCTTCCCTTGACGAACGACGCTACATACTGCGCCGCGGACATCATGTCCGCGAGGTAGACTGTGTCGTCCTTGGGAGGTTTACGCGGCATACATGATCCGGTACGACGACAGGATCGCGTGTCTACGGAACGGGTTCTTGATCGCTGGCTTCTCGATCAGATCGACGCGCCGCCCGAAGATCGCTTCAAGTTCCTCGACCATCGGTCCCCAATCCCAAAGCGAGACCGGCGAATCGGGGACGAACGTCACGAGCACGTCCACGTCGCTCTCCGGCCCAAAGTCCTCGCGCAGCACCGACCCGAACAGCGAGAACTCCTTCACGCCCCACTTGCGGCAGAAGGCCTCAACCTTGCCCATCGGAACGGGGATTCTTGGCTCCAGGTCCGTCATCGTCCGCTCACATCTCAGGCGGCCCGCGGGCGCGACCCGCTCTTGTACGCCTTCAACCGTCGCGCAAGCCCGCTCTTCCAACCGCGCGGCGGGACCGTCTCTTTACGCCCCTCCGCGATCGCGGCAGCGGAGAGCTGAAGATCCAATTCAGGCCATTCAACGCCCGTGCCCAAGCCCACGAAACCCCATCGCGCGCGCTGGTTGGCTGTCGCGAGAAGCAACGTCGGATAGAACGCCAGCGGCGTAAGCACCCGCCGTCCGTCCCACAGGTCGATCACCACATGGTCGCCCTCAAACCCAAGCCCGACGGCCTGGATTTCCCCTTCAATTCTGGGAAAAGAAACGTTTCCATTCATCGAGGAGAAAGCCTTGATATTCCGCGATGATCCGCCGGATCGCGGCCCGCTGCGGCGGCTTGAAGTCGCGCGACCACGCTTCGCGGATGGGGCTGAGCCACCACTTCGCGTTCCCGCCGCCCTTGCGGACGTGGACGTGCGGCGCCTCGCCGCCGTCGGACGCGAAGAAAATGAAGGAGAAGCCGTCTTCATACAGGATTGTTGGCATCCGCCGGGCAGAGTACCACCGTCGAGGTATTCTCGCATGGATGTCCCATACGGCCTCGCATGGTCCGCTTCAACTACAACCTGCTCGCCGCGATACTCGCCAACTCGCTCCGCTCGCTCTTGGCCAGCGTCACGTGCCCGAAGATCCTGATTCCCTTCATCTTCTCGGCCGTGTACGACAGCCCGTTGCTCGACGAATCCAGGTACGGATTATCGATCTGCCCGATATCCCCCGTCAAAACCAGCTTCGTCCCCTCACCAACCCGTGACACGATCGTCTTCACCTCGTGCGGCGTCAGGTTCTGGGCCTCGTCCACGATCATGAACTGGTGCGGGATGCTCCGGCCGCGGATGTATGTCAGCGGCTCCAATACCAGCTTGCCGTCGGCCATCAGCTTCTCAACCCGCTGCTCCGTCGTATGACTCTCGGCCGCCTGCCCGCTCGCGCCGCGCGTGCTCAGCAGGTAGCTCAAGTTATCAAAGATCGGCTGCATCCACGCCGTCAGCTTGTCGTCCTTGTCGCCGGGCAGGTACCCGATATCGCGCCCCATCGGCATGATCGGCCGCGCGACCAGCAGCTTGTCGTACCGCCCCTCTTGAAAAACCTTCGCCATTCCCGCCGCCACCGCCAGCAGTGTCTTCCCCGTGCCCGCCGAGCCCAGCAGCGTGACCAGCCGAACGTCATCATCCAGCAACAAGTCCAACGCCATCGTCTGCTGCACGTTCCGCGCCATGATCCCGAACACCGGCTTGCGAGGCCCCGTCACCGGGATCACGTGGTCCGTGTCCCCCAGCC
Organism: Phycisphaerales bacterium; assembly: GCA_044221955.1. Classification (GTDB taxonomy): domain Bacteria; phylum Planctomycetota; class Phycisphaerae; order Phycisphaerales; family UBA1924; genus CAZCPB01. The sequence continues at coordinate 2,868 of JBGAOD010000132.1, read as the reverse complement.
GCCGCCCCAGCCCCGTGTGGTTCTCGTCCTTCTCGTCCTTGAGCACCACGTACTGATTCGGCAGCAGTTCACGCAAGTACGTCTTGCCGTCCGGGGTCGGCGCCATCAGATGAGGCCTCAGCCGCTCCAACGGCAACAGTCGATCGCGGTACAGCTCGTCGATCAACTCGCCGTCGGTCGTCATCGGGATGAACCCGGTGTAGAGCCGGTCCGCGTCAACCTTCTGGTTTTCGAAGTCCTCGGTCTTGATCCCCAGCGAGTCGCTCTTGATCCGCGCCGACAGGTCCTTGGACACGAACACCGCCCGGTGCCCCTTGCGGTGCAGGTGCCACGCCACCGCGATGATGCGGTTGTCGGGCATGTCCTCGCGGATCGCCGCCGGCCGTTCGTAATCGGTGACGTCGATGCGGATCGTGCCGGTGCGCCCCGTCGTCGTGCCCGCCGTTGTGTCGCCAGACTCGCGAGTCGGCCCGTTGCTCGGACCTGTGTCCGGCGCGGTGGAAGCCGCCGCCCCCACCGTCGGGCTGAACTCGCCCCACGCCACCCCCGCCGTCAGGCTCCCCATGTTCCGCAAGCGGTCCAGGTGCCGGATGCACTCGCGCGCGTTCCGCCCCAGGTCGTCGTCCTTCCGCTTCATCTTGTCCAGCTCTTCGATCACCGAGAACGGGATGATCACGTGGTTCTCTTGGAACACAAAGAGCGCGTTGGGGTTGTGCAGCAGGATGTTCGTATCGAGCACGAAGTGCTTCACGCCCACGTCGACCTCCGTTCCCGCCGCGTCGCCCGGCTCGCGCGTGCGGTCCGTCGGCGCGCGGGAACTCTGGCCGTTCTCAGAAACTCCGTTGCCCGCGTGGGGTGCGGGGCGGTGCTCGTGGTCGGGGACGCTCTTGCGGGCGGTTGGTGTTGATTTCATCGTGCGAGCGTTCTTCTTCGCGAATTTCTCCGCGGCGAATTATTCCGCGGGCGGTCTCTCGGCCGGGGGCTCCTGCAGAGCCGGTCAGTCCCGGTCGCACGTCTCACTGTCCTATCGGTCAACGGGGCTGGTTCTTTGGGACATTTCTCGAGCCTTTCCCGGTGCCTTCTCGGGGAGGTTCCACGACGTGAAACGAACCCTCCCCCCGACACGCTCCCCCAGCGTACACACCTTCAGCCCCTTCCAGCAACGCCATTTGCGATCGGTCCGGGAACCGATCATTCTCTTCGGGCGGAGAGCACGCTGCGGCACCGGCGATCATGTGAACTTTTCGTCAAGCCCGCGCGAGACTCGCTCATACTCACGGTACGAACGCCGCCGTGATCAGGATCGCGGCGATCACGCACGCCAGCGAGACTTTGATGATCGTCGCCGCGAACCGCCCGCTCGCCGCGCCCGTACCGACCCGGGCCGAATCACGCCAGGTCTTGCCCGACTTCCCCCGTTCCACGACCGCCGCCGCAAGCCCCGCACCGATGATCGCGCCCGCGATCGTCCCGATGGGAAACAATGGAAGAACCGCGGAGCCAACGATCGCCCCGACAACCGACCCCACCACGGCCGCGACCGCCGCTGCCTTGGAGCCACCGGCCTTCCCCGCTCCCGCCGCGGACGCGAAGATCTCCAGAACTTCCGCGAGCGCCGCGATCCCGATCGCAACCCCCAGCGTCCACCAACTCAACAGCCCCGGCCTCCACAGCTCACAGCCAACAGCCACCATCACCGCCAGCCAGGTGCCCGGCAGGGTGAGAACGGTGAGCACGATGCCCAGGAGCGCACCGATCGCGACGATGACGCCGGCGAGGATCGACATGCCACATTGTTGTTGGGAAAGCGCCGCGAAGTTTGCTCTGACGCGAGAATCGCACGGCCTACCCCATTCGGGCTTCGAGCGTCCCGAATCGCGGGCCGCTCAGAGCGCGTGTCCGTGACCGAGGGCGCTGGGTTCCAGCCCGTCGGATTCGCCCGAATGCCCCACCAGCCCCAGCGCCCGCGCGATCAACTCGCCGCGCGTCGAAGCCGAGAGTTTCCGGTGCAGCGACTTGACGTTGTCGTGGACCGTGTGCGGGCTGCGTCCCAACTCCACAGCGATCTCCGGCACACTCCGCCCGATGATCAGCTTCTCCAGCACCAGCTTCTCGCGATCGCTGAGCCAAGAACCCTTGTTGAGCCACGTCCGCTCGAGCGCCTGCGAAGTCTTCCGTGCCAGCAGCGGCAGGCACGCGCCCAGCACGTCGGAGCACACCTCAGGTTCAGAGTCCCCAGGCGACAGATCCCCGGCGTACACCGCGATTCTGCGGCCCAACTGCGGAGATCCCACCGGGCTCACCCCGCAGACGACATGCATCGCGTGAGCCGGCCCGAGCGCGGCGAGCGGGCTGTGCGCCTGCGATTCAGGCCCGGTCGAGCCCGCCGATCCAGATGCGAAGCGCCAGCCCGCCGAAGGCACCGCCCCACGTTCCAGAGTCCGAACATCGGCCCGCACCGACGACACTTCGCGCGGCTGCCAGCCAAGATGGAGGATGTTTCCCATCCCGCAGCGGATCTCCTCGACCAAGTGGGACGACGCCGAGCTGGTGTTCGTTTCAAGATGCCGATCGGACTGCCCGTCGGACCCGCGCTGCCGGACCGCGACACCGACCCCGTGCATCTTCCGGATCGAACCGTCGGGAAGCGCCGTGCAGACCACCACCAGCGACGCCGAGCGGTCGAACAGACCGCCGATCGCCGCGGCCGCAGAATCGCACCAGCTCCGCGTCGGCACGGTGGGAAGCCCACACAGCGTCTCGACGATCGACGCGACGATCTCCACGCCGCGCGCGGCACCGTGCTTCTGAGCCCGACTCTCCGGCGACATCGGTCCGGTGCTTTCTCCCGACTCATGCACGCCGCCC
>JBGAOD010000131.1:0-9947 GCA_044221955.1 Phycisphaerales bacterium | reverse complement strand
GATTCGTTCGATGGGCGTTCACGCCTGACCACCTGGCTCCACCGCATCACGGTGAACACCTGCTTGATGAAGCTGCGCTCCAAGCGCCGACGCCCGGAGCGGGCGATCGAGACCATGCTCCCCGAGTTCGTGGCGGACGGACACCAGCGCCACCCATCCAACCCATGGAAACCGATCGACGAGTCCGGCATCGAAAGCGATGAACTCCGTGCTCTGGTCCGGTCCAAGATCGACGAACTACCGGAGAACTATCGGGAAGTGTTGATCCTCCGAGATATTGAAGGGCTCGATACCGAGACAACCGCGTCGTACCTCGGGATGACTCATCCCGCCGTGAAAACCCGCCTGCACCGCGCCCGTCAGGCGCTGAAGTCGCTGCTCGACCCATTCATGACGGCTGAATCGCCCGCGTAGTGGCACCGGTCTCAACCAACCGGCGTGAGTCCCAAGGTTTCAGCTCCGCCGACCACGAAGACACAGCGAGCCCCCGCCTTGGTCACAGAACACCCTTACTTCCGTGGGATCTCCGTGAAGAACAAAGACTACATCACCTGCCGCGAGCTCATCGATTTCATCTCCGACTATCTCGACGGCACGCTCGCCAGTGAAGAACGGGTCGAGTTCGATCGCCACCTGAGCGTCTGCCCCTCATGCATTGCGTACCTGCGGACCTATCAAAGCACCATCGCGCTCAGCCAGTCTGCGTTCGCCGACCCCAACAACACAGCACCTCCCTCGGTCCCTGAAGAACTCGTTCGAGCGATCACCAGCGCGAGGGCCCGAACGAGGTAGCAGCGAATGATCGCTCCGGGATTCGTGCAGCGGTTCCATTCATCGGCACCGTTGGACCGATCGCTCCCTCCGGCCGCAGACGGGAGCTCGATGGGTGGTGCACCGATCGGAAAGATCGACCAGAGGACGCTCCTTGGAGTGCATTTCTACCGATCCGGAGCTGCTCTAGTGCGCCCCTGAGTGAATGCACCTGACTCAGTTCGTTGAACGCTACTATCGCTCGGCCATTGAATCGCTTCCCCTCCTTCTCGATTGATCCCCCGAGAACCCGATGGGCCGACCCAAATATGCTCCGAACAGTGTCGATCCAGAGTTCTATTGGTGTACAGCTCGCTCGATTGCAGATGCTCGGCCGCAACCCGCGAGGGTCGGGTTGAGTATGATGGATGGATGGGGTTCTCCCTGGTGTTCGCGGATTCTGAGGTCCATTGATGGCGTATGCTGTCGGAATGAAAAGGAATTGAACCATGAAGATGATTGCGTCTTTCTCGTTGCTGGCGGTGGTGGGCGTTCTGTTCGCCGGCTGTGCGGCCCACAGTGAAGAGACTTGCAAGCCCGGCGACGCCAACGCCAAGCCGGTGGCTGGCGCGGTGAACGCAGTGTGCCCGGTCGGCGGGGATGACGCAACCCACAGCAACGTGACGACGAGCTACAAGGGCAAGACCGTCGCTCTTTGCTGCGAGGGCTGCAAGCCCAAGTTCGACAAGATGACCGACGCCCAGAAGGATGCCGCGCTGGCAAAGGTCGCCGCCAAGTAAAGCCGTTGGCGCGGGAGGATTCCGCCGATTGGCGGGACGCGTCCGGTGCTTGAATGGAAATCCACGAACCCAGGGGTGCCGACCCCTGGGTTTTTCATTTTTGGGTAGTCTGTCGGCACGGTGTTGGTCGGACGCAGGTTCGCTGATGCGGGCGTCCGCCAACGCGGGGTTACGAGCACGAGAGGATTCCAACGATGGCTGCATTTGAGACGATCGGGGCTTCGGTTTGGTCGCGTGGGTTTGCGTTGACGGCGCGGCTCGCGGTGAGCGTGGGCGGCGTGCTCGGTGTGGTGCCACGCGCGGCGGCGGACGTGAGGCTGCCGGCGATCGTGGGTGACAACATGGTTTTGCAGCGGGAGTCCGACGTGGCGGTGTGGGGGTGGGCGAGCCCGGGTGAGAAGGTCGTGGTCAAGGGCGACTGGGGGGTGGCGTCAACGGAGGCGGTGACGGATGAGCACGGCAAGTGGCGTTCGATGTTGAAGACGCCCAAGGCGGGCGGGCCGTTCGCGGTGACCGTGATGGGAAACAACACCCTCACGCTGAAAAATGTGATGATCGGCGAGGTGTGGGTGTGCTCGGGGCAGTCGAACATGGAATGGCGGCTGGAGCAAGCGGAGGGCGGCGCGGAGGCGGTGAAGGCGGCGACGCACAAGGACCTGCGGTTGTTCATGGTGAAGAACACCGTGGCGGCGCGGCCGATGGAGGATTGTGCGACGGAGGGGGGCGGGTGGCGCGAGAGCACGCCGGAGTCGGCGGCGGGTTTCAGCGCGGTCGGATATTTCTTCGCGCGCGAGATTCAGGGAGCGATCGGTGTGCCGGTAGGACTCATCAGCGCGGACTGGGGCGGGACGCCGGCGGAGGCATGGACGAGCGAGAAAGCGATGCGGCAGTTCCCCGAGTTTGGGGCACGGCTGAATGAGATCGCGGCGCTGTCAGCGGACCCGAACGAGCGGGCGCGGAACATCGAGGAGCGCGCGAAGAGTTGGTGGGTCGCGATCGACGGGCACAAGGACGCGCCCGGTGCAGAGTGGCTGGATCAGTTTGACGGCGTGGTGTACTTCCGGAAGACGATCGACGTGCCGGCAGGGTTCGAGAGCGGCGCCACGCTGGAGCTTGGGCCGATCGATGACATGGACGACGCGTACGTGAACGGCGTGCTGGTGGGCTCGACGCACGAGGATGGGCGGTGGAACGTGCCGCGGCAGTACGGGGTTGTTGGCGGGTTGCTCAAGCCGGGGAAAGCGACGATCGCGGTGCGCGTGTACGACCAGTCGGGGCCGGGCGGGATTAATGGGAAGGTCGAACAGATGTTGCTGCGGGCGGCGGGGGGCAAGGGCGCGACGGTTTCGCTGGCGGGGGATTGGAAGTACAAGGCTGGGCCGAGCAAGGCGAAGATCGGCGCGGTGCCGGGCGGGGTGAACATTGATGCGAACTCGCCCACGGCGTTGTTCAACGGGATGATCGCGCCGGTGCTGCCTTACGGGATCAGGGGGGCGATCTGGTACCAGGGCGAGTCGAACCGCGGGGATGCGATGCGGTATCGCACGCTGTTCCCGGCGATGATCAAGGACTGGCGCGAGCGTTGGGGACGCGGGGACTTCCCGTTCTATTTCGTGCAGATCGCGCCGTACACGTATGGGGGCGACCAGGGACAGACGGCGGGGATCCGGGAGGCGCAACTCGTGACGCTGAGGCTGCCGAACACGGGGATGGCGGTCACGATGGACGTGGGGAACCCGCGCGACATTCACCCGATCAAGAAGCGTGAGGTAGGGAAGCGGTTGGCGCTGTGGGCGCTGGCGAAAGACTATGGGAAAACGGGGATCGAGTGCTCTGGGCCGCTCTTCAGGTCGGCGGAGGTTAAGGGAGGAGCGATCCATGTGACGTTTGATCACGCGGCCTCGGGGTTGCTGGTGAAGGGCGACAAGCTGACGCACATCCTGATCGCGGGTGAGGATCGGAAGTTTGTCGAGGCGCAGGTTGGGATGATGGGGAGTGTGCTCGTGGTGTCGAGCCCGCTGGTGGTCAAGCCGGTGGCGGTGCGGTACGGATGGGAGGACGCGTGCGAGCCGAACTTGTTCAACAACGATGGTCTTCCGGCCTCGCCGTTCAGGACGGACGATTGGGAGATGAAGACATCAAGGTAGATCGGTGCGTGCGATGCGTGAATCGTGGGCGATCGACCAGCGTTGCGCGGTTGCGTTGGAGGTTGCAAGCCTTTGATGCGCGATCCAGCCTTGGGGAGTACGTTCGATGGTGGGTGGGCCGATGCAGGGTGAGTGGACGTGCAGGAGTCTGGCATCGTGCGCGGCGAGTTCTTGAAGGGTCGTTGCCCAGCGCTTTGTACGCGCGAAGAGGGCAGCCTGGGCGTAGTAGATCCGGTGGAGGGCGTCGCGTGCGGGGGTTGAGGGGTCGGGGTTGAAGGCGTCGGTGCCGGGGGGCTTGGTCGAGAATTGGATCGTGCCCCACTGCTCGGGGCGGTGCATGTCGATGAGGCCCTGGGGCGACCAGACCCAGTTGTGCTCGTCGCGCGCGGTAACTTTCTTGTACTGACCGGCATGGACTTCGAGGTCCCATTGGACTCGGGAGAAGTTGATGCGCCAGTGCTGGGCGTGCTTGGGCGGGCAGACAATCGCCCCGTGGCGGTCGAAGGCTTTCCATGGGAAGGCGAGTTCGACCGACCAGCCGCGGTCGCGGTCGGTGGGATCGTTGAGGGTGCCGTCGATGTGAACGGCGGAGCGGAGACCTTTGACGTCCCAGTCGTGGTCGGCCTGGCCGCCGTCGCGATAGGGCTTGGGGAGGAAGAGGTCGAAGATGGTGTTGAGGGCGTTGATTTCGAGTTCGTAGTAGTTGTGGTTGTCGCCGGTGGGGCTGAGGAAGACCTCAAAGTCGTTGTCGTGGTAAACGATGGAGTCGCGTTGGGTGAGGGTGGCCCAGACGTGGGGTTCTTCGAGTTCCGCGCCGATGTAGAGGTGCTCGTCATCCCAGAGTAATTTGGCGCGGGTACGGAAGGGGGGGCGGGGTTTGGTGTCGCCTTCGATGTCGACGAAGTCTTCGGTCCAGGGGGCGGACTGCCAGAAGGGCTTGTCGAGCCGGCCGTTGAGGGTGAGGGGAGAGCCTGCGCGGTAGCAGAGGTAGTGGCGGCGCTGCTGCGGGGTGGGCTCGGTGTGGGGCGGTGGGATCATCGGTAGGATTGTAAGAGAGTCGTGAAGTCGGGAAGAGGAAGGAATGGTAGAGGCAGGTTGGAAACCTGCCCCACTCGAGCGGGTAGGGTTCAGTGGCTGCGCCGAGGGCACTCGTTGATGACGGATCATCGGAAACCGCAGAGCAGGCTGGGCTTGAATGGCGGAGCTGATTCGCCGGGCGTTGGCGTTTGGACTGTTGAGGCCGTGGGAGATCTGTCGGGGGTGCCGGGGGCGGTGTCGGGGCGGAAGATCGCGGCGAGCGTGCCGGGGTGTGTTCATACGGACTTGATGGATGCGGGGTTGATCACGGACCCGGCGATTGGGATGAACGAAGCGGCGTGTCAGTGGGTTTCGTGGACGGACTGGCGGTACGAGCTGTCGTTCGAGGCCGAGGCGGGGTTGATCGGGCACGAGCGGGTTGAGCTTGTGTTTGAGAGCCTGGACACGATCGCGCGGGTGGAACTCAATGGGGTGCATGTTGGCGATGCGGCAAATGAGTTTTTGCCGTATCGGTTTGACGTGCGCGGTGCCTTGAAGGTCGGTGAGAATCGGTTGAGCGTGACGTTCAAAAGTCCGCTGCGGCATGTGCGTGAGGAGGAGGCACGGCTGGGGACGCGGCCCGTGAATGGGGATTGGGAACCGTTTGTGTTCATGCGCAAGTGCGCGAGCAATTTTCGGTGGGACTGGGGTCCGCGGGTTGCGACGTGCGGGATCGTGGCGGGCGTGACGATCGAGGGGTGGTCGGGTGCGCGGTTGTTTGATGTGAGCGTTGGGGTAATGGAGGTGTCGGAGCGGCACGCGGTGGTTCGTGTTGGGGGTCGGGTTGAAGGCGGAGTTGGAGCGCGGCGCGTGGAGGTCCGTGCGAAGTCGGGAGAAGTTGTTTGGGCGCACCGTGAAGTGATGGTCCCGGACGGAATCATTGATGCTGAACTCGAACTTTGGGGCGGGCCGTCCGAGTGGTCTCCAGGATTGGGATCACAGGCGCTCTATGAGATCGCGGTTTCGATCTTGACCGATGCGCCCGTGCGTGAGGTGGTCGATTGTGTTTCGCGGCGTGTGGGGTTTCGAACTTGCGTGTGGGACAACGGGTGCGTGGTGGTGAACGGGAACCGAGAGTTTTGTCGTGGGGTGAATTGGATCCCGGAGGGGCTTTGGCCGCGGGATCGGACGCGGGAGAAGGTGGAGCGGCGGCTGATTGACCTTCTCAACGCCGGTGTGAACATGGTCCGCGTGTGGGGCGGCGGGCGGTACGAGCCGGACTGGTTTTATGATCTCTGCGACCGCATGGGGATCATGGTCTGGCAGGACTTCATGTTTTCCTGCGCGTGCTACCCGGAAGAAGAGCCCAGCCGGTCGCTGGTGGAGGCGGAGGTCCGGCATCAGGTGAGGCGGCTGCGGCACCACCCGTCGATCGTGCTGTGGTGCGGGGGGAATGAGTGCGTTTGGGCGTATGAATCGTGGGGTTTCAAGGAGAAGTTGAAAGAGACGCCGGGGGAAGGGAAGAGCTGGGGCGCGGGGTATTACTTTGATTTGTTGCCGCGGGTGTGCGCGGAGCTTGATCCGGCGCGTCCTTATCTGCCGAACAGCCCGTGGTCGGGAGAGGGCGTGCATCCAAACGACGCGGACGTCGGAGATCGGCACACGTGGGACGTGTGGGGTGACGGGTATCGAGAGGTTGTCCCGCGATTTTGCAGTGAGTTTGGGCAGCAGTCGCCGAGCAATCTGGCGACGTTGCGGGAGGCGGGGTTAGTGCCGGGTGCGGAGAGCGTGTCGGCGGGAGCGGATGGCGCAGGGACCACTGGTTCGTTGGTGCCTGCGGCGTTGCTTGCTCGGCAGCTTGGGCCCGGGGGAATGGAGCTGTGGTACGACGGGCCGCTGGCGAAGATGTTTCGTGCGCCGCGGACGTTTGAAGAATGGCATTACCTTGCGCAGTTGTTGCAGGCCCGGTCGATGGCGACGGGGATTGAGTGGATGCGGGCGAACTGGCCGAGGTGCGCGGGGGCGTTGGTGTGGCAGATGAACGATGCGTGGCCGGGGTTGAGTTGGTCGCTGGTGGATAGCGCGGGGCGGAAGAAGCCCGCGTACAACGCGGTGAGCCGGGCGAACGCGGGGCGGATGGTGACGATCCAGCCGCTCGACGGCGTGTTGACGGTGGTCGCGGTGAATGACTGTGACGAGCAGGACGACGAGGACTGGTTCTGCGACTTTGACGTCAGGCGAGTGGGGTTTGATGGGCGTGTGTTGGGCTCTTCTGGGAACAGGCGCGTGGTTGTTGGGCGGAGGTCGGTTGCGCGGCTTTGCACGGTAGAGGAGGCCGTGGGCGCGGCGGAGGACCCTCGGAGAGAGTTGGTGGTTGTGGATGGGCCGTTCCGGCGCGCGACGTGGTATTGGTTGGATGATCGGGAGTTGCTTTTCCCGGAACCGCGGCTGGAAGCGACGCTTCGCCCGCCCCGAGTGGACTTGAAATGGAATGGGTTCACGATCCAAGCCACCGCACGGACGCTCCTGCGCGATCTTTGGTTCCAACCGGAATTGGTTGTTCCGGGTGCAACGGGGGACTTTTCAAAGCAGGGAACGATCCTGCCGGGCGAGATCGTGGAACTCTGGGGCACGCTGCGAGAGCGTGCGGACTTTGAACATGTCGAAGCCCAGTTCACATCAGGAGCGTTGATGTCGCCTCCGGTGTTGTGGTGCGCGAACTACTTTGGTGCTGAGTGATCGAGGGCTTGAGCGCCGCAGCAGCAAGGAGCGGAGGTAGAGAATAAAGACAGGGAGCCCCACTCGGAGCGTGGGGGTACCCAAACGCACCTGCGTGCCTTTGCTATTCCTTGATGCCTTGCGTGGCGACGCCCTCGACGAACACTCGCCGGGCGGCCGTGTAAATCGCAAGGACAGGAAGGATGGTCAGCACGCTCGCGGCCATGACGAGATTCCATGGCGTGCTGGTCTGCGTGCCCTGGAACATCTGCAGGCCGAGCGGGAGCGTGTAGTGCTCCAGATGGTTGATGAAGACGAGGGGAGAAAGAAAGTCGTTCCAGGAGGCGATGAACTGGAAGAGCATGACGGCCGCGAGCGCGGGCTTGGAGAGCGGAGCGATCACGCGGAAGAGGATGCGGAGGTGGGAGCAGCCGTCGATGCGGGCGGCCTCGTCGAGCTCGCGCGGGATGGTGAGGAAGAACTGGCGGAGGAGGAAGATGCTGAAACCGCCGCCGAAGCAGTACGGGAGCCAGAGCGGGGCGAGGGAGCCGATGAGGCCCAGGTGCTTGAAGAGGATGAACTGCGGGGCGATGACGACGGCCTGGGGGATCGTGAGGGTGGCGAGGACGAGGATGAAGAGGGCATCGCGGCCGGGCCAGGTGATGCGCGAGAAGCCGTAGGCGACGACTGCGCTGGAGATGGTCATGCCGAGGGTGCTGAGGATGGCGACGGAGAGGGAGTTGTGGAAGTAGAGGGGGAAGTCGGCGCTGGGGGTTGTCCAAACGGTGTGGTAGTTGTTGGAGATTTGGTGGGCGAGAGCGGACCAGTAGCGCGGCAAGGAGATTGGGATCGGGGACGCGTCGGGGTTGGTGACTTGTGGGAGGAATCCGATGCCGGGTGCGGCCGCGTCGTCGGCGGATCTGAGAGAGACGGTGAGCGTGCAGAGGAGTGGGATTGCGAAGAGGATGGTGACGAGCCAGAGGAGCGCGTGAGGTATGGCACGCACGGGGCGTCGGCGCGTGGGTTGAGCGCGGGGATGAGGTTCTCGTGCGCTCATGCGGCTCGGTAATAGACGAATTTTTTGGTGAAGCGGATGAGGGCAACGGCGGCGAGAAGAATGAGCAGGATCTGGACCCAGGCGAGGGCGCTGGCGTAGCCCATTCGGCCGTAGACGAAGGCGTTGTTGTAGATGTACATGGCGTAGGTGGTGGTGGATCGCTCGGGGCCGCCTTTGGTGATGATGTAGGGGGCGGCGAAGATTTGGGAGGACCAGATGAGGGACATGACGGCGTTGAAGAGGACGCCGGGGGAGATGATGGGGAGGGTGACGTGGCGGAACTTGGTCCAGGGGCCGACGCCGTCGAGGTCGGCTGATTCGTGGAGAGATTGCGGGACGTCTTTGAGGGCGGCGGAGCAGACCATGACGGCGCTGCCGACGACCCAGAGGCTGGAGAAGATGAGGGCGGGCATGGCGAGGGCTCTGTCACCGAGCCAGTCTGGGCCGGGGATGGAGAGGGTGGCGAGGGCGGAGTTGATGAGGCCGAACTTGGTGTTGAACAGCCAGAGCCAGGAGACGGCGGAGGCGACGGCGGGGACAAGAGTTGGGAGGAAGACGATGGCGCGGGCGAGAGCCACGCCGCGGAGGCGTTGTTCGAGGAGCATCGCGAGCGCGACGGAGAGGGTGGTGCTGAGGGCGACGGAGCAGAGCGCGAAGGTTGCGGTGTTGCGAACGACGGTCCAGAAAAGGGCGTCGCCGGCGAGCTCGCGGTAGTTGTCGAGGCCAACGAAGACGGGGGTGTTGAGGAGCGAGTAGTCGGTGAAGCTGAGGGCAATGCTGGCGAGGATGGGGAGGAGGAGGAAGAGGGTGGTGCCGAGGAGGAAGGGGCTGGTGAAGAGGAGACCGCGTGCGAGGTCTTTCATGGATCGCGTGCGAGAGCGTGGGGCGCGCGAAGTGGTGGCTGTGCCTGCTTGGGCGCTTGTGTGTGTTTGCACGTTCACGATCCGCTCCCGTTGCGCGCGGGGCGGAGTTTGGCTTCGCGGTCGATGAGTTGCTGCGCCCGGGATTGCACCGCGGAGAGCGCGGTGCGCGGGTCGGCCCCTTGCCAGATCGACTCGAAAGCGCCGATCGTGAGGTCGGAATAGGCCTGCCAAGCGGTGGTCTGCGGGAGGATCTCCACGGCCGGACTCTTTGCGATGGCGTCGTGGACGTTGACGTAGGGGTTGACGTGATCGCGCGCGAAGTCGGGCGAGACGCGGCTCATAGGCGAGCTCTTCCCGTGGGCGGCGGCGAGTTCTTCTTGCACGTCCTGTTGCTGCATGAACTGGAAGAAGGCGAAGGACTCTTCGGGATGGGGGCAGCCGCGGGGGATGACCAGGATGTCGGATTCGAGCAGGCCGCGCGGGGCGTCGGGGTTGAGGAGGGAGTCGGCGACCGGGACTGGGACGCAGCCGTAGTCGAGGTTGGGTGCGTGGCGCTTCAGAAAGCTGGCGATCCACGGGCCTTGCACGATGGAAG
>JBGAOD010000130.1:0-9960 GCA_044221955.1 Phycisphaerales bacterium | reverse complement strand
ACGTTCTTCCGGGAGAACTACCGGCGGAGGGTGGAGTTGTCGAGGAGTTCCGGGGTTGTCGTGGGTTCGCGTTGAGCGGGTGTGATCGTGAGCCGATACGCGACGGATGAAGTCACGCTCATCGGCGTCGCGATCGTCCTTGTCGGTGTTCCCGTTGCCGTCGGCGGTGGAGAGTTTTGGAACATGGAGCGCCGTTGGGCGCAAGGGAGAGGCCTTGGGCGAGCAGTTGCAGGTTCACACGCTGGCGAAGGTTGTTGCGACGATCGGTCCGGCGAGCGATTCGCCGGAGATGGTGCGGAGGCTGATCGAGGCCGGGGTCGGGATCGTTCGTTTCAACTTTTCCCACGGCGATCTGGCGGCGCACAAGGTTCGGCTGGACACTGTGCGGTCGGTGGCGGCGTCGATGGATCGACCGGTTGCGTGCCTTGGAGATTTGCAGGGTCCGAAGATCCGTGTGGGAAAGGTTGCAGACGCGGGGATCGTGGTGGAAGCGGGGCAGGACGTGATCTTCCGCGCGGGGTTGGCGGTGGCGCAGGTGGAGACGATCGGCGGGCACAGCGTCGCGGTGTTCCCGACCACGTATGAGAAGTTGATCGATGAGGTCGAGGCCGGTCAGAAAGTGCTGATCAACGACGGCGCGATACGGATGCTGGCGGTGGACGCGGACAAGGTGAAACGTGAGCTGCGCTGCCGGGTTGTGGTGGGGGGGATGGTGACCTCGGGCAAGGGAATCAATCTCCCGCAGAGCGTGATCTCGGCGCCGGCGATCACTGAGCGTGATTGGAAGTGCGTGGACTGGGCGTACGAGAACGGGATGGATTTTCTGGCGCTCAGCTTCGTGCGGCGTGCTGAGGAAGTGTTGGAATTGAAGGCGTATCTGGCGAAGCGATGCCCGATCGGGTGCGAGGACGACCCGAAGTACGCGGGTGCGTGGACACCGCTGATCGCCAAGATCGAGAAGCCGCAGGCGGTGGCGGACATCGACCGGATCGTGGCGGCGGCGGACGGGATCATGGTGGCGCGGGGTGATCTGGGCGTGGAGATGGACATCGCGCGGGTGCCGGTGGCGCAGAAAGAGATCGTGGCGGCGTGCGCGGCGCAGGGGAAGCCGTGCATCGTGGCGACGCAGATGCTCGAGACGATGATCGAGAACTCGACGCCGACGCGGGCCGAGGCGAGCGACGTGGCCAACGCGATCTTCGACGGGGCGGACGCGGTGATGCTCTCCGCGGAGACGGCCACGGGGAAGCACCCGGTGCTGGTGGTGGAGACGATGCGGCGGATCATCGCGGCCGCGGAGGGGCGCGTGGCGTCGATGCCCAGGTCTGTCGGGCACGCACCGACGAGATTGCGCGAGGCGCACCGCGGGACAGCCGCGCTGGCGCACGGCGCGGCGCAGATCGCGGCGGACCTGCGGGCCAAGGTCGTCGTCTGCTGGTCGCAGAACGGCGGCACGGCGCGGTACCTGAGCCAGAACAACATGTGCCTTCCGATCGTGGCGTTCTCTTCGGACCCGGTGGCGACGCGGCGCATGGCGCTGCTGGGCGGCGTGACGGCGGTGCTCGGTCACCCGCCGGCGTCGGGGACGCTGTCGGACTGGAATCTCTCGGTGGACGAGTGCTTGCTCTCGCGCGGGATCTGCGAGCGAGGTGACCCGATCGTGCTGCTGGCGGGCAGGCCGCTGGGGCGGGCCAAGGTGACGAACACGCTGGCGATCCACAGGGTCGGCGAGAGTTCGGCTGGGTTTCGCACACATAAGTAGATCGATTTCCGTTCAGGTATGGTGTTTTCCGAAGGAGCGCCACGCGCGAGCGTTGAATGTGCCCATGTTTTCCAACGCTTGCGCGAGGGGCTCTTTGAAGGCGCGGCCCGTCTGGAGCGGCGTTACGCTTGGGCATGGCGAACACGGAAACGCGGATGACTCAGCGATCGCAACGCCCGCACGCTCGCGCGGCGATTCTTTCGATGGGCGATGAGCTGACGCTCGGGCAGAAGCTCGATACCAACGGGCAATGGCTAGCCCAGCAACTGGTCGATCGCGGGGTCGTGCCGGTTGAGCACGTGACTGTGCCTGACGATCTCGACGCGACGGTGGCGACGTTTCGGCGGTTGGCGGGCGTGGTCGACGTGATCGTCTCCACGGGCGGGCTCGGGCCGACGGCCGACGATCTGGTGCGTGAGGCGCTGGCCCGCGCGAGCGACGACACGTTGGTCGAGGACGCGGAGTCGGTCGGGCAGATCGAGCGGTATTTCCGAGGTCGTGGGCGTTCGATGTCGCCGCTGAACCGAGTGCAGGCGTTGAGGCCTTCACGCGGTGCGAGCCTGCACAACGACCACGGGACAGCGCCGGGTTTGTGGGCGAAGATCGGAGAGTGTGATGTGTTCTGCATGCCGGGGCCGCCGCGTGAGATGATGCCGATGTTCGGGGCAAGCGTTGTTCCGAGCCTGCGGCCGACGGCGGGGCGCGTCGTGCTGACGCGGGCGTTGCATTGCTTTGGGATCGGCGAGAGCGACCTGGCGACGAGGCTCGGGCCGCTGATGGAGCGTGGACGGAACCCGCTGGTGGGCGACAGCCTCGGGAGGCGTGGTGAGCATCCGCATCCGGTATGAGGGCGAGTCGGAGGCTGCGCGGGCGAGCGCGGCGATGGAAGAGACGGAGCGCGCAGCGCGAGCGGCGGGCGCGCCGTTCGTGTTCGGCGCGGGCGAAGACTCGCTGCCGTCGGTGGTGCTCGATGCGTTGAAGGCGGACGGGAAGACGCTGGCGGTGGTTGAGAGCTGCACGGGCGGGCTGGTGGGCGAGATGCTGACGGAGATCGCTGGAAGCTCGGCGGCGTTCGTTGGCGGATGGATCACCTACAGCAACGAGCTCAAGACGAGCCAGGTCGGCGTGCCGGCGGAGCTGCTGAAGAACTTCGGCGCGGTGAGCGGCGAGGTCGCGTCGGCGATGGCGGCGGGGGGAGTGCGGCGGAGCGGCGCGGACTACGCGATCGCGATCACGGGTGTGGCGGGGCCGGGCGGCGGGAGCGCGGCCAAGCCGGTGGGGACGGTGTGGATCGCGCTGGCTGAAAGAGTGGTCGGCGGCGCGAGTGGCGAGGCGTTGATCGTGGATTCGAGGCAGTTCCGGATGGGGAACGATCGGCGCTCGGTGCGAGACTGGTCGGCGCGGGTGGCCTTGATGATGGTCTGGATGCGGCTGCGTGGCGTGCGGGCCCCGTTGCTGCGCGAGTTCGTCGTCGCTTCGTGAGGGACGGGTCAGGGCATCCCGATCGTTCGCGTGAAGGTCCGCCAGGCGTACGCCGCGATGCCGATCACGAGCGCGGCGTTGCCGAGAACGAGCAGCAGGATGGCGACCGCTCGGAACGACGGCCAGAGTCGGGCGAGGGCGGAGCGGACCCAGTTCCAGATCGCGAGTCTGCGGCGTCGGAACCCGGGTGCCATGACGACGCGGGTGGTGGTGTACCACTCGCCGCATTCGGGGCAGTTGCCGCGGGTGGGCAGCCCGATGAGGCTGTAGCCGCAGTGGTCGCAGACGGGCACGCCGTGGGTGTCGAGGAAGACGGGCATGACCGAAAGACCTACGAACAACGCCTTGCAGCGGTTGCGAGACTGCGGAGGCGAGAGGCATTCAGGGATGGCGGGAACCTACTTAGTTGGCTGGCCCGTGCCGATCTCGCCGCCGCCGTAGTCAACTCCCCTGATCGCTCCGCGCGTCCAGGAAAACCTCCCCTTGATATCGTCGGTGCCACTCGCGCTTCGGGCCCGGGGCTGCCACTGCGTGGCCGAGGACGAGGTGTCGGGCTGATACTTGAAGATGAGCGGCGTGTTCTTGGTTCGGTTGGCGGGGTCCCATCCGGGGTTGGAATCTCCGACGAGTCTAATGCTCACCGATGCGTCGAAGAAGGTTAGGGGGAGTCGGACATCGTCGTACCCCCAGTAGGACTGTTGTTTGCCGTAGTGGCGTTGGATGTTGTCGTAGGTCAGGACTTTCTGCGACGGGAACGAGCAGTCGGCGAGCTTGTTCCCCCCGAGCCTGGAGATCTGCGGGTAGTAGTAATACAGCAGGTCCGCGGCCTGGATGATGGAGCCGGGTGTGTGCTCGTAGGTGGCAACGACCGTCTGGTAGCTGGAGGTATAAGGCCAGAGCTTGCCGAAGTTCGTGCCCGCGCCGATGAACCCTCCTCCCGGGTAGGGGAGAATCTCCTTGCGATCGAAAGCGAGGGGGTCGCTGGCCCAGTCGCTGCGGGCCTTGTCCTCGGGACAGATGACTTCCTTCCCGGGCAGGCGGGACGTCAGGAAATCCTGGACGATCAGATGGGTCAGGAACGGGTGCGGGATGAGATTGTTGATCCGCTTGATATCCTCGCGCCCGGCACGCCGGCGGAGAATATCAATAGCCTGGTCCGACGCGGCGAGAAGGTCGTCGGAGGCGTGGTTGTTGAGTTCGGCCCAGGTTGACTGCTTGGTCGTTCGCGTCCAGCTGAACGCGTAGATACGGTCCTGAAAGGTCGCTGCATAGGTGCCGAGGGTCTTGCCCATCGTGCTCATGCTGTTCATGCACACGGTCAGCCGTGCGGTCTTTCGTGCGCCGGCGATCGCGCCAAGAAGCAGCGAGACAAGGATCGCGATGATCGCGATCACGACAAGCAGTTCGATGAGGGTGAAGCCGGCGGCGGCCGGCGAAACAGGCCCGCGTGAGCGGCCGCGATGGCTTTGTATGCGAGCGGGCATGGGGGAGTTCCGATTCCGCGGGAATCCGCGTGGATGCGAGCCTCGGGCGTCACGCTGGCCACAAGCGAGCAGGCGAACCCCGCCGAATACGATACCAGAGATTGATCGGATTCGATAGATTCGATCACACACTCCGCTCAACCTGCCCCCCACGGACCCTCCGTTGCTTGCGATCGAGGGTCTGCGGTCCGGAAGTCGTGGATTAGGAGGCACCCTAAAGGGTACCATCCGGCCGCTGTGGGCCGGCCTCTCTCCTTCCCCGTTCCCTGTCGCCAGTTCCACCGGCATCCACCCCAAGGACCGATATGCCCGCCCCTTCCAACATTGTGCTCGTGATCGGACAGCTCGCCATGGCTTTGCTGGTCGGGCTGGTAACCGCGTACCAGCCTGGGATCAACGCGCGGCTGGCCGCGCACACCCCGTCGAAGCTGCACGGCGGGGTGGCGAACTTCGCGACCGGGCTGGTGGCGATGGTGATCGTGACCGCCGCCTGCCGGACGGGGCTGCCGACGGTCGAGCGGCTCGGCGCGGCGCCGTGGTGGGCGTGGACGGGCGGGCTGTGCGGCGCGTTCTTCGTGACGATGTCGCTGGCGCTGGTTCCGATCATGGGCACGGGGAACTACCTCGTCGGCATGATTGCCGGCCAGCTCATCGGGTCGATGGTGATCGACCATTTCGGGCACATGGGGCTGCCGGTGCAAGATTTCACGTGGGGACGTGCTGTGGGGATCGTGCTGGTGATGGCGGGGGTGTGCTGTATCAAGTGGTTGTGAGCACGACTGATTCTCAGTATTCACGTCATCGAGGCGCAGGCGAAATGCGCGCGAGCGATCAGGGCTCGCGCAATCGGGCCGCCGGACCTGCGGCTTTGCAAACGTCCGAGTAGGCCGCCCATCACGCATCAACGTCGCGAGACTCTGACGAGTATCATTTCTGCGGAGTGTTGACGCACTGACCAGCCTCCGAACCGACCCCTGAAGTCCGGGAGATTCCGATGCCGATTTACGAGTACGTCTGTGAGCAACCCGGGCGCGAGCCTGTGGTGCTCGAACTCATCCGCTCGGCCGCCGACGCCGACAAGCCGGTGCCGGACCCAGAAGGCAAGGGTCGCGTTTTCAAGCGGCGGCTTTCGCTGGTCACCGTCGGCGGCGCGGGCTCGCCGAGGTCGGGCGCTTCGGCGAGTTCAAGCGGACACGTCCATTCCGGGTCGTGCGGGTGCGGTAAGCCGCGCGGGTCGTGCGGGAGCAACTGACGCCGGCCCCGCCTGAGAGCTCTGCTGGATGAGCATCCCAGCCACCACCGCTATCGTGCGAACGCCGCGACCAGCGCCGGGATCATCAACCACAGCAGGCCCTTGAAGAGGAAGAAGAGAAAGCCCAGCAGCCCGATGCGGGCGAGCCAGCGGCGTGGGGTTGGCGGGAGCGGGCATTGGCCGGTGGACATTGGGAAGCCTTGCCGAGCGGTTGGTCGTCGGGACGGGGAGCGGAGGGGTGAAATCCGCAAACGCGCGATTCCCTTTTCATCGCTGAAACTTGGCGACGAGCATGGTAGCCGCGTGCGGATTGGGCTGCGATTCTCTTCGGGACAAGTGCCGAGTCGAAGAAACCCAAACGAGCCGGGGCTGTCAAGCCCCGGTTTTCTGCGGCGGACGCGGATCCCCGCCTTGACAGGCGGGGCTCGTGGAGCGAGCGCTTGCGGAGGTTAGGTCGGCGCGAAATTCTTGGCGGCGTGGGGGCCGGGCCGTATGCTTGCCGACTATGGGCCATGATTCGCCGACATCGAACGCCGCGCCGCTGACCGGGCAGGAAAAGCACCCGTTCATTGAGGAACTTCGCTGGCGCGGGCTCTTGGCCCAGGTCACGCACGAGGCGGAACTCGCCCGGCACCTGCACACCGGCACGCGGGCGGCGTACGTCGGCTACGACCCCACGGCCGACTCGCTCACGATCGGCAACCTTGTCACGATCATGCTGCTCATCCACTTCCAACGCCACGGCCACGAGCCGGTGGTGGTGATGGGCGGCGGGACGGGGCTCATCGGCGACCCGTCGGGCAAGAGCGCGGAACGGCAGTTGATGACGGAAGAGATCGTGCGTGGGAACGTGGAGAAGCAGAGGCCGATCTTTGAGAGGTTGTTTAGAAATGTGCCGACGCCTGACGGGAAGCCGGCACGATCGCCGCGCATCGTGAACAACATCGATTGGCTTCGGGGGCTTGGTTACATCGAAGCACTCCGCGACGTCGGCAAGTTTTTCAAACTGAACGAGATGATCAAGGCCGATTCGATTCGGGATCGTTTGGAGCGCGAGCAGGGAATTAGCTACACCGAGGCAAGCTACATGATCCTCCAAGCGTACGATTTCTTTGTGCTATTCAACCAAAAACACAAGGATCATCCTTCACAACTTCGACCAGTTTCATTGCAGATGGGCGGCTCTGATCAATGGACGAACATCATTCGCGGAATGGGTCTGATTGAATCGTGCGGTCGGGCGATGCTAGATGATGTCCACGGACTTGAAGTCGATGCGGAGGATGATGAGGCAAAGGATGATCACGAAAGCGCAGAGAGGCTTCGCCGTGAGGCCGCCGTTATTTATGAGATATTCTGCGACACGGGCCTCAATGACGATGAGATAGCGTACGCAAAAGAATGGCGTAAAAAGACTCAGAAACAAGAGGATGAAGGTAAGATCCAAAGAATGTTCCCCAATATAGAAGTTGAACGACCGAAATGGGCGTCCTACTGCCTCACCGCCCCCCTCATCACCAAAGCCGACGGCGGAAAGTTCGGCAAGACCGAAACCGGCGCGATCTGGCTGACGCCCGAGCGGACGAGCCCGTACGCGTATTACCAGTTCTGGCTGAACTCGTCCGACGCCGACATGGGCAAGTTCCTGCGGATCTTTACGTTGATGCCCAGGGACCGCATCGAGGCCATCGAGGCCGAGCACGCGAAGGACCCGGGGCAGCGGCTTGCGCAGCGTGAGCTGGCCCGGGCGGCGACGGCGTTGCTGCACGGGCAGGAGGCTGTCGAGCAGGCGGAGGCGGCGGCCAAGGCGTTGTTCTCCGGCGAGATCGCGCACTTGCCCGCGGCCGTGCTCGCGGAAGTTTTCGCCAGCGTGCCCAGCAGCTCGTTCCCCAAATCCAAGCTCGCGGCCCCGGGCGTGGCGTGCCTCGATTTGCTCGTCGATACCAAGCTCGCCAGCTCCAAGCGCGAGGCCCGCGAGTTTCTGTCGGCGGGGTCGGTCTCGATCAACGGGCGGAAGGTGGGGCTGGAGGATCACGTGACGGCGGCCGACCTGCTGCACGGGACAACGATGGCGATCCGGCGCGGGAAGAAAAGCTGGCATGTGGCGAAGTGGGAGTAGGTGGTTTTCCGAACCCTACCCGGGCTTGTGGCACAGGCGTCCCGCTGCTCTGTTGAGATCCACCCGTGGAAGCCGATGGGATGGTATCACCGGGGGTGTGCCATGCGGAGTCGGACTCGGTCCACGTTGAGGTTTGCTCGCGAGGCATTGGCGTGCGCTCGGGCCGCGGTGCCGGGGTTTGCTTCCAAGTTCTCCAAGCGGCGTTTCTCTCAGCACCAGCTGCTGGCCATCCTGGCCTTGCGCAAATTCCTCGGGCTCGACTACCGCTCCATGGAGCAGATGCTCGCCGAGTGGTCCGACCTGCGCGAGGTGCTCGGGCTGGGCGCGGTGCCCGACTACTCCACGCTCTGCCTGGCCTCCAAGCGTTTGCTCCAAGAAAGCTCGGATAAAAAGGGGCGATCGCGCGCCTGATGGACGCGGTGCTGATCGCCGCGGAACGCAAGGACCTGCTCCGCGACGGCGGGCGGGCCAGCGTCGATTCCACCGGGCTCGAAACGCGGCACGTCAGCACGCACTTTGCGCATCGACGCGACGGGGCGTCGGGCACGAAAAACAAACGCCGCACGACACGGCGGGCCCGCGCTCCGTTCCGCGCCGCGTCGGCTTACCCGATGCTCACGGTGGTCTGCGACGAGCGTTCGCACCTGTACCTGGCGGCCCAGACGTTCCTGGGCCCGCGCAACGAGGCCCCGTTCTTTGAGCCGGTGGTGCGGCGTGCGGCGGCGCGAACGATCATCGACACGGTCCTGGCCGACGCGGCCTTCGACACCGACTCCTGTCACACGCTCTGCCGTGAGGAACTGGGGATCCGCAGCACCGTGATCCCGCTCAACCCGCGCGGCAACGGGCCCGCGTGGCCCAAAGGGAAGTATCGCCGCCAGATGCGCCGCAAGTTCCACCGCCACGTCTACGGCCAGCGCTGGCAGGTCGAGAGTTCGTTCTCGGGGAGCAAACGCCGGTTCGGCTCATCGCTGAGCAGCACGACCCCCGCCGGCCGGGCCTGCGAATGCCTGCTCTGGGCCCTGGTGCACAACCTGGCAATCGTCCGACGCCCACGCGGGAGAGGATCTCAACAGAGCAGCGTCCCGCCTGTGTCTACTCGACCTCTTTCTTCGCTCCTGGCCTTCCTTCTTGTTCTTGATGGGTGGTGCTGGTGAGAGCAAGGAAGAGCCGAGGAAGAAAAGAAGAGAAGAAAAGAAGTAGGGGTTGTAGACACAGGCGGGACGCCTGTGCCACTAGGGTTGGTAGTGGGGGGCCACTGCTCCGTTGCTTGCAAATCGCTTGCCCCGCTATCCTCCTCCCATGACCACCGCTCTCAACGTGCCGACGACCGAGTTTGAAAAGAAGGACCGCTGTGCAGACCTGCCGCATCGGCCTCGCGTTTTGCTGGGGAAAATGGGGCTGGACGGGCACGACCGGGGGGTGAAGGTCATCGCGCGGGCGTTGCGGGATTCGGGGGTTCACGTCATTTATTCGGGGCTGTGGCAGACGCCGCGGTCGCTGGCGATCTCGGCCCGGGACGAGGATTGCGACGTGATCTGCGCGTCGATGATGTCCAACTCGCACCTGGTGCTGGGGCCGAAGTTGGTCGAGGAATCGCGGGCGCTGGGTCGGCCTGACTTGCCGATTTACATGGGCGGGATTATTCCGCAAGACGACCTGCCGGTGCTGCTCAAGGCGGGGGTTGCGAAGTGCTTTACGACGGGCACGGGGCTGCTGGACATTGTGGAGGCGGTGCGCGGCGCGACGAGGGCGAGGGCCGCGAAGCTGCCGGGGCCGAGCACGCCGACGGCCCAGTTGGCGCGAGATATTTCGCTGATCCATGACGGCAAGGCGATCCGGCCCGACGCGGCGAAGCGGC